>SFGF01000032.1 GCA_004556655.1 Lachnospiraceae bacterium | reverse complement strand
CACTACTAATATGAAATATTTGTTGTCTTATATGAAATTTTCAAGGAACGTTAGTTAATGAGTTACTATAAAACGGGTGTTTTGACACCCATATCATAAAATAATAAAAGGGGAAGTTGATTATGAATAATATGATTTTATTTTCACCGGTAGGGGGCACGGATCCAATGTCATTAAATAATTGCAGAGATGGAGCATTATTGCATATTTGTAGGGCATATAGGCCAACAAAGGTTTATTTATATATGTCAAAAGAGATTCTTGATAATCAAGAGAAGGATGATCGTTATCTCTATTGTCTGAAACGACTTGCTGAGCTTCAGGGCAGAGAATGTGAATATATTATAATCAAAAGACCTGACCTTACAAATGTGCATGAGTTTGACTATTTTTATAATGATTTTCGGACAATTATTACGAGTATAATTGAAGATATGGATTCGTCAGATGTGTTACTTTTGAATATATCATCTGGTACTCCGGCGATGAAAAGTGGCCTTTTAGTTCTGCAGACCATTGGAGAATATCCTTGTAAAACTATTCAAGTATCTACACCAGAAAGAAAAATGAATGAGCATATCCATAAGGGATATGATGTTAAAATACTGTGGGAATTAAACGAAGATAATCGAGACGACTTTGAGAATCGATGCAAGGAGGTAATTTGTCCCTCTTTAAGTATAGTACATAAAGAAGGAATTATAAAAAAGCATTTGGAAGTATATGACTATGCAGCTGCATTAGCAGTAACTGAAACGCTTCCACAAGTTTGCAGAGAAAAATATGAAGATTTAATACGTCTTGGGTATTACCGGATGCTGTTTGACTACAGAGAGGCAGATAGATTAGTTCGTGTGACACATGTTGACTGCTTTCCTGTGAAATCAGGGAATGAACGAAAATATTTTGAATATGCATTAAACTTAAGTATTAAATTGCAAAGAAAAGAATATGCAGATTTTATCCGAGCAATATCTCCTCTTATTGCAGATATGTTTGAGCTGGTATTGAAGAAACAATTCAATATAGATGTACATAAATATTGTTATCAGAAGCAGGATGGATCGTGGAGTTGGAAGCAGAATAAATTACAGGGTACAGATATATTAAAATCATTACATGCTGAGTGGGCTAATTTTAACTATGGAATGGTTAAGTCAGTACATTTAAAAACGATTATCTTGCATTATTCTGACAATCAGAAATTAAATATAACAGTTGAAAAGCTTCGTTATGTAGAAGAGAAAATTAGGAACATGGCAGCTCACCAGATTATCTCTGTGGATGAGGCAAAGATAAAGGCATTAACGGGTCTTACTGGAAAACAGATTATGGACTACATAAAACAGTTATTCATGTACACTGGAATAAATATAAAAAAAGATTATTGGAATTCATATATTCAACTTAATGAAATCATTTATAAAAAAATGGAGTGACAATGGGCTTCTGTCATTTTTCAATACTTAAGACACCTGAATTTAAAATGTGCAAATCTGTTAGGTTAGATTTGCACATTTTTAAGCGTAGTGACATATTTTCAGAAATACGAGATCAAAACAGTCTAGAAGCTCAGTCCAAAGTTCAGCTCGTAGTAATTGCCTGCTGTATCCCGATATGCATATGCTTTTCCGTTCTCATCTTTCAGGGAATCCGGCATATACTGGTCTTTATCATATCCCGGCACATCATTTGGTGAAATACATACACCATCCGCGTTTACAGCCAGAACTTCATCTCCTCTTGGAAGTGTCAGTGGCAGCTTTCCGGTAGGAGATACTTTTCCGAAGATCACTTCCAAAGTAGCATCGGTATAGGTATCAAAGCCGGCCAGCAGCGCGTCACTGTGCGGTTCTACATTTCCCAGTTCCCATGCAAGAGTAAAGTTGACATTGGTGATTACTTTACCTCCGTTTGCACGTACTGCTTTGCTGATTTCTGCAATTTTGCCGGCATTGGCCAGAGTGGTTTCAGTATGTGTTTCAGACACAGGGCGTCCCTGTTCATCCACATTCGGTACTACTTTTCCATCGCAGATATCCAGTTCCAGGTATCCGGGAGTGGCATTAAAGTATTC
The DNA here is from genome assembly GCA_004556655.1 of Lachnospiraceae bacterium. Classification (GTDB taxonomy): domain Bacteria; phylum Bacillota; class Clostridia; order Lachnospirales; family Lachnospiraceae; genus Oliverpabstia. Next base: position 54,746 of record SFGF01000032.1, on the reverse strand, counting down.
TCCTGAGCTTGGGGAGAGAAGGAGAATTGTATAATCCGCTTGGGATGGATCCTCAGTAAGCTTCAGGCTCTTACCCAATTGTCTGCGGAGGGAGGAAGTGGAAGCGTCCGCCTGTTCCGCTTTTTTATTGAAACATTCAACATACAGAGTTTTTCCGGATAATTTATCATCTGTCAGCGGAAGAGTTCCGTCATTTTTCAAAAGTACGACCGATTTGCGGTGTACATCCATGGCATTTGCCCAGTCGGTCGGATTAGAGACGATCTCAAACGCTTTTGCCGGATCACGGTATGGATTTTCAAACATGCCAAGGGCAAAGCGCTCTGTCAAAGTGCGGATTACCGCGCGATTCAAAGCTTCATCAGTCAGAACAAGCTGTTCTTTTGTGAAACCATCCGGCAGTGGATGGGTATCGTAATAGTCGTTGGATGCCCGTTCGTAAGCTTCTTTTGCGAATTTCACATCGTAAGAGCCACTGATGATATCAACACCGGTGTTAACTGCAAACGCAACACGTTCCGCTTTATCCAGCATTTCTACACCCCAGCCCATATTGTGGATAATTCCGGAGTCACTGTTGATATATCCCTGAAATCCCATTTGATTTCTGAGAAGCTCGTGAATGAATGGCTTATTGTATGCAAAGCCGAAAGGTTTCATTTCCATCGGGGCACCGTTTTTATCTGTCTGTGGCTCACTTTTTTGGGCAGCCGGTTTTGCATAGTAGGGCATGATGGAAGAGGCATGCTTATCAACGGCTGTCTGGAATGCCGGAATGTGGTATTTCTGAAGACTTCCTTCTGTTTGATAAACGTTCCACTGTCCCATTGCATAATGAGGATCAAAGCCATTTTCACGTGCACCGCCGCCCGGAAAATGTTTTACGGTCAGAGCCACACCATCCGGGGTAACACCGTCTTTGCTGCCCTGAATAATCGGCACGATATGAGCGAAAATCTCATTGATCAATTCAGGATCTTCTCCGAAGGTACCGTAAGTTCTCTGCCAACGGGGATCGGAGACAACATCCGCCATATACATATAGCCTTTTTTCATGCCGACAGCGTCCCATTCACGTCGGATACAGTCTGCAAAATCATCGATCAGATCAATAGAATCCCCTTTTATTGCAGCGGCAATACCAAGAGTGCCGGGCCATGCGGCAAATACACCGGAAGCATCATTCATGCCGAAGACCACTTCACCATTTTCATTTCTGGAATTGGAGAGCACATCTACGGGAACGAAGTGTTCACATTCTTCCGCAACCGCATTCATCTGGTTGATCCAGTCTGCCAGTTCATCCGGCTTTGGATTGGAACGCAGAATAAAATGGCGTACCCACCAGTCTTTGATGGTGACGGTTGTTCCTTCTGTAGCTGCAAAGGAAAAAATAGATCCTTCTTCCACCGGTTTCTCATCCAGAAGACCGGTTTCGTCCACAAACTCTTTATCTTCCTGTTCAATTCCCATTTTCCAGCTGCTGACAAAAAGTTGTCCGAGTTTTTCTTCCAGTGACAGAACTTCAGCCAGAGCTTTGGCACGTTCAGAAGGAGGCAGACGCCAGTCATCAAAAGGCTTCAGTTCTCCGCTGCCGTCGATATCCTTAAAATAAAGACCGTCCTTTTCAATAACTCCTTTCCCACAGTCACCGATTACCGGTCCGCCGGGATTTTGATAATATTTGATACGTTCTGTAGCTTTTTTCTTCATAGTGACCTCCATTCTTATACTATTTGATTCCAACATCATTATGCCATACAAAAAAATACGAAAGAAGTATTAGTTTAGGCGAAAACTGGACAAATTAATGAGATAAAACGACAATTTGTCAGAATTATCTTGATTTTATTATTGTGAAATGCTAAAATTAAATAAATTAATCCAGTTTTAGAAATGATAGGTAGTAATATGCAAACAGATATTTTATGTATGATGAAAGAAATGATGGATGCCATGGGAATCCAGACCTTGTATCTGAAACCTCCTTATGAGGATGCGGTTTGTATTGATTTTGGCATCAGCGGAAAGATTTATGGTGATTTTGATTATCAGATTGTGATGGATGATATTGTAAAAGAATGTCTTCCGGACACAGTGTATATTGTCAAAAGCTGTTATTATATGTATCACACAATTTTCTGTTTTCCGGAACACATACAGAAAGAATATGGATATACACATTGTGTTATGGGTCCTTTATTGTTTCAGCCAATCACACGGGATGAGTTTTCTGCGATTATGGAAGAAAACCATGTGGATAAAAAGTATAGCAGAGATTTTCAGGTACTTTATTCCAGAATTCCGTACCTTCAGTCCTTAGAACAGTGGAATAGTATTGTGATTAGTTTCTGCAGGAATATTTTTGGTGCGAGAGAGTTTCGTCTGGAACAAAATCATGTGCCCAATTCTTCCATGTTTTCGATTCGATTCAATATGTTTGCGGTTCAGCCGGAGCCGGATTTCAGTACGGAAACGATAGAAAAGAGATATGATGCAGAAAACAGGATGCTGCAGGCTGTGAAAAAAGGGAACTATGTAGAAGCAACCCTGCGGATGAATGAATTTACAAAATACAGGATATTGCCGAGGCATGGAGATTCAATCCGCGATACAAAAAATCTGTTATTTGTACTGAATACATTGCTCAGGAAAGCGGTTGAGGAAGCCAATGTACATCCGGTGTATATTGATGAACTTTCCAGAAAGATAGCCATTCAGATTGAAAGTTTTACTACAGATAATCAGCTGAAAGGCATTCGGGGAGAGATGATCCGGAAATATTGCCTTCTGGTGAATAATTATTCCCGTACCGGATATTCCAAATTAATCAGCAAATGCCTGGATTATGTGGATTTTCATTATATGGAGCAACTGTCATTGACCAGTCTTGCGGATCAGTATTATGTGAGCAGTACCCATCTGTCTGCCTTATTTAAAAAAGAAGTAAATATGAATCTGAAAGAGTATATACAGGAAGTACGTCTTCGCCAGGCGAGGATTCAGCTCAATACTACGCGGCTTCCGATTCAGGAGATTGCAGCAAATTGTGGATTCCTGGATGTGAATTATTTTACCAGAGTATTCAGAAAAGTACACGGAATGTCTCCGAGAGAGTACAGAAATAAAATGCAATATATTAAAGAAGGATAAAAGGAATTAAAAATGAAAGAACAAGACATAATAGGAAAAGACTCATTTTACAGGCAGATTTTCAAACTGGTTCTGCCTATTGTTATCCAGAATCTCCTGAGTGCCGCAGTAAATTCAGCAGATGTGATCATGCTGAATTATGTGGGACAATCATCTATATCTGCAGTATCACTGGCATCACAGTATGCCAGTGTATTATTTATGGTATTTTACGGTCTGGGAACAGGTGCGACTATGTTGTGTGCCCAGTATTATGGAAAGGGAGATATGAAGGCAATCCAGGTGGTAGAAGGAATTGCTCTGCGATTTTCTATGGTGATTGCGGCAGTTTTTGCAGGTGCCGCTTTATTTTTCCCGGAAATGATGATGAAGCTTTTTACGAATGATGGAGATTTGATCTCGATTGGAGCTTCTTACCTGAGATTTATGAGTATCAGTTATCTGTGCTGGGGAATCACAGAAGTATATCTGGCAGTACTGCGTAGTATCGGAAGAGTGGCAATCAGTACAGCCATGAATGTACTGGCCTTTTCTCTGAATATTGTTCTGAATGCGGTTTTTATCTTTGGGCTGTTTGGGGCACCGAAGCTTGGCGCTATGGGAGTTGCGATTGCCACATCCTTGTCACGTCTGATCGAACTGGCGGCATGCTTTGTAGTATCATTTTTGAGTAAAGACATCAAGTTGGATTTTCGATATTTATTTGTACGCAACAAGCTGTTATTCTCTGATTTTGTAAAGCTTTCCCTGCCGGCGCTTGGCAATGATATCAGTTGGAGCGTGGCGTTTTCCATGTACTCCGTTATCATGGGGCATTTGGGTTCGGATGTGGTTGCGGCCAATTCCTTTGTAACCGTTGTGCGTAATTTCGGAACGGTATTATGCTTTGGTATGGCCAGTGCGGGAGGAATCCTGCTGGGAAATATTATCGGTGAGAATAAAATGGAAGAGGCACGGGAAGGCGCCAAAAAATTGATAAAGTTGACAGTTGTTACCGGTGCGATCGGAGGGCTGATCGTGTTGGCGGTCATGCCGTTTGCTCTGAAGTATGCATCATTGACGGAGCAGGCCATGCATTATATGAAATATATGCTTTTGATCAATACATATTATGTAATGGGGGCTGCAGTTAATACGACGTTAATATGCGGTGTTTTCCGGGCTGGAGGTGACAGCTGGTTTGGCTTTGTGTGTGATACGATCGATATGTGGTGTTACGCAGTGCCTCTGGGATTCATAGCGGCATTTGTGCTGAAACTTCCGGTCATGGTAGTTTATTTCCTTCTGTGTACGGATGAGTTTGTCAAGTGGCCATGGGTAATCAGACATTATCGCAGTGGAAAGTGGCTGAATAATATTACCAGGGACAATCTGTTTCAGAAAGAATAAATGGTATGCGTTGTCAGGAAGAATATGATATGGGGACCATTGATAAAGCAGAGATCCATATGATATAATGAGCAGAGTGATATCATATGGAGAACAGTTTCAAAATTTAGCAAATATAACAGGAGGAATAACTATGAATACAGTGGATGCACAGTCCTGGAAAGCGGATATTCAGGAGTTCAGAGAAAAAACAGAGGCTTTCTACGCAGGTGAGATGAGTAAAGGTGATTATAAAGGCTTCTCCGGATTTTATGGAAGTTATGCGCAAAAGGGTGGAAAGGCGAGTATGCTGCGTCTTCGCATGACAGCAGGACGCGTAACAAAAGAAAAATTGAAATTTGTTGCGGATGAGATCCGTAAGTATCAGGTGAAGAAAGTACACTTTACCACCTGCCAGACCATTCAGTTTCATGATCTTCATACGGATGCGGTATGTGGAATCATGGAGAGTGCGCTGGATGCCGGCATCGTGACGATGGGAGGCGGCGGAGACTTTCCGAGAAATGTTATGTGCTCACCCTTGTCCGGTGTGGAGAAAGAAGAGTATTTCGATGTGCGCCCGTGGGCTGAGTGTGCCGGTGAGTACCTGATGAATTTTATCAAAGCAGAAAAAATGCCGCGAAAGTTAAAAGTGTGTTTTTCGAATTCTCCCAAGAATCTGACCCATGCTACGTACCGTGATCTTGGATTTGTAGCCAGAGAGGATGGAAAGTTTGATGTTTACAGTGCCGGAGGACTGGGAAATAACCCACGTTTTGGGGTAAAGGTTGCTGAAGCAGTTGAACCGGAGAACATTTTGTATTACATCAAAGCCATGTGGCTGACATTCCGCACATATGGTAATTACACAAACAGAGGAAAAGCACGTACCCGTTATATGCAGGAAATTCTGGGAAGCCCGGAAAAGTATAAAGAAGCATATTTGGAAAAGTTGGAAGAAGTATATGCTTCCGGTGAAGATCTTACGATTGCCCCACAGATTCCGGTTGTGACGAAAAAAGCAGATGGAACTCAGATCTCCGGTTTCCGTGTTCTTGAGCAGAAACAGGAAGGACTTTATACTGTGATCTGGCATCCGATCGGAGGCCAGCCATTGCCGGAAAATCTCTGTGCACTGAGCGATGTGATTCAAAATATGGAGCAGGTAGAGATGCGTCTTGCACCGGATGAGACGGCATATATTATCAATCTGACAGGAGAAGAAGCGCAGAAAGTGATGGATGTGACGAATGACACAGCAACGTCTCTGTTTGAAACTTCCGTAAGCTGTATCGGAGCAAGCATCTGTCAGGTGGGAGTAAGGGATTCTCAGGCACTTCTTGCGGCATGTGTAAAGGCAGTACGAGAGGCAAATCTGCCGGATGGAGCACTTCCGCAGATTCATATTTCCGGATGTCCTTCTTCCTGTGGAACTCATCAGACCGGTGCATTGGGCTTTCGGGGCGGTGTGAAATCCGTTGATGGAAAAGCACAGCCGGCATTTATCCTGTATGTAAACGGAGAGGAACGACAGGGGAAAGAAACCATGGGACGTGAACTGGGAGCCATGCTTGAGACGCAGATTCCACAGTTTTTGACAGAACTGGGAAGTACGGTGGCAAAAAGCGGTATGGATTTTAAAGAATGGAATGAAAAAGACAGTACGGCGCTGGAGCGTATTGCTGAGAAATATCTCGCGTAGAAAGCGGATGTGGTATGGAAGATACTGAGAAGACAGAATTATTTGAGAATATGCCCATAGCCGGGGCTGCCATGGGAATTGCTCAGAAAATCAATATGGTACCCGTTTTCTTAGAGGGATGTGCCTGGCATTGCCATTTTTATGTATGGATTTTCTTGCTGTTGGTGTGTTTCAGGCTTGTGGAATGGGAAAGAAATCATTGTTGTTTGCCATTCTCAGAAAAACTGTGCTGGAGATTCCTGCTTTATTCATCCTGAATTGCTTCTTCCCGATGTATGGATTGGCATATGCACAGCCGGCAGCAGAAATCATACTGGCAATAGCAGCAGTATGGGAATTGAAAAACATATTCAAAAGGCTGCAGAAAGAAAAGATTGTACAATGATATACGTTCTGACATCGTGGAACTGTGCAAAAAAACAGTAGACCATTTTAGAAGCATTGGAGCGGCTGAAGGGGAACAGCCTGCTTCTAAAATGGTCTACTTTTTTCGCACGTTTTCTCACGAATCAAAACATTCTATCAGTCTAATCCAAGAATCTCTTTATAGAATTCGCTGTAATCGGTTCTTTTTTCTTTGGTAAACTGAATGGCTGTTCTCGGATGCTGATTAAACAGTCCGGTCAGTAGATACTGCATATCGTATCCCCAGACAACACCTTCCTGACGGAGTTTGGTCATATGTTTTTCTACGAATTTGATAACCGGATAAATCTGATATTTAGGGTTACGCAGCAGTCCCAGCAACAGTTCCATTGCGCAGTTGCCTGCACCGCGTCCCATTCCGTCATAAGTGGCATCCAGCCAGTCAACACCGTCTCCAACAGCTTCGATCGTATTTGCAAAGGCAAGCTGCTGATTGTTATGAGCGTGGATACCGATTTTCTTTCCATATTTTGCAGCAGCATTCATGTAAATATCGGTAAGACGAGCCAGCTGTTCAGGATACAGAGCACCATAGCTGTCTACGATATAAAGAACGTCTACAGGAGTCTGTCCCAGAAGATCCAGAGCAATGGCAAGGTCTTTTTCCTGCGTGTTTGTGATAGCCATAATATTGCAGCTTACCTCATATCCTTTGGAAGCAGCATTTTCAATCATATCAATAGCGGAAGGAATCGTATTCAGATACGTAGCTACACGAATCAGATCAATCGGGCTTTCGCTTTTGTTCAGGATATCTGTTTTGTAATCGCATCTTCCCACATCTGCCATAATCGATATTTTCAGATCGGTATCATTGTCGCCGACGATGGCACGGATATCTTCGTCTTTACAGAATTTCCATTTTCCGAATTTGCTCTCATCGAACATTTCTCTGGAAGCTTTATAACCGAATTCCATGTAGTCTACACCAGCCTTAATGTTGGCCTGATACAGATCTTTTACAAATTCATCGGTGAAATAAAAGTCATTTACCAGACCTCCATCGCGGAGCGTTGCGTCAATTACCCTTACACCCGGGCGGTATTCGATTAATTTTGATATCTCTTTCATAAATGTTCTCCTTGTATAAAATTGATCTGCAATTATTCATTGCATTTTAAAATATCTGTGTAAAAAGCATCCATTTCTTTCTGAGAATTGAATACGGCTACATACATCTGGTTGCCCATGGCACCGGAAAGTACATCCGGAATACGTTCTACCATCTTAATATTGGCACCATATTTTGCCAGAATGTCCTCATGTCCCATGGAAAAATCTTTGCCGTCACGTCTTCCGGCAAAAGCGCAGTAAGCATGTTTGCCTACAGGCATAGTAGAACGGTCAAATGCGATCATATCTGCCCAGATCTTATATACATCAGTGCTGTGGGCAAAATCAATCATATCCGGAGTAACACCGCCGCTTGGACGCATATTTACTTCCAGAGCTACCAGATCTCCTTTTTTACCAAGCCCTTCCTGATCTTTTAACAGACGGAAAAATTCAAAATGTACAAAACGGCTCTTTACACCGAAACTTTTTACTGTGGCTCGTCCTGCGGCACGGGTATCTTCCGGCAGTTTTTTCAGAATATAGAAAATGGAATTATCGGAATTATTTACAATATCCATGATAGACATAGGAGTTACATTACCGGTCTCAAACATGGGCTCGCCGTTGGAATCAATGATCGCGTCGTAGGAATTTACTTCGCCATTTACATATTCTTCCATAATATAGCTGGTGTTTGGCCATTTCACTTCGAAGAACTGTTTCATCTGCTCTTCATTTTCTATTTTAAAGGTATGGGAAGCACCCACTCCATTATCCGGTTTGGCAACGACCGGAAAATGAACCTTTTCGGCAAATGCAAGGCAGTTTTCCAGAGTGTCTACCATATGATAGCGTGCTGTCGGGATTCCGGTTTTTGCATAATACTCTTTCATTCTGGATTTGAATTTGATCCGCGGAATATCTTTTTCCTGAAAACCGCTGGTGATATTGAAATCCGTTCTCAGTTTGGCATCGCGCTCCAGCCAGTATTCGTTGTTAGATTCCAGCCAGTCGATTCTTCCGTGTTTATATGTGAGAAATGCCACAGCACGATATACCTCGTCATCATTTTCCAGATTGCTGACTTTATAATATTCGTTCAGACTGTCTTTCAGTTCGGTGGTAAGTTCGTTATATGGCTGATCGCCGATTCCCAGCACATTCATGCCATTTTTCTTGAGTTCCCGGCAGAACTGCCAGTAGTTTGTGGGAAAGTTTGGGGAGATAAAAATAATGTTTTTCAATGGGATACCTCTTTCTTTTGTATATTAATTTGATTTTTGATTCAACAAATATGGTACAAAGTATTCTACCTGTTTGTACCACCAGTACCAATCGTGGCTGCAGTCATATCCCCAGAAGTCTACCCAGGCATCGATACCTTTGTCTTGCAATATTTTCTGCATTTGTCTGGTGGAATTCGGAAGTTCCCATGGTCCCTGTCCCACACAGAGAATTGCTTTCTTCAGATTAAAAAGTTCAATATACGGATGGTCAGCAGGCAAGTTGGGTAGATAGTGAACCGGTGAATTGGCATATACCAGATCATCCATGTAGGAATCGAATCCATATTCTGCTGTGTAAATACCACTGAGCGCCAGAAGTCCGTCGAACAGATCCGGACGGCGGAAATAAAGATTGGCTGCATGGGTAGCACCAAGACTGCATCCGAATACGATCACGTCAGGATATCCGGTCCAGCCATTTCTCTCATTAACCATCTGACGTATAAATGGGACCATCTCATCTGTGATATATCGCATCCACTGCTCGTGGCGGCAGATTCTCCAGCGGGGATTTCCGCTTTTATTGGACCAGGTTTCCTGATCTATGGTATCGATAGAAAAAACCATTACATCCCCGGCCTCGATCCAGGGAGACCATACATCTGCCATTTTGAAGTTTTCAAAGTCAAAAAAGCGACCATCCTGACAGGGAATGTACAGCACCGGGCGTCCTGCATGACCATAGACTTTACATTCCATGTCCCGGCCTAAAGCCGGGCTGTATTGTTTGAAGTATTGTGTTTCCATAAAAAAATTCTCCTCATCAAAAGCTAAGATTTTGCTACAGGGTTTATGGCTGGTACAGCAGAGTGTTCATGAAGAATGGAATCTGCTTTTCCCAGCTCGCCTCGCAGTGATTTCCACCCGGGACGATACGGCTTTCCAACATGATCCTGCGATCCAGGAGCTGTTCGGTAACTTTGGCAAATTGGTGTTCCATATTGGCATGATGCCGAAGTTCGCGGGAACCATAATCCATATAGACAATTGTATCCGGACGGAGAGAAGCGTGTTCGATCATGTGTTTCAGCTTGTCGGTTCCAAACCAGATAGAAGGTGAAAGTGCAGCGGCACGGGAAAAATATTCATTGTATTCCAGTACAGCATACAGACTCATAAGGCCGCCCATAGAACTTCCGGCAATAAAAGTATGTTCCCGATCCGGGAGTGTACGGAAGCGACTATCAATATCGTATTTAAAAGTGTGGACCATCCAGTCCATGGTAAGCTTGCCAAGCCCCTGGATTTCACCCAGCTTTGGATCCATGAAGTCATAGGGGGAATATTCCCTGAGACGTCCGTTGTCCGGGCTGTGATTACATTCCACAGCTGCAATAATAAGCTGCGTGTTGGTGTAATCCATATATTCTTTCATGCCCCAGCATTTGCCGTAGGTGGCATCTGAATCAAAAAAAACATTGTGTCCGTCGAACATATAAAGGACCGGATACCGTTTATCATTTTCATAATTATAAGATTCCGGAAGATAGATATAAGCTCTTCTTTCCTGTCGCCCTGTAAGTTCCGGAATCGTTACATTCCATGTAATAACCATAGCTGCCTCCTAAAAATAATATGTTCTCTGCTAATATATCACATTAAAGTGGAAAAAGCAAAATATTCTTGTAAATAAAAGAAACCAGTTTCCAGTTACCGAAATAATTATGGTATAATAAATATTACTAATTTAAAGTAAGAAGGGAATATGTATATGAGAATTTATGAAAATCCACAGGTGACCAGTGAAAATCGTCTGGTACCTCGCAGTTATTATATTCCAGGTGGAATATCTGAATATCAGCTTTTAAATGGCACATGGAAGTTCGCTTATTTTGCTCGTGATATTGACGTACCGCAGGAAATTGAGAAATGGGATGAGACACCGGTTCCGTCCTGTTGGCAGATTGAGGGTTATGAGAATCCGAATTATACCAATATTAATTTTCCGTATCCATGTGACCTGCCGTATGTTCCGGATGATAATCCCTGTGGTATATATGAGCGTGAATTTGAAATCACAAAGAAGTGGGGATGCGTTTATTTTGTATTTGAAGGTGTTTCCTCCTGTGCGTTTCTGTACATCAATGATACCTATATCGGATTTACACAGGGAAGTCATCTGCAGGCAGAGTTTGACATTACGGATGCTGTTGTAGAAGGAAAGAACGCAGTTCGTGTGAAAGTGCTGAAATGGTGCTGCGGAAGCTATCTGGAGGATCAGGATTTCTTCCGGTTCAACGGTATTTTCCGTGATTGCTACATACTTCAGAGACCACGGGGACATATTGTGGATGTGGATATGATTCCGAATGAAAAACAGATTGCAGTTAAGTTTGATGGAAGGGCAAAGGTATGTATAAAAGCGGGCGATGAGGTTCTCATTCAGTCTGAGGCAGAAAACGAATTTGTTTATGCACCGGAACATCCTGTCCTCTGGAATGCAGAAAAGCCGTACCTGTATACCGTAGTACTTGAGCGGGAAGGGGAAATGATTGAATTGAAAGCCGGCCTTCGTAAGATTGAGATATCGGATGCGTATGAGCTGCTGATCAATGGTGTTTCTGTGAAACTGCACGGTGTCAATCATCATGATACAAGCAAGTACCGTGGCTGGTGTCAGTCCAATGATGAGCTGAGAGCGGATCTTGAACTGATGAAGGAGCTGAATATCAACTGTGTACGCACCTCTCATTATCCGCCCACACCGGCATTTGTGCAGATGTGCGATGAACTGGGATTTTATGTGGTAATGGAGACGGATATCGAATCTCATGGATTTGTGAGAAGAGAGGCGAATGTTGCTTATAATTATGATGTGGGATCCAATGCCTGGCCATGTACAAACCGCGAATGGAAAAAAGAGCATGTGGAACGTATGATTCGTATGGTTGAACTGTACAAGAATCATGCCAGTATTATTATGTGGTCTACAGGAAATGAGAGCGGGCATGGAAGCAACCATGTGGAAATGATTCGATGGACAAGAAAACGTGACAATACAAGACTGATCCATTGTGAAGATGCATCCAGAAAAGGTCAGATTCACAATGCAGATGTTTATTCAAGAATGTATCCGTCCTTTGAGGAACTGGAGACTGCTGCGCTGACAGACGACATTAATATGCCGGTATTTTTGTGTGAATATGCCCATGCGATGGGGAATGGGCCGGGGGACGTCTATGAGTATAATGAGCTTTTTGACAAGTATCCGAAGTTGATCGGCGGCTGTATATGGGAATGGGCAGATCATGTTGTGACAGTGGATGGTGTTCAGAAGTACGGCGGAGACTTTGAGGGTGAATTGACTCATGATGAGAACTTCTGCTGTGACGGGATGGTATTTGCAGACCGTTCCTTAAAGGCAGGCTCACTGGAAGCAAAGGCTGCTTACCAGCCAATCAAGACCTGGTTTGAGGATGGAAAACTGACGGTGAAGAACCGTCTGGATTTTACGAATCTGGATGAATATGAATTCACTTATGCAGTCGAAGCAGATGGAAATGTGGTATGGGAACAGACCGTAAGACTTAGCACAGAGCCCCATGAGTCTGTTACGATTCCGATCACATATGAAGTTCCGGCATGCCGCTATGGGGCACATCTGAATACAGTACTGAAAAAAGATGGACATATTTATGCGATGACACAGCATGAGTTTCCGTGTGAGATTGTTGCTGTCCCAAAAGCCAAAAAGGCTGTGCTTCGGGAGGAAGGGCTTAATATTTACGCAGAAGGTGAGAACTTCTCTTATGTATTCTCAAAACATTACGGTACATTTACCAGCATGATTGTAAATGGAAAGGAACAGCTTGCGGGAAGACCGGTACTTTCTGCATTTCGTGCACCGACGGATAATGACCGGAATATTAAGCAGTTTTGGGCAAATATTAATATCTGGCAGGGAGAAAATCTGGATTGCACATTCCAGAAAGTGTATGACTGTACGATAGAGGAGGGAATCATTGTAGTGAAGGCATCTGTTGCCGGAGTTTCAAGACTTCCGTTTATCCGTTATACACAAACTGTGGAAATTCTTGCAGATGGTCAGATTCAGGTGGCACTTGACGGAAAGATTGGAAAGGATGTGTTCTGGCTGCCTCGTCTGGGATTTGAAATAGAACTTCCGGGTGATATAAAGAAATTCAGTTACTATGGAAGAGGACCGATTGAGAATTACTGCGATATGCATCACTGGGCGCCGGTGGGTATGTATGAGAGTGATGCAGAAAAGGAATACGTCAATTATGTATATCCGCAGGAACACGGCAATCATACAGGTGTGAAGCTGCTTCGCATCGGTGATCTGGAAATTACTTCATCAACAGGTTTTGAGTGTAATGTTTCTGAATATACAGCAAAAATGCTGTATCAGGCGAAGCATACAGATGAACTGAAAAAAGACGGGAAGACACATCTTAGAATTGATTATAAGGTATCCGGTCTTGGCTCAAATTCCTGTGGTCCTGAACTTCCGGAGAAATATCGGCTTGCGGAAAAAGAAATTGTATTTACTTTTTCTGTAAAACCGGTAATAAATAAATCAGTCTAAGACAATGATAACGGTATACGTTTTTATGGAGGAATAAGAGTGTATCAGTTTGAGAAAGTAAGTAAGAAATTATTGGGTTCCCAAGTGGAGGATGAGTTAATGAATTACATTCTTCAGGAACCGATAGAAATAGGACAGAAAATTCCCAATGAATTTGAATTGGCGGAGATGTTCGGAGTCGGAAGAAGTACGATAAGGGAGGCGGTCAAGGGTCTGGTATCTAAGGGGATTCTTGAAGTGCGCCGTGGGTCAGGCACATTTGTAATTAGTACATATACGATGGAAGATGATCCGCTGGGACTTTCCAAATTTGAGGATAAGTTTAAACTCGCCCTGGAATTATTTGACGTACGTCTCATGATTGAGCCGGAAATTGCTGCCTTGGCCTGTGATTATGCGGAACCGGAGGAAAAAGAGCGACTGAAAAATCTGTGTGATGAAGTGGAACGGATTTACAAAAGTGGTAAAAATCATATAAAGAAAGATATAGAATTTCATACCTGTATTGCACAGTGCAGTAAGAATCGGGTAGTGGAAACTTTAATACCGGTAATTAATACGGCGGTTATGACTTTTGCAAATCTGACGCACAGAACATTGATGAAGGAAACACTGGAAACCCACCGGGCAGTTACGGATGCTATATTAAAAGGCGATCCTGTTGGAGCTCGATGTGCCATGATTATGCACCTTACTTATAACAGGCAAAGTCTGATCCGAATGCTGGAAGAGAAAAAAGAAAAATCTGAGAAACAATAAAGACATCATATGTATTTGGCGGTAAAAAGTTGTAGGGATACAACAAATCGGATGACATATAGACAGAATACACAAAAATGGTAGGCTTTTAAAAGGGAAAACCTACCATTTTTTGTGCGAAAAGTAGAATCAAAAGAAAATACATCAGATGTATTGACTAAAAAACGGGAAAATAGTAAGATAAAACCAAGATAACATATGACGTCCGATGTTATAGGGCTTGAGTTTGGGGGCAGAAAAAAGAAAGAAAATTAAAATGAGAGTATGAAGGAGGATATTGATGATGGGTAGTGAAGCAATAACTACTTTGGATCCTACCAGACTGGTGATTGCAGCCGTGATTGGTCTGGTATTGTTGTTGGTGTTGATTATTAAGTTTAAGATTCAGGCGATGGTATCAATTTTGATCGGAGCGCTGACGATTGGACTTCTTGCTGGTATGCCGTTTGAAGATATTATAAGTGCGGTGAATGATGGTATGGGAAATACATTAAAAGGAATTGCCCTGCTGGTAGGACTTGGTTCCATGTTTGGTGCGATTCTGGAAGTATCCGGTGGAGCACAGACCCTGGCTGTCACCATGGTAAAATGGTTTGGTGATAAAAAAGCGGCCTGGGCATTGGGGATTACCGGACTGGTAATTGCCATGCCGGTATTCTTCGATGCGGGATTGATTATTCTGATTCCGCTGGCATTTTCTCTGGCAAAGAGAACCAATCGTTCTTCTTTGTTTTATGCAATACCATTGCTGGCAGGTCTGGCAGTAGGACATGCATTTATCCCGCCGACACCGGGTCCTGTACTGGTGGCAACCATGCTGAATGTGGATCTGGGTTGGGTGATTCTTGTGGGAATCTTTTGTGGAATCTTTTCCATGATTGTTGCCGGTCCGGTATGGGGATCCATCTGCGGTAAAAAGCATTACATCCCGGTTCCGGAACATGTGGCAAATCAGCCGGATATTGATGAATCAAAGCTTCCGAATTTCTGGACCATTGTTGGCATTATTTTGATCCCTCTGGTATTGATCATTTTGGATTCAGTTGCAGGAGTGGTACCTGCTATGGCTCCGATTCAGCCGATTCTGGGATTTTTAGGAGAGCCTTTTGTAGCACTGTTGATTGCAACGGTGGCGGCTATGCTGATTCTTGGAATCAAACATGGATATAAAACAGAAGAACTGGAAAAAATCATGACCAAATCTTTGGAACCTACAGGACTGATCTTGCTTGTGACTGCCTGTGGCGGAGTTCTTCGGTATATGTTACAATATTCAGGATTAGGTGAGGTGATCGGAAATGCTGTGTCTTCCGCAAATCTTCCGATTGTGATCGTGGCATTTGTGGTAGCTGCTCTCGTCAGAATCTGTGTTGGTTCTGCTACCGTTGCCATGACTATGGCGGCAGGTATTATCGCTGCCATGCCTGAGATCGCATCCCTTTCTCCACTGTATCTGGCATGTACGACAGCCGCTATCGCCGGAGGAGCGACAGTATGCTCCCATTTCAATGATTCCGGTTTTTGGCTGGTAAAATCGCTGGTGGGTATGGACGAGAAAACCACATTGAAGACATGGACGATCATGGAGACTTTGGTAGGTGGTACAGGCTTTATTGTGGCACTGATTATCTCTTTCTTTGCATAATAGGAATGAAGTTGATTATAGAAAGGACGAGTATTATGGAATTAAAAAGTCAGGAAATGCGTAAGTTGGCACCGGAACTGGATCCTCTGCGGATCGGAACCGGATGGAAACCGGAAGATCTTTCAAAACCACAGGTTATGATTGAAAGTACGTTTGGCGACAGTCACCCGGGAAGTGGTCATCTGGATATTCTGGTGGAAGAAGTAAGAAAAGGAGTGGAAGCAGCAGGTGGCTATGGTGCAAGATATTTTTGTACCGATATCTGTGACGGAGAAAGTCAGGGAACGGACGGAATCAATTTCAGTCTGGCAAGCCGTGAGATGATAGCCAATATGATAGAAATCCATGCCAATGCGACACCTTTTGATGCAGGAGTTTATCTGTCAAGCTGTGACAAGGGACTTCCTGGAAATCTGATGGGTCTGGCGAGAGTGGATATTCCTTCGATTGTAGTACCGGGAGGTACGATGAATGCGGGACCGGAAATGTTGACTCTTGAGCAGCTGGGTATGTATAGTGCAAAATATCAGAGAGGCGAGATAGATGAAGAAAAGTTGAACTGGGCAAAATGCAATGCATGCCCAAGCTGCGGTGCATGTTCCTTTATCGGAACTGCGTCCACCATGCAGATCATGGCAGAAGCATTGGGACTTGCGCTTCCGGGAAGCGCACTGATGCCTGCCACCAGTCCGGATCTTCTGACATACGCAAGAGAAGCAGGAGAACAGGCGGTAAGACTTGCATCCATGCCCAATATGTGCCCCAGTGATATCGTGACAATGGAAAGCTTTGAAAATGCGATTCTTGTCCATGCGGCTATTTCCGGCAGTACCAACTGCCTTCTGCATATTCCGGCAATTGCGCACGAATATGGTATTGAGATAACAGGAGATACATTTGACCGGCTGCACAGAAATGCACATTATCTTCTGGATGTACGTCCTGCAGGACGCTGGCCGGCAGAGTGCTTCTATTATGCAGGCGGCGTGCCAGCCATCATGGAGGAGATCAAATCCTGTCTCCATCTGGATGTAATGACAGTGACAGGAAAAACCCTGGGAGAAAATCTGGAAGAACTGAAGAAAAACGGATTTTACGAACGATGCGATAAATGGCTGCAGGAATTTAATGCAAGATATGGTATTTCTCTGAAAAAAGAGGATATTATAAGACCATACGATCAGGCAATCGGAACAGATGGAAGTATTGCGATTCTTCGTGGAAATCTGGCACCGGAAGGCGCCGTTATCAAGCATACAGCATGCCCGAAAGAAATGTATCAGGCAGTGTTGACTGCAAGACCGTTTGACAGTGAAGAAGAGTGTCTGGATGCTGTTCTGAAACATAAAGTTCAAAAAGGGGATGCGGTATTTATCCGCTATGAAGGACCAAAAGGAAGCGGAATGCCGGAGATGTTCTATACTTCGGAGGCTATCAGCAGTGATAAAGAACTGGGCCGCAGTATTGCGCTGATTACAGACGGAAGATTCTCAGGAGCATCTACGGGTCCGGTGATCGGACACTGTAGTCCGGAAGCAGCAGATGGCGGTCCGATCGCTCTGGTGGAAGAAGGAGATTTGATCGAGATTGATGTGATGGCAAGAAAGCTGAACATCATCGGAATTTGCGGTGAGAGAAAAACACCGGAAGAGATTGATGCGGTTCTTGCTGAGAGAAAGAAAAACTGGGTTCCCAAGGAAAGAAAGTATAAAAAAGGTGTACTGCGTCTGTTCAGTGAACATGCGGCAAGCCCAATGAAAGGTGCATATCTGGAATATTAATGATTACAGTGCAAAGGTCTGTATAGGACAAAAACAAGAAATAAATAAGATTGTACTACATTTTGTACTAATTTATTGAATCTGTCTGTAGCAGAAATGAATAATATGTGTTACAATGACACCAGAAAGCGCTTAAGCATTTATATCTAAGGAGGAAAACTATGAATCTGAATTTAAGACCAGCAAGTGAGTGTAAATATGATGCAGTTTCTCTGGGCGAAGTTATGCTTCGTCTGGATCCGGGCGAAGGAAGAATCCGTACTGCAAGATCTTTCCGTGCATGGGAAGGCGGCGGAGAATACAATGTAGTCCGTGGACTGAAAAAATGTTTTAAGATGAACACTGCTGTTATCACTGCATTTGCTGATAACGAAGTTGGTGCACTGATGGAAGATTTTATTATGCAGGGTGGAGTAGATACTTCTCTGATCAAATGGATGAAGACCGACGGTATCGGACGTATCTGCCGTAACGGAATTAACTTCACAGAGCGTGGATTTGGTATCCGGGGCGCTGTAGGATGTTCTGACCGTGCAAACACAGCAATCTCCAAAGCTACACCGGAGGATTTTGATTTTGATTATATCTTCGGTGAACTGGGTGTTCGCTGGCTGCATACAGGCGGTATCTACGCAGCTCTTTCCGAGCAGTCCTGTGAGACCGTACTGGCAGCTATCAAGACAGCTAAAAAATACGGTACTGTAGTATCTTATGACCTGAACTACCGTCCATCCATGTGGAGTGCAATCGGCGGACAGGCTAAGGCTCAGGAAGTAAACAAAGAAATCGCAAAATATGTTGACGTTATGATTGGAAATGAAGAAGATTTCACAGCATGCCTTGGTTTCGAAATTGAAGGAAATGATGAAAACCTGAAAGAACTGAATCTGGACGGTTACAAGAAGATGATCAATGAAGCTGCCAAGACATATCCAAACTTCAAAGCAGTAGCTACTACACTGCGTGAAGTTAAGACAGCTACAGTAAATGACTGGAGCGCAATCTGCTGGGCAGACGGAGAAATCTACAAAGCAAAAGATTACAAAGGACTGGAAATCATGGACCGTGTAGGCGGCGGCGATTCTTTCGCATCCGGATTGATCTATGGTCTGATGACAACCGGCAATGCAGAGCTGGCAGTAAACTATGGTGCAGCTCACGGCGCACTGGCTATGACAACACCTGGCGATACCACTATGGCTAATAAGAAAGAAGTAGAAGCCATCATGGGCGGAGCCGGAGCTCGTGTGCAGAGATAATTACAAATAATAAATGCCACTGGAAAAAGACGCTGTGCAGCGGATGAGAGTCCGCATGCATGGCGTTTTTATCTTGAAATCATGGGTCTATGGGAAATAATGTCTTTCCAAATGTATGAATCACACACAACTGCGCAGAATATAGACTAAAATACCGGAAGTGGAAAGGTGGTTGTCTATGAATTCGATCTGGGTTGAAACAGAAAAACTTCCTGAGTTCCCCACACTGGATGGCAGTACAAAGACGGATGTACTGATTATCGGGGGAGGAATTGCGGGCATATTATGTGCGTATTTTCTGCAGGAAAAAGGGATCAATTACATGCTGGTGGAAAGAAATACGGTCTGTTCGGGTATCACGAAAAATACTACAGCAAAAATCACATCACAGCATGGTCTGATATACGATCGACTTTATAAAAGTGCAGGCTTCGAAATCGCAAGAAAATATCTGGAAGTAAATCAGAGTTCTGTGAGGAAATATCTCGATATAGGAAAAAGCATAGACTGCAACATGGAAATAAAACCATCATTCGTTTATTCAATCAATGGAAGAGAGAAGCTTGAAAAAGAGGCAGAAGCATTACGAAAAATAGGTTTCTGTGCGGATATAACGGAAACAACAGAATTGCCGTTTTCCATTGCGGGCGCAATTCGATTTGATGATCAGGCACAGTTTCATCCGCTCAAATTTCTGTCAAAGATATCCGAAAATCTGAGAATATATGAAAATACATTTGTAAAGGAATTATCTGAGCATGAGGCGGTGACAGAAAGAGGAACTATTACTTTTAAAAAACTTATTATTGCCACACATTTTCCTATGGAGAACAGGCATGGAATGTATTATCTGAAAATGTATCAGCATCGTTCCTATGTGATTGCTCTGAAACATGCAGCGCAGATTCAGGGAATGTATGTAGATGAGACGCAGTGCGGTATGTCCTTTCGGAACTATAAGGATTTCCTTTTAGTAGGAGGCGGAGATCACAGGACAGGAGAATTCGGAGGCGGATGGCAGGAGTTGAGGACGTTTTCAGAGAAATATTATCCTTCAGCCAGAGAGCAATATGCGTGGGCGACCCAGGATTGTATGACACTGGATGGTGTGCCATATATCGGACAGTATGCAAAAAACAGAGCAGAGTGGTATGTGGCGACGGGATTTAATAAATGGGGAATCACTTCGTCCATGACAGCCGCACTGATTTTGACAGATCTGGTTATGGAAAGAGAAAATCCGTATGCGGAGGTATTCTGCCCTTCCAGAAGTATGATGAAACTGCAGTTGTTAAGCAATGTTGGGAAAGCTATTGTCAATCTGCTTACTCCTTCTAAAAAGAGATGCCCTCATCTTGGATGCGCTCTCAAGTGGAATAGTTTGGAGCATACTTGGGACTGCCCCTGCCATGGATCAAGATTTGATATGGAGAGAAAAAATCTCACAAATCCGGCGAATGGAGATTTGGAAAAATGTCCGTCGCCGCCCGATCAGGAACTATTTCAGAAGTAAAGGCATACTGTAAAGAAAAAAGGTTACGCAATATGCCATATACGAATTTTGTTCCTGTGACAGGTACGGTTATGAATATTTCGGGAGGGAATGACTGCTGCAGTCAGATGATTTCTCTCCGTACGGGAAATGGGATTGTAAATTTTATAATCACGCCGGAGACACAGGTGGTTGACAGCCGGCAGATCCGGAGAGGAATGCAGGTGGCAGCTTTTTATGACAGCAGTCTGCCTGTGCCCCTGATTTTCCCGCCCCAATATCGTGCCCAGCTGATTACCACCCTTGGAAGAAATGAGCTGGTAATGTTGAATTACTTTGACAGAAATCTACTTGCAGGTGATGGATCCCTGCAATTGAATATTGGAAGAAATACGGAAATAACTACGTTAAACGGACAGAGTTTTCCATGCAATCCAGGAAATCGTTCTTTGCTGGTTTATTATACAACAACCACAAGAAGTATTCCGCCTCAGACTACACCTCAGAGAATCATTGTGCTGTGCTGACGGGAGAATAAATCTCAAGAATATTTTCTATATGCAGGATCAGCAGCTGTACGCCCATAAACCTTTGATCTGTGGAATCAGTGTGTCAATGTCCCATGATTTCTCGCTGTTTTTCCGGCTATTTGGATCATGAACAATAATTTTTCCTTTGTCATCTACTCCGGTAAGTACAATAAAATGTCCTGAAGTTGTAAAATCTCCCGGTCTCATGGAACAGATAACCGGCATACCAGACTGGAGCGCGTTCGTGATTTCTGTTGCATCTGGTGCAATGCTGTGAACCTGAAGTCCCAGGGAAGCAGCGCCGCTTTCCATGAGATCCCAGGAGGAACCGGCCCCGGGGACATAGTATCCGGATTGATCGGCAAAGGAGGCAACCTGATAAGGATTCCACTCAGAGTCACCGCTCAAACCACATGTTACCATGGAGAGGCAGGTTGGTCCACAGCCGGTAACTGCGAGAAAATCATTTCCGTATGTTTCATAACCCCATCGTTTATCCCACTGTAAAAACAAAGGAATTTCGCCCTGTGTAACTTCCCCCGACAGATCGATTTGTGCATGGTTATCTTTGTTTTTCGGATAATCCAGAACAAACTGTCTGGTTTCCGGGTTTCGTTCCATCAACGCAACCAGACTTTCAGGATAATCATTGGCTCTTAGCCTATGGACGGTAACGGCGGATATAAGACTGGATAATTTGGTAAATAACAATAGAATTAAAATCAGAAAACATACGACAATAAAAATACGCCGTCTTAATTGTCTTTTTCTGTTTTTCCTTTTTTTATACACTATATTGTGTGATGCTTCTCTCATGTTGATCCCTCACTTTCGATATGGTTATTGTAACAAAAGGAACTTTCGTTTTTTATGCTTAAAAACTTGTGAATTATGGTGGAAAACATTAAGAATTTATGAAATCAAATGAAAGAAGAGATAACGTGACTGATAATGTGAAAAAATCAAAAGATGAAGAGTGGAATTTGGAAGTCGGCAGTAAGGAATTGCAGCTTTCCTTGACGATTATGCAGATTGACAGATTCCATGAAAAGAAGGAAGGATTTCCTCATTATAAAGAACTTATGCATAGTCTGGGATCGATTCGCTACAGTAAGGCGGAGGTGTTCAGAAACTGTATTCTGGGGACACTGCGGATACCACAGAAGAACGAGAAACGTATGCCCTTAATTTCCTTTGGATTTTATCTGACAGAAAATGTACTTTACCTGATAGAGGAAACCGGAGATTTGAAACGATGGGTGGAAAAACATACAGATAGATTTCAGAATCTGAAGTCACCGGATTTGATTCTTTTGCAGTTGATGGAACAGATGATCGAGAAGGATACCCTTTATCTTTCTCATCTGGAAAAAGAGATGGAAGAGATGGAAGACACGCTGCTGCATGGCAGCGTAAATGATTTTTTTGCTGTGCTGACAAAATATCGGCAGAAGCTTTCTGAGCTGAATGCATACTATGAGCAGTTGACATCTATAAGCGATCTGATACAGTCCCATGATAGTATGATTCTGATCAAGAGCGCAGAACCGTGGAATCGGTATGCGCTCAGGACAGATCGGCTTAAGAATCATGTACAGCTGCTGAGGGAAAACATTCTGCAGCTTCGGGAATTGTATCAATCGCTGCAGGATGCCCGTCAGAATAAAATCATGTGTATCCTTACTGTTGTTACCACTTTGTTTTTGCCTCTTACACTTCTGACAGGCTGGTACGGTATGAATTTTTCCAATATGCCGGAACTACATTGGAAATATGGATATCCTATGGTTGTTCTTGCAGCGATTCTGATTGTAGTTCTCGAAATTATTTACTTTAAAAAGAGAAAATTTTTTTAAGCCAAGATTACCTGGATCAAAAACATATAGCAGAGCGTCCCACTGACAATGGACAACAATGTATTGTGTTTCCATTTGTGCATGATCACGACAAGAAGAATTGCAATCGCTTCGGGGATTCCATGAGAAGAGCCTGCCAGGCTTACGTTTCTCAGACAGTAGACCACCAACATGGCCATAATGGAATAAGGCAGTACCTTTTCAAGATAGAGAAAAGGCTTTGGAACCCCTTTTGAAAAAACAATAAAAGGAAGGAAACGAAGCAGCATGGTAACCCCGGCCATAACAGCAATCAGGAGCAGAGAATGTACGGTGGTATTCATTTGCTTTGTCCTCCTTTTTCAATAACAGATTTCAGCAAAAACAGTCCTGTCGGAATACAGATCATGGAAGGAATCAGAAAATTATCAGGACCGAAGATAAGAAGACATATCAAAGAGCAGATAAGCCCCAGAAGTGCGGGAATATGCTCTTTTGTCTGTTCCCACTGTTCTATGAAAACTACTACGAACAAGGCGGTCATGGAAAAATCAATTCCGGCTGTATTGAAAGTAATTACATTTCCCAGAAATCCTCCCAGAAAACTTCCCACTACCCAATAACACTGATTCAAAAGGGAAACAATGAGATAATACTTCTTACGATTTATTCCTTCTGGAAGGTTACGATTACAAACGAGAGAATAAGTCTCATCAGTTAGAGAAAAGATCAAATAAGGTTTAGCGGCTCTGGTGTCCTTATATTCATTGATCATGGAAATTCCGTAAAACAGGTGTCTGGCATTGACAAGCAATGTGACCATTGCAGCTGAAATCAGAGAAGCTCCTCCTGCGAGCAGATCGACGCCCACGTATTGCATGGATCCGGCATAGATGGTGAGGGACATGAGGATAGCCCACCAGAAAGAGTAACCTTTGGAAGCAAGCAAAATGCCAAAACCAAATCCGAGGACAATATATCCGGCCATGACGGGCAGTGTAGATAAAAATGCATATTTTGTTGTCTTTTGTTTCATGATATTCTCCTGACAGCATAATTTAATCGGGCTAGTCATAGCACAAAATTGAAGGAATTCCAAGAGGATGATAGGAGTAAAAATCCAATCGAGAGAGTAGGTTTGTATATTGAAATGATAAATCTTTTAAAGTATCATAAAAGTGCGCCAGTATACAAATGGTACATAATAGTATTATTGCTGGATAATGGAGGAAATACCGATGACTGGAAGAGAGAGACTTTTAACGGCGCTGGACAGAAAATGTCCTGACAGATTGCCGGTTACAACGCATCATATAATGGAGTATTTTCTGAATACCTATATGGGCGGAGCAGACAATCAGCAGTTTTTTAAAGAAATGGGGCTGGATCCCATCTTCTGGGTGGAAGATTTTCAGTATTCAGAAGAGCAGAAGGAAAATTGGAGAATCGAAAAAGAAGTTCTCAGTGATCCCAAGTATTATACAGAAAAATATTATATTCATACGCCGGCTAAAACATTGACAATGGTATTGCAGTCAAACCAGTATACGGGCTGGGTGTCTGAACATTTGCTGAAAGAGAAAAAGGATATTGAGATTCTGGAACGTTATATGCCCAGTCCGAAAGCAGGAAAAGAGACCATCAACCGTGCGGCAAAGGAACATTCGGATTGTCTGATCCGGGGCTCGATTCCCAGTTTTGATATTTTCGGACAGCCGGGATGCTGGCAGGATCTTGCCTGTATCTACGGTATTCAGGATTTAATCATGGAGACTTTTGATGATCCGGAATGGGTGGAAGAAGCTCTCAAAATTTTGCAGAAAAGAAAATTAGAATATATTGATACACTGGATGGTTGCCAATATGATATACTGGAGCTGGGTGGCGGCGACGCATCTACCACAGTAATCTCACCGGGGATATTCGATGAATTTGTGGCTCCGTTTGATACTCCGATCATCAAAGCGGTGCAGGAAAAAGGAATTCGTGTAGTATATCATACCTGCGGGGGAATGATGCCGATTCTGGAAAATATTGCGGATATGGGACCAAATGCCATGGAAACTTTCACACCTGTGGACATGGGAGGCGATGTGGATTTGGCAGAAGCAAAACGCAGGATTGGTCATCGTGTATGCATGATCGGAGGATTTGATCAGTTTCATTATTTTACCGAATGTACACCAGAACAAACGAGAAAAAAAGTGAGGGAATGTTTTGAAGCAGCAGGAGAAGGAGGAGGTTTTATTCTTTCACCATCTGATCATTTCTTTGATGCGGAGCCGGAACTGATTCGGGCATTTGCGGATGAAGCCGCCAAATGCATTTACAAATAGAAGTAAATGTGAGAAAAAATCTCATATAGAACCCGGCGGAAAGGATGGCATATTATTATGGAAAAATATCTGGAAATGAAGAAAAAGACAGGGAATCAGTATTGGGCACAGAGGATCCTTACACAGACAGGATATCTTCTGAAAATTATGGAAGCTGAGGAACGTCCGGTTCCGAGGGTGCTTTCAGAAACGGAAGACTGGCTGTATGAGAAGTTTATGGGAGAAGGAACCATTTCCAAATCCTGTGCGCTTGAGGCGGAGGAAAGACTGAAAAGTCTGGCAGATGACGCAAAAAGATATCATATTATTTTTGCAGGCCATGCGCATATCGATATGAACTGGATGTGGGGATATCAGGAGACGGTCAATCTGACGATCGACACATTTCAGACGATGCTGAATCTGATGGAAGAATATCCGGAATTCACATTTTCCCAGTCTCAGGCTTCTGTTTATGAGATTATTGAGAAGTATTGTCCGTCTATGCTGCCGGAGATCAGAACAAGAGTGCAGGAAGGGCGTTGGGAAGTGACGGCATCCACCTGGGTGGAACCGGATAAGAATATGAGCGGAACAGAAAGTCAGGTCCGCCATATTCTGTATACAAAACAATATTTGTCCAGGCTTCTGGGTATTGATCCGGATTCTCTGGAACTGGACTTTGAGCCGGACACATTTGGACATAGCACGTGTATTCCTGAGATTTTATCTCAGGGAGGGATTAAGTACTATTATCATTGCAGAGGATTTGAAGATTACATTTTATATCGTTGGCGTGCACCATCAGGGAAAGAAGTACTGGTAAACCGGGAATATGCATGGTATCTGGGACCGGTAGAATATGACAGGGTATTATATCTGCCGGAATATAGTAAAAAGAGCCATTGTGATACGTCACTGTATGTGTACGGAGTGGGAGATCATGGCGGCGGACCGACACGGAGAGATATTGAAAAAATTCTGGACATGAAAAAATGGCCGCTGATGCCGGAGATTCGATTTGGAACCATGCATGAGTTTTTCCATGAGGTGGAAAAGGATAAAGATAAATTCCCGTTGGTGGAGCATGAACTGAATTTTGTGCTTACCGGGTGCTATACCACCCAGTCGAGAATCAAAATGGCCAACAGAACAGGTGAGGATCGGCTGTATGACAGTGAGATGCTTAGTGCAGTCGGTGAATCTGTGGACAAAAAATATCATCTGTCCGAAAGAATGGATCAGGCATGGAAAAAGGTATTGTTTAATCAATTTCATGATATTCTGCCGGGTTCCGGCGTGATTGAGACGAGAGAATATGCCATGGGACAGTTTCAGGAATCCATGTCTTTTGCCGGAGCCAATGCTAACAGGGCGATGAAAGCGATGGGGGATCAAATTGATACAACTTTCTGGGGCGGTATGGAGGATACAGATTCCCGCTCGGAAGGTGCAGGCGTAGGATACGGAACAGGCATTACCACCGGTCAGTGGGGCAATGCAGGCAGCAGTGAATTTGGATTTACTCATACTCACAGAGGTTCTGGGGATACACGAATCTATACTATTTTCAATACTACCCAGTATGAGAGACAAGAAACGACCGTGATTACTTTGTGGGACTGGGAATACCGTGAGGAAGAAATAACGCTGCTGGATGAACAGAACAGAGAACTTCCTGTTCAGATTCTGGAACATGGAACCCATTACTGGCAACATCAGTATATCAAACTGATTTTCATGGCTAAGGTTCCTGCTTTCGGATACAGTACTTATTGTATCAAGAGAAAACCGCTGCAGACAGAGATTCTGCCTTTAGTGCCGGATCCAAGAGTGCATCGGATGGCCGACGGCGAGATTATACTGGAAAATGAAAAAATCCGCAGTATTTTTGATTCGGAAACTATGAAAATCATTTCGCTTATAGATAAAGAGAGTGGTGAAGAACTACTGAAAGAACCTTCGGGATATTTCCGGTTTGTGGAAGAGGACGATGTGAATCAGATGACGGCATGGATCGTGGGTGGTTATACAAAAGTGACTGATTTGAATGCAGCTGTTCCGGTTCGTATTTTGGAACGTCAGCTGGAAGGAATCCGAAAATGGATTATTTATGAGATGAGGTTTTTAAGATCTTCTATTCAGGCGAAAATAATTTTGGATGAAGGCAGCAGTATGCTCCGTTTTGAAATCACCGTAGACTGGCAGGAAACCGGAAAACAGGGAGAAAAAATTCCGCAGCTGCAGTTTTATGCACCGGTAGGATATGAGGTGAAGGATTATTTTTATGATATTCCGGCAGGAAGTCTGAAGCGGAAAGCGATGGGACATGATGTGCCGGCCATCTATTTTGCGGCGGCAGTTCCTGAAAATAAAGAAAAAGATAAAAATGTGCTCTGGCTGACAAGCAATTGTAAATATGGTTACAGGGGTGACGGACAGGCTCTTACGCTGAATCTTTTGCGTGGCGCATATGATCCGGATCCATATCCGGACCTGGGGGTTCACGTGATGAATCTGGGATTGGGAATTGAAAAGGAATGTACATGGGAAACATTGATCCGGGAAGGATTTTTATTTTCTCATCCGCTGTATCCATATTCTAATACTATACATCACGGAGATGCGTCGCTTAGCCTTAGCTTCCTGAAAGTAGAAGGAAAAGTGAAAGCTGCCGCGTGGAAATGCGGGGAAGATAAAAATTCCTGGGTACTGCGGCTGTATCACTGCAGTGACCAACCGGAAAAAGTGACTGTTACAGCAGACAAAAAAATACAGAAAGCAGAGATTACGGATATTCTGGAACGTCCACAAGAGGAAATCTGTGTGAGGGAAGAATCAGGAAATCAAATTGAAATCATAATTCCGCAGTGTAGTATTCGGACGATTCGGCTTACTTTTTGAAAGGAGAAAGAAATGCAGGGAAGAGAATTAATCAATCTTTCAGGATTGTGAAGATGTGGAAGAAATAGAAAGATTTGACTGGCCCAATCCTGATTATCTGGATTTTACCGAATGCATTGAAGATACTCGATATGCATATGAACAGGGACTTGCGGTGTTTGGAGGTATGTGGTGTCCGTTTTTTCATGTCATGTGTGACTTCTTTGGTATGGAAAATTATTTTATCAAAATGTACACAGATCCGGAGGTGGTACATGCGGCAACACGGAAAATTGTGGATTTTTTTCTGGAGACCAATAAGCGTTATTTGTCGCAAGCGGCTCCCTATCTCAGTGCAGCTTTTTTCGGGAACGATCTGGGTACACAAAGAAGCCTTTTGATCAGTCCGGAATGCTTTGATGAATTTGTGCTTCCATATATGAGAGAAATTATTCAGCAGATAAAAGGAATGGGACTGAAAGTAGCGATGCATTCCTGTGGCTCCATTGATCTGATCATACCACGACTCATTGATGCAGGTGTAGATATTCTGCATCCGCTTCAGGCAAAAGCAGCAAACATGGATGCGGAAAATCTGGCCAGGAAATACGGAGGTAAAATAACTTTCCTCGGTGGAGTAGATACCCAACAATTGCTTCCTTTTGGAACTCCTGAACAGGTACGGGAGGAAGTACTGCGGCTGAGAGATTTATTTAAGGGAGATTTTATCGTGTCTCCCAGCCACGAAGCACTGCTTCCTAATGTGCCTTTTGAAAATGTCATGGCTATGAGCAGAGCGGCAAAAGAATGAAAGATCATTAGTGAGAATAAGAAAGCAGCCGTTGCCGGAGAAAATGCATTACCATGATAATGCAGTAAACCAGGGCAAGCAGCCATGCAATGGGATTGCTTAAAACCGCATGGATACTGTAGCCCATGCCTTGCAAGGTATTTCTCATGATCATCAGACAGCCGTGAAAACAAAACAGTGTGCTGATAATGGTCAGATATTGTACGGAAAGTTCTCCGGCTGCACCGGAATCGCTTCCAAGTACCAGAGAAGTAAATGCTTCTTTTCCCAAAAATATGACGATCCAGACAACGAGGCAATAACAAAGTTGGATCGTAATGCCCGATCGGATCCCGTCTTTTATCCTGTCCGGGCGTCCGGCACCGTCATTTTGCCCTGCATGACCACGGCGTCCAAAGCAGAGATCGAATATTCAAATCCCATAGGAAAGCCAACTTTACTCAGATAGCCCAGATGCTTTACTGAAAGAGAATGAAAACCGGTACTGTGTTTTAGCAGATCGGTTTTTTTATGATCCAAAAAAGATTCAGCAGACCGCTGACCAGCTGGCTCAGGACAGTAGTCAGTGCGGCTCCTTTCACACCCATGGGTATGGATACGATCAGAAGATAATCCAGAAAAATATTCAGGAAACTGGAAAAAAGAAGAAAATAAAAAGGTCGTTGGGAATCTCCCGAAGCCCGGAGCGTTCCGGCACAAAAGTTATACAGGATAGAAGCCGGAATCTTTGGCACCTACAGCTTGAGCCAACAGGATACCAAAGCCGACACAGGCACCCTGTACAAAACCGAGGGTAAGAAAATTGAGAGAATAAGAAGTACCCACTGCGGCGAGTGCATCACTTCCGATCAGTTGTCCTACCATGACCGTATCCACAAAACTGTATAACTGCTGGAACAACGTTCCCAGCACCAGAGGCAGAGAAAACAGAAGAATCTGCTTTAGGGGTCTGCCGATTGTTAAATCCATAGTTCCTTGTTTTGACATATTGTTCACCTTCATAATCCGCCCGGACGGGCTTCTTCCTCATGTTTTAGCGGTCCCCAAAGTCAGCTTCTGGGCATGTAAGCACGCCCGGTCTGACTTTTTGTCCCTTGTCTCATCAGTATACGCTTGACAAGGGTGTTTGTAAAATATATGATTTTAATAGTAATATAGTTTAAAACTATAATGGAGGATTTGTATGACACTAGAACAGTTGCAGTATTTTTGTGCTGCGGCTCAGCTGGGTAGTTTCAGTAAAGCCGCAGAAAATGTTCATATTTCACAGCCCAGTCTTTCGGTGGCTATGAGGAAATTGGAGATGGAGTTTGGCTTGACACTTTTTCAGTCAAACCGGAAAGGAGCAGTACTGACGGAAGCAGGGAGGGTGTTTTTTCAGGATGCACAAAATATTCTGCAGCAGGCTGATTTGGCATATACTCATATGCGGCAGTTTTCCCAGAAAGACCGGGCGGAGATACGTCTGGCGTATACGGCAAGTATGGCGGATGCGTATATTCCCCGGCTTCTGAAAGCGTTTCTGGCCAATGAAGGACAAGACTGCTGTATTTATTCGGACGAGATGCCCAGCGATCAGATAGCCCAGGGACTTCGGGAGGGAAGGTTTGATCTGGGAATCGGCTCTCAGATACCGCCGGATCCGGAGTTGGAACAGATTCCTCTCCAGTATCAGCGATTTTGTCTGCTGATTCCGGAAAAAGATGATCCAAAGTGTTATTCTTCTGTAAAAGATTTGTGTGATAATCCTCTGATCTGTTACAGAAAAGATTATCCTATGTACCGACAACTTACAGCTATGTTTGATCAGATGGGGATACAGCCGCATATCATTCATTATGCGTACAGTGAGGGAGCAATCGCCCATCTGGTGGAGCAGGAACTGGGGATTGCCTGTGTGGCGCAGACGGAAGGATTGGAGAATTATAGAGTTAAAATTTGTTATCCTGAATGGCTTCGGGGTGGACGTTATATTTATCTGATGCGTCATCGAACACGTGTATTGACACAAGCTGCACAGCAGCTGCAAAAAAGGATTTTGAATATTGAGGAGGAAAAGGAAAAATGAAACTGATTGTACAATATATTCGGCGTCATATAGGGTCTTTCTGTGCAGCTATCTTTTTCCTGACAGTGGAGGCTATGGCGGATCTTTTGCAGCCCACATTTATGTCACACATTGTAGATGATGGTGTAAAAAATATGGATGTGAGAAGGATTTTATCATATGGGGTCATCATGTTTATGATCGCACTGGTGGGTGCCTTTGGAGCAGTAATGCGTAATCTTTTTGCAAGCAGGACTTCGCAGACCATCGGAAAAGAGATGAGGTCGGATATGTTCCGGAAAGTACAGAATTTTTCACTGGAAAATATTGACCGCCTGCAGCCTGCTTCCATTATTACACGAATTACCAATGATGTGACACAGGTTCAGGAATTTATTAATGGATGTATGCGTATCATGGTAAAAGCACCGATCACCTGCATTGGTGCTATTGTTCTGGTTATTGTTCAGACACCGCAGCAGATACCTGTTCTGGTTGTGATTCTTGTGGCAGCTTTTGGAATGGTCGCTGCAAATATGAGACTGGGATATCCGTTGTTCGGAATCCTTCAGGGAAAATTGGACCGATTGAATAATGTCAGCAGGGAATTTCTTTCTTCAATCCGAGTGGTGAAAGCATTCAATGCTGAAAGTCAGGAGCAGGTAAAGTTTGAAACCGCTGCCCGGGAGCTGGCGGGAGCAGGTACCGCTGCCATGCGGGTGATGGCAGTGTTCGGACCGCTGATCAATTTGACCGTAAATTTGGGGATTGTGGTGCTTTTATGGCTGTCCCAGAATCAGGACAGTATGGAGATCGGTCGTCTGATGGCATCCGTGAATTATATGACGCAGATTTTATTTGCCATGGGTATGATTTCCAATATTTTAAATTCGGCAGTGCGCGCGGCAGCATCTTCCGGACGTATTCAGGAGGTATTGGAGGAAGAACCTGCACAGAAAATGGATGACGAACCGATTACACCGGACTGGAAGGGAGAAGTTACGTTTGAGGATGTTTCTTTTGCTTATGCAGGAGCAGGAAATGAGGCATTGAGTCATGTAAGCTTTTGCGTACAGCCGGGAGAGACGATTGGTATCATAGGTTCTACAGGTTCAGGAAAATCTACGCTTGTCAATTTGGTACCGAGATTTTATGATGCCACCCGAGGAAAAGTATGTATTGACGGCATCGATGTGAAAAAAATGGATGAAAAAGAGCTTCGCAGAGCAATCGCTGTTGTGCCGCAGAAAGCACTTTTGTTTTATGGAACAATTCTTGAAAATCTTCGATGGGGAAGAAAGGAAGCGACAGAGACAGAAATGAAACAGGCGGCAGAAATTGCCTGTGCAGATTCCTTTATTATGCAGACAGAAAATGGTTATGATACTCTGTTGGGGCAAGGAGGAGTGAATTTGTCCGGAGGACAAAAGCAGCGTCTTGCTCTGGCAAGAGCTTTGGTACGGAATCCCAAAGTGCTGATCCTGGATGATTGCACCAGTGCTTTAGATGCAGAGACTGAGGCAGCGGTGCTTTCGGGACTTCGCAGACATTTGCAGAAAGTGACAGTACTATTGATCAGTCAGAGAATTTCCACAGTCAGAAGGGCGGATCGTATTCTATGTCTTGAAAATGGAACAGTACAGGGAATAGGTTCTCATGAAGAATTGATGGCAACATGTCCGACTTACCAGGCAATTTATCATTCACAGATAGGAGGTGGGGAAAATGGCTGATCAAAATAATATTCCACCGGTTTCTGCCGGAATGAAGGGTCCGCACAAAGGTTTGCATCGTCCTGTGGAAAAACCGCGGGATCTGAGAGGAACACTTTTACGTCTTTGGAAATTGACAAAGGGAAGTAGGAAAGGTTTGGGATGGATTCTTATTCTGTCTGCTTTGGCTTCTGCCTCTGCCATACTTTCTCCGCTTGTGATCGGCCGTGCGGTGAACATGGTAGACAGCGGCAATCCTGTGATATCGATTCTTATGCTTTTAGCCGGACTTTATCTATGTGACTGGTTTGTACGTTTTTCACAACAGTTTCTTATGGCTTCTGTCGGACAGAGAATGATCTGTCAGATTCGTATCACTTTGTTTAACGCTATGAAGAAACTGCCCCTTGCCTTTTTTGACAGACGACAGCATGGGGAATTAATGAGCCGTCTGACAAATGATGTAGATAATATCAGCACAACGATTTCCAATTCTCTGACACAGATGTTGACGTATGTATTCACAGTCATTGGTATATTTTGTATCATGGTGTCTCTCAGCCCACTGTTGACGGTGGTTTCTTTAGTGGGAGTGGGGCTGATTCTTCTGCTGACCCGAACAGTGACCTCACATACACGGAAGTTGTTTTCCAGACAGCAGAAGATTCTCGGAAAATTAAACGGTCAGATTGAAGAAACAATCTCCGGTGAAAATATTGTAAAAGCTTTTTGTCGTGAGGAGGATGTGATTGAACAATTTGAAGAGAGCAATGAAGAGCTGTGTAAAACGGCTACCCGCGCCCTAATCTGGTCCGGTTATTTGATGCCGCTGACCAATGTGATCAACAATTTGAGTTATGTGGGTATATCTATTGTCAGTGGGGTGATGGCAGTAAATGGAGATCTTTCGATTGGGATGATTTCGAGTTTTCTCCTTTATGTACGGCAGTTTTCACGTCCATTTGTAGATATGGCAAATATTTATAATAATTTCCAGACGGCTGTGGCTGGTGCGGAAAGGATTCTGGATATTCTGGATGAACTGCCGGAACCACAGGATGCTCCGGATGCACGTCCCCTTGTATCGCCAAAAGGAGAGATTGAACTGCAGAATGTGACATTTGGGTATATGTCAGGGGTGCCGATACTGAAAAATATTTCCCTGAAAATACCTGCCGGTACGAGAACTGCCATTGTAGGGACTACAGGAGCCGGAAAAACAACGATCATCAACCTTTTAACCCGTTTCTATGATGTCACCGGAGGGAGAATTTTGCTGGATGGACATGATCTGCGGGAGTACCGTATGAAGGATCTGAGAAATTCTTTCGGTGTTGTTTTGCAGGATTCGGCTCTGTTTGCCGCATCTGTCCGTGAGAATATCAGTTATGGCAGAGAGGAGACGGATATTACGGAGATTGAAGCTGCAGCCAGAGCAGTTGGTGCGGATGCATTTATAAAAAGGCTTCCACAAGGGTATGATACAGTGCTCACTCAGGGTGGAACGGAACTTAGTCAGGGGGAACGGCAGCTTTTGACCATTGCCCGTGCCATGCTGACGGATGCTCCGATCCTGATTCTGGATGAAGCCACCAGTTCTGTGGATACTGTGACAGAACAGAGAATCCGGGATGCGGTGCTTCATATGACAGCAGGAAGGACTTCCTTTATCATTGCACATCGTTTATCAACGATTAAGGATTCCGATTTGATTCTTTTGTTGGAAAACGGACAGATTGCAGAGAAAGGAAATCATGCAGAACTGATGGCGCTGAATGGGAAATACGCTTCCATGTACAGGACGCAGATGGGATGAAAAATATAGTTGCACGCAAAATAAAAGCGTGCTATTATAAAATAACCAAACAAAAGGCACGCATTAAGCACGTGCGAGTTTTGAGTTGAAAGGAGAACTTGAAACGTCATCCTTTAATCGGTTTGGAATTCAGAAAGATATTGAGGAGAGATACAAAGAATCATGGAAATGCATTTATCGAAGACTCAGAAAAGCCACAGGCTCTTGATGATGATATTTGGAGCGTTTGCTATTTTTTTCACCGGATATCCTCATGTGTGGTCTGTTTATCAGCCTTATGTAATGGAGCAGGCCGGCTGGTCTCAAAGCCAGGCATCCCTTTGCTTTTATCTTGCTCTGGCAGCCTTTGTATTTGGGAATATTGTAGGTGGAAGAATGCAGGATAAAAAGAATCCAAGACTTGTGGTATTCATTGGAGGTGCAGTGTTTACAGCCGGCATTATTCTGTCATCATTTTTGATTATTCCATCGCCGATTCCCATGTATGTAACATATGGTGTCATGCAGGGATTTGGGCAGGGAATGATTTATACCACGATTATTTCTACCGCACAGAAATGGTTTCCGGGGCGTACCGGATTTGCCTCAGGTATCGTGGTAACAGCCAATGGTCTGTGTGGATTTTTCCTTGCACCCATAAGCAGAATACTTTTGGAGAAGACCGGTGCTTCCGGTACCCTGCTTGCCGTAGGAATTGTAATCGGGATATCCTGGATTTTAAGCAGTATCTTTTTCTATGTGCCGGATGATAACTGGAGAATGGACATGGAACGGAAACTTACAAAGCAGTCTGGAGATTCTAGGGCACATGCTGTGAAAGAATATACTTCCGGAGAAATGATGAAGACAAAACGTTTTTATTATCTTCTGGCAACCATGCTCTTTGGATTGATTTCGTACTTTCTGGTATCTCCGGTATCTCAGACCTATCAGATCAGCATGGGGATTCCGGCTTCTGTGGCAGTCAGCGCAGTCATGATAGGTTCTGTTGTCAATGCTTCAACGAGACTGATTCTTCCCACGATTGCAGATAAGGTGGGACGAATTGTCTGTATCAAGATTGTCATTGTGATATCCGTTGTGGCTATGACAGTACTTTCGCTTACCAGTTCTTACAGCATTACAGCTGCAATCATTGCAATGTATGGCTGTTACGGTGGTATTATGGGAAGTTTTCCGTCTTTTACCAGCTCGATATTCGGTATGGAGCATTCCGGAGAAAATTATGGATATGTAATGTTCGGAATTGTAATTGCTACTTTTGGGGCACCGGCATTGACATCTTTTATCACGGGTAAAGGTATGGGGATGCAGATGGTATTTGCTGAGGGGGCAGTATTTGCGGCAGTGGCATTGATTTGTTTGATTCTTCTGGAAAAAGATATTAAGAAATCTTCTGACGATACATTGACAAAATAATAACAAAGTGTTATAGTATGTTCATACAAGTAAAAGGGAGTAGCTAAACATCTGAAAAGATGGATTTGCGACCGTCATCCGATGTCGAGAGGCATCCGTAACAAATGAGATAGCAAGACTTTTATTGTGGCAAATGTCATGATAAAAGTCTTTTTTTATACCATAATACCATTTATATGCAGGAAGGAGGAATTACCAAGTTAATACAATTACAGAAACTTAATGTTACATATTCTGAAAGAGAAAGGAAATTATTATGTTTGAAAGAAATAATCAAAATGGTATGCAGCCGATGAGAGATAATCATCGCAATTCAGGAAAGATGAATATGGGAAGGATTAAGAAAATAACGATTGGTGTGGCAGCTGGAATTTTCGCAGGTATCACGGTGTCACAGTCGATGTATTCTCTGCAGGAAGATGAATATGCGGTGGTACAGACTTTTGGATATGCTCAGGTTGTGGAAACACCGGGTATTAAATTTAAAATCCCCTATATTCAGAATGTATACAAAGTAAGCAAAGCATCGAAACAATTTGCCGTAGGCTACAATCTTGAGACGGATGAAAGCATAGATAAAGAGTCATTTATGATTACCAGTGATTACAATTTTGTGAATGTGGATTTCTATTTTGAATATCAGATTACAGATCCTATAAAATATTTTTACGCTTCTGAAGAACCGGAAGTAATCGTAAAAAATCTGGCACAAAGTTACATACGTGATACGGTAGGCAGCCATGGTGTGGATGAAGTCCTGACCACCGGAAAATATGTGATACAGTCAGAAATCAAAACGAAGCTGCAGGAGAGGATGGAACTGGAGGATATCGGTATCCAGATTACCAATGCGGTGATTCAGGATGCGGAAGTTCCTACAACGGAAGTGGCGCAGGCTTTTAAAAATGTAGAGGATGCAAAGCAGGGTATGGAAACTGCCATCAACAACGCAAATGCAGATGCAAATACCAGAATACCGGCAGCAAATGCCCAGGCAGATAAAATCATAAAAGATGCCCAGGCTCAGAAAGAAGCACTGATTGCAGAGGCAGAAGGACAGGTAGCACGATTCAATTAAGTTCCCGTTGATAACAAAAGAGCGTATGTTTTATGAGACACTGGAGGAAGTACTTCCTGGTATGAATATTTATATTACGGATGGTTCTACTCAGACAGTATTG
Source organism: Lachnospiraceae bacterium (assembly GCA_004556655.1). Lineage (GTDB taxonomy): Bacteria > Bacillota > Clostridia > Lachnospirales > Lachnospiraceae > Oliverpabstia. Next base: position 17,721 of record SFGF01000032.1, on the reverse strand, counting down.
CCGTTGGAGCCATTTTCTATAGTAGAAACTAATAAAGAAGATAATACAAAAGGAGAAGAATAGCTATGAAGAAAAAAATATTTGTGATTCCCTGTGCGGTTTTGGCTTTGATTTTAGGAGTATCAGCAACGGTTGTGACAAAACCGGGAGAATATCGGGTGATTAAGCAGTTTGGTAAAATTGTACGTGTAGAAGAAAATGATGGTTCACAAAGTGGAGTAAGCTGGAAAATTCCTTTTATCCAGACAGAGACAGCAATCAGCTCGAAAATTCAGTTGAGTGATCTTCCGGCCAGTGATGTTATGACTTCGGATAAAAAATCTATGATTTCTGATTGCTTTGTATTGTGGAGAATCAGTGATCCTGTGAAATTTACGCAAAAACTAAGCGGATCGGAGCAGAATGCAGAGTCACGAATCAGTTCAAATGTATACAATGCTTTGAAAAACGTAATCAGTAGCTTAAGTCAGGAAGAAGTAATTTCAGGACGGGATGGAGAACTGGCAAATTTACTTACTGAGAAACTGGGAACAAACCTGGAGTCTTATGGTATTAAAGTAGAAAAAATTGAAACAAAGATGCTGGATCTTCCCAATGAAAATAAGGACGCAGTATACAGTCGTATGATATCTGAGAGAAACAACATTGCAGCATCTTATACGGCCCAGGGAGAACAGAAAGCACAGGAGATCAAGAACGATACAAATGAACAGGTGACGGTTCTTCTTGCTCAGGCTCAAAAACAGGCGGATACAACCATTGCGGAAGGTGAAGCAGAGTATATGAAAATCCTGAGCAATGCCTACAATGATGAAAGCAAAGCAGATTTTTACGGATTCGTAAGACAGCTGGACGCTGTGAAAGCGACACTGAAAGATGGGGAAAATACGATTGTTCTGGATAAGGATTCTCCTATTGCGGAAATTTTCTATCACCAATAGGGATAAATCATTTGATGTATACTTGTTCGTTTTGTTTTATCAGGATATAATAGAATAAATTTCAACTTGAATATGCAGGTAAGTTGGAAAATCAGGAGGGAAAAACTTGAAAGATAAAACAAAACAACGAATCAGTGAACTGATTTCAGAGGGAATCCGTGATGGAATAACGGCAGGAATCAGTATTCTGGTGCGGAAAGATGATAAGGAAGAGTATTTTCATACACAAGGATATGCAGACCGGGAGCAGGATAGAGCTGTCAGCAGAGATACTATTTTCAAATTGTATTCTATGTCAAAACCGATAACAGCGACAGCGGCAATGATACTGATGGAGCAGGGAAAACTGGATCTTGCCCAGAAAGTGTCAGAGTTTTTGCCGGGATTTTCTAATCTTACTGTAGAGAAAGATGGAAAGACAGAACAGGCCAGAATGCCTATGACAGTGCAGGATCTTTTGAATATGACATCGGGTCTCACCTATGGCGATGAAAACACAGCGGGAGGACGGGAAATCCTTGCATATCTGGAAGAGTGTGTGGGAAAAATGTACACAGACCAGGCTGTTTCAACTCAGGAATTTGCAAATCATATCGGAACAATTCCGTTGGCTTTTGAGCCGTCAGCTTCATGGAATTATGGATTGTCAGCCGATGTTATGGGAGCTGTTATTGAAGTGGCATCCGGTATGCGGTTTGGAGAGTTTCTTGAAGAGAATCTGTTTCAGCCACTGGGAATGAGAGATACAGGTTTCTGGGTTCCGGAGGAAAAGCAGAATCGTCTTGCAGTTGCTTATGAATCCATAAAAGATGGAAAGGTGCAGCCGTATACAGGGGATCATCTTGTGATACAGCATAAGATGCAGAAGCGGCCTGCTTTTGAATCAGGTGGTGCAGGCCTGGTATCTACGATTGATGATTACAGTCGTTTTGCACAAATGCTGTTAAATGGCGGAAATCTGGATGGAATTCGTATACTTTCTCCGGAAACGGTACGTTTTTTGACCAGCGGTGGTTTGACACCATCTCAGCAGGAAGCAATGTGGAAATGGCCGGGATTGTCAGGTCATACTTATTCTCATTTTATGAGAATCCTTACAAAACCGGAGATGGCATGTATGCTGGGACGTAAAGGAGAATACGGTTGGGATGGTTGGTTGGGATGCTATTTTGCCAACTTCCCCACAGAGAAAATGATAATTTTAATAATGATGCAGAAAAAAGATTCAGGAACGATTCCACTGACGAGAAAAATAAGAAATGTTTTGTTAGCGGAAATGGAAGATTTATAAAAACAGTATATTGTCATTTTTTTGTTTAAATTTATAAATTGTCAGAAAAAATTAGCACTCACATATTGACAGTGCTAATAATATGTGGTATGTTATATTTCGGATAGAACAAATGAACCCAATATTTGTATAGATTTTTTGAGGCAGTCAGGTGTATGCCCGTATCTGCCAAAATTAAAGGAGGAGTGTATATGAATATCAGTAAATTCACGCAGAAATCTCTGCAGGCTGTTCAGGATCTGGAAAAGACCGCATATGAATTTGGCAATCAGGAGATTGAGCAGGAACATCTTCTCTACAATCTTCTGCATCAGGATGACAGCCTGATTTTAAAGATGATTGAAAAGATGGAAATCAATAAAGAGCATTTCCTGAATAATGTTGAGAACGCACTGAACGCCAGAGTGAAGGTTTCCGGTGGTCAGGTTTATATCGGTCAGTATCTGAACAAAGCTCTTGTGAGTGGTGAAGATGAAGCCAAAGCCATGGGCGACGAGTATGTATCTGTGGAGCATTTGTTTTTGGCTCTGCTTCGGTATCCAAGCCCATCGATGAAAAAGATTTTCCAGGAGTATGGAATTACCAGAGAACGTTTTCTTCAGGCTTTGAGTACAGTCAGAGGAAATCAGAGAGTAACAACGGATAATCCGGAAGCTACGTATGATACCTTAAATAAATATGGTCAGGATCTGGTGGAGAAAGCGAGAAATCAAAAGCTGGATCCAGTGATCGGCAGAGACAGTGAGATTCGAAATGTAGTTCGTATCCTGTCCCGTAAAACAAAGAATAATCCGGTGTTGATCGGTGAACCAGGTGTAGGTAAGACAGCAGTTGTGGAAGGTCTTGCACAACGTATTGTCCGGGGAGATGTGCCGGAAGGATTGAAAGACAAAACGATTTTCTCCCTTGATATGGGTGCCCTGGTGGCAGGAGCCAAGTACAGAGGTGAATTTGAGGAGCGTCTGAAAGCCGTTCTGGAAGAAGTAAGAAAGAGCGAAGGAAAGATTATTCTTTTCATCGATGAACTTCATCTAATCGTTGGAGCTGGCAAGACGGACGGTGCCATGGATGCCGGCAATATGCTGAAACCTATGCTGGCCCGTGGAGAACTACATTGTATCGGAGCCACAACTTTGGACGAATATCGACAGTATATTGAAAAGGATGCGGCTCTGGAACGAAGATTCCAGCCGGTTATGGTGGATGAACCAAGTGTGGAGGATACAATTTCCATTCTCCGTGGACTGAAAGAAAGATATGAAGTCTTTCATGGCGTAAAGATTACAGACGGTGCTCTGGTGGCTGCGGCTACTTTATCCAATCGCTATATTTCAGACCGGTTCCTTCCCGACAAGGCCATTGACCTGGTGGATGAAGCATGTGCTCTTATAAAAACAGAGATGGATTCTCTTCCGTCTGAGTTGGATGAACAGCAGAGAAAGATCATGCAGATGGAGATTGAGGAAGCTGCTCTGAAAAAAGAGACGGATCGCCTCAGCCAGGAACGTCTGGAAGAATTACAGAAAGAACTGGCAGAATACAGGGATGCATTCAATGTTCAGAAGGCACAGTGGGAAAATGAAAAACACTCTGTTGAAAAACTGTCTTCTTTGAGAGAACAGATTGAGGAGATGAATCGACAGATTCAGCTTGCTCAGCAGCAGTATGATTTGAACAAAGCAGCAGAACTTCAGTATGGTGAACTTCCGAAGCTGCAGAAACAGTTGGAGATCGAAGAAGAAAAAGTGAAAAGTCAGGATCTGTCGCTGGTACATGAGAGTGTAACAGATGAAGAAATAGCAAGAATCATTTCACGATGGACCGGAATTCCTGTGGCAAAACTGACCGAGGGAGAAAAAACAAAGATTCTACACTTGGAAGACGAACTTCATAAGAGAGTCATCGGACAAGATGAGGCAGTTACGAAAGTAACAGATGCTATTATCCGTTCTAAAGCAGGAATCAAAGATCCTACAAAACCTATCGGTTCTTTCCTGTTCCTTGGACCTACCGGAGTTGGTAAGACAGAACTTGCAAAGACACTGGCACAGACTTTGTTCGATGATGAGAATAATATGGTGCGTATCGATATGAGTGAATACATGGAGAAATACTCTGTGTCCCGCCTGATCGGAGCGCCTCCGGGATATGTAGGATATGAAGAAGGTGGTCAGCTGACAGAGGCTGTACGCCGGAAACCTTATTCTGTAGTATTATTTGATGAAATTGAAAAAGCTCATCCGGATGTATTTAACGTATTGCTTCAGGTATTAGATGATGGACGTATCACGGATTCGCAGGGAAGAACTGTGGATTTTAAGAATACCATTCTTATTATGACGTCTAATATCGGATCCTCCTATTTGCTGGATGGTATTCAGGAGGATGGAAGTATTCGTCCGGAGAACATCGAAATGGTAAATAATGATCTGCGTGCTCATTTCCGTCCGGAGTTTCTGAATCGTCTGGATGAGATGATTATGTTCAAACCGTTGACAAAGGAAAATATCGGTGGCATTGTAGATCTGCTTATTAAAGATTTGAATCGCAGGCTGGAAGACCAGCAGATTTCTATCAGTTTGACACCGGCAGCGAAGGATTTTGTAATCGAAGGTGGTTATGATCCGGTGTATGGAGCACGTCCTTTGAAACGTTATCTGCAGAAAAATGTGGAAACACTGGCGGCAAAAATGATTCTCGGTGGAAAAGTGGAGACAGGTGATATGATTGTTCTGGATTTGGAAAATGGGGAGTTGACAGCATCTGCACAGGCTGTATAATAGGAAAGAACCAATTCAAAGCCCATAAGGAGGTTGCTTTATTATGATTCCCAAAGATCCGGTAATGCTTTTGAGTTTTGTCAACACGCAGCTGAGAGATTATTATCCCAGTCTGTCTGAACTTTGTGAAGATAAACAGTTGAATCAGGAAGACCTGGAAAGAAAACTGAATCTGATCGATTATTTCTATGATGCAGGAAAAAATCAGTTTGTGTAAAGGGATTTCTGTAACAGAACCATACTTGAAAAATATAAGATGAGGATATCCATATGTGTGGAGTCCTCATCTTTTTTAGTAAATAAACTGTAATACGGACTTCATAAATTCTTTCGTTTTCTTTTCTGTTATTTCAAGAAATTTTGGATATTCTAATGCTGACAGGAAAGTACATTTCCAAACTTCAGGAAAGGGGAGTTCGTGATTATGGAAAACAAAATCAAGACGATAACAGAGAAGATTCTTCTCTTCTTTGCATTTTCTATGATTGGATGGACATGGGAAGTGCTTTACCATCTGGCTGAAGACCACGTATTTGTCAATAGAGGATTTTTATATGGTCCATGGCTTCCGATTTATGGGACAGGCGGGGTACTAATTCTGATATATCTGAAGAGATATTTGAACAGACCGGTGCTCCTCTTTTTCATGATTATGGGAGTATGTGGTGTAGTGGAATATGTGACAGGATGGTTTTTGGAGACGGTGTTTCATGAAAAATGGTGGGATTATAGTGAATATATTTTTCAGATTAAGGGCAGAGTATGTTTGATCGGACTTTTAGTGTTTGGCCTGGGCGGTTTGATTTTATTATATGGGATTGCCCCATGGATGGAACGGAAAATTCAGCAGATGAAAAGCCATACACGTAATATTCTGTGTATGGCTCTTTTGCTCATTTTTATTATGGATGTTCTGTATTCCCTCAGGCATCCCAATCAAGGGGAAGGAATCACTCGTCCTGTCCTGATGGCGATGAAAGTCGGTTTTCAGTGATGAAAGTCGGCTTTTACTTTTAAAAGAACTTCTGCCAGTTCAAGGATACGTGAATCTGACATTCGGGTGACCGGAGCGGTGATACTCATGGCATAACGACAGACTCCCGAATAATCGGGGAGAGAAACCGCGATGCAGCGCACACCAAGCTCATTTTCTTCGTCATCCAGTGCATATCCTTGTCTGCGAACCTGCTCCAGACATTCCAAAAGAGCATCGTAGCTTGTGATGGTATGAGAGGTATACTTTTTAATTTCACTTGTTTCCCAGATCTGACTTACTTTTTCATCAGACAGATCTGCCATCATGGCCTTGCCCACACCGGAGCAATATAAAGGAATCCTGCTTCCTACTTTAGAAACCATGCGCACAGAGTTCAGAGTTGATTCTTCTTTGCAGATATACACCGCTTCATTGCCATCTAATTGTACGAAATGTACAGTCTCACCAGTTTCACCGGAAATCTGCCGAAGAATCGGCCGAATGGTGTCCAGAATATCCATTTTTTCCAGGAGTCGATTGGATAAGGAAAGAATTTTGAAGGAGAGGTAGTATTTACCTGTTTCCGTATCCTGTTTCACATAGCCCAGATACATTAGAGAAGTGAGAAGACGGTGAACGGTACTTTTATTTAAATCAAGACGGTGGCTCAGATCCGTAAGTGGGAGAGGTCCGGCATCGGCCAGTGTCTCCAATACAAGGAAAAGCCTGTCAGCCACCTGAATAGGGTTTTTATTTTCCATTTGCTCACCTTTTTACAATTTTTCTGCCGCTATTGTATCACTTTTGTAAGAAGGTAGCAACGGTGAATTTTTCGAAAAAATTGGTAAAAATTCGGAAGAATTGGTATTGACATTTATTAACTGGTGAGTATAATGAAAATAAAGAGTTTCATAATACAAAATCAAGTTCCACATTATGAAACTCAAGCAAATAAAAAGATATAAGTGATTTATCTGGCAAAAACTATGAAATGGAAAAGGAGGACTTTAAAATGCATGAAGTATTAGAACAGGTATCAAAGTTGGGCGTAGTACCGGTAGTAGTTTTGGAAGATGCAAAAGACGCTGAGCCTCTGGCAAAAGCTCTTTGTGAAGGTGGACTTCCATGTGCGGAGGTTACTTTCCGTACTGCAGCAGCAGAAGAATCTATCCGTATTATGAGCGAGAAGTTTCCGGAAATGCTGATCGGAGCAGGAACTGTTCTGACTACAGAACAGGTTGACCGTGCTGTAGCAGCAGGAGCAAAATTTATCGTAAGCCCGGGATTCGATCCTGAAATCGTTGATTATTGCCTGGGAAAAGGTATTCTGGTAGTACCGGCATGTATCACTCCATCTGAAGTTGCACAGGGAGTAAAGAGAGGTCTGGAAGTTCTGAAGTTCTTCCCGGCTGAGCAGGCTGGCGGAATTCCTATGATGAAAGCTATGGCAGCTGCATACACCAATATTAAATTCATGCCTACAGGCGGAATCAGTGCCAAGAATCTTAAAGAATACCTGAGCTTCAAGAAAATCGTAGCATGCGGTGGAAGCTGGATGGTAAAAGGTGATATGGTGAAAGCCGGAGAATTTGATAAGATCAAAGCCCTGACTGCAGAAGCTGTAGAACTTGTAAAAGAAGTAAGAGGCTAATCAATATTTAATTGCTTATAAGAAACTAAAAAGTATATACAGGAAACGGACAGGTGCTCGAAAGGAGCACCTGTTTGCTTTTTGAGATTTTTAATTGTAAAAAATTTAACAAGAAGGGTTGACGAAACGGAACCTTACTGCTATTATAATAAATGTATAAATTCCATAGAAACATTTCAAGTGCATCCACAGATAGAATCTGTTGGTGAGAGAGGGAATCAGGTGAGAATCCTGAGCGATCCGGTCACTGTATTCAGGGAGGGAAGCCCAAAGTTATCCATTGTACCGTCAGGTATGAGAAGGAGGGCCGACTGATGATCTGTAAGTCAGGAAACCTGCTTGTTATGTGATAAGGTTAGAACTTCCGAGTAAAGTTTTACATCCTATTTTCAATGAGTGAAAAATGATGTCTGCTTTTCTGTCGAAAGTGGACATTTTTTATTCCACTATGGAATGTTCGTAGCAGGAGCGAATTGTTACGAAGCCTTATACTGGATTTATGCAGTGATTAAACGGTAGGGTGACGATTCCCGGTAATTGCTGATTTACTGTATTATTTACCTCCGCAACGAAATAATATGGTTTCCTCTTAGATCAGTTGCCGATAGGCGGATATTACCGGGGAGGATCATCCGGACTAAAATATGAAATTTTTCTAAAGACCCGAGAAGGTCTTTTTTTTATTTTTCAAGTATGCTATACTTCGTTCAGTACTGACCAGTCGGTCGAAAAAAAGAATAAGGAGAAAGTATATGTTATCAAAGTTCAGTGTGAAGAAACCATATACAGTTATGGTAGGAATCGTGCTGGTTCTGATTCTCGGTGTTGTATCGTTTATGAATATGACAACAGATCTGCTGCCGAACATGAATCTGCCATACGCATTGGTAATGACAACTTATCCGGGGGCAAGTCCCGAGGAGGTGGAGATGGTAGTTACTAAACCTGTAGAGCAGGCGATGGCTACTGTCAGTAACATAGAAAATATCCAATCCGTTTCCAGTGAAAATGTATCTATGGTTATTCTGGAATTTTCCCAGAGTACCAATATGGATTCTGTCAGCCTGGAGATGAGAGAAAATCTGGATCAGATTGAATCATACTGGGATGATAGTATCGGAAGTCCTATTATTATGAAGCTGAATCCCAGTATGATGCCTGTCATGATTGCTGCGGTTGAACAGGATGATATGGACAGTGTAGAGATTACCAGTCTGGTAAATGATGAATTGCTGTCAGAACTGGAGAGTCTGGAAGGAGTAGCTTCCGTTAACACTTCCGGTGAAGTGGAAGAAAGTGTGCAGGTGATTATCCGAGAGGATAAGATCAAGAGCATGAATGACAAGATTGCGGATGCACTGGGAGTCTCTTTTGCAGATGCACGTGAAGAAATGGCAGATGCGGAGAGTGAACTGGATAATGCGCAGGCAGAGCTGGACAGTGGAAAAGCGCAGATGGAAAGTGGAAAGACAGCCATGGCTTCACAGCTTTCAGGAGCAAAGTCGCAGCTTCAGTCCAAGCAGATGGATGTGCTGAAGTCAGAGGTGGATCTGGATAATAAACTGGCACAGATTGAAGAAAGTGAAGCGGAGCTTATCAAGAGTGAGCAGGAACTTGCAAAGCAGGAGCAACAGCTGCTTGAGGCGGAACAGGCGAAGACTACACTTCCGCAAAAGCTTTCTGAGTTAAATGCGCAGAAAGCCCAGCTTGAGGCGGGTATTGTCAGTCTGGAAGCATTGAAAAACAGTGAAGCGTATAAGGGATATTTGAAACTGAAAGAGCAATTGAGTCAAGCAGAAGCAGCCGGTGATCAGGAAACAGCAGAATATTTGCGTGCTCAGATAGAGGCAGCGGAAGCAGAGATGGCGACACAGCTTGGCAGTCTGGGACTTACTTCCTATACGGAGGAAGCTATCGATGCGGCAATTACGCAGTTGAATGCAAATCTTGATTTGGTAAATAGTGGAATTGCTCAGGTGGAGGCGGCCCAGGCACAGCTTCCTGATGACCAAACGATTGCGGATGGGAAGGCACAAATTGCGGATGGAAAAGCTCAGATTGCTGCGGGAAAAGCTCAGCTTGCTTCTGCTAAAAATCAGATTAACAGTGCAAAACAGCAGATAGCCAGTGGAAAGGTGACATTGGAGCAGGCACTTGCCACACTGAATGAAAAAGAAATATCAGCTACGATTGAGATGGCATCTGCCCAGGCACAGCTGGCTTCCGGACAGAGTAAAATCGATGAAGGTAAGGCACAGCTGGAAGAAGGAAAAAAGCAGCTGGAGGAAAAAGAAGATGAAGCTCTGAATAGTGCAAAGCTGGATGATAAAATAACACCGGATATGATCTCCAAGATTCTGACAGCGCAGAATTTCAGTATGCCGGCAGGATATGTGACGGAAGAAGGAATTCAGTATCTGGTTCGTGTAGGTGATAAGTTTACAGATACAAAAGATATGGAAGATCTGGTTCTGTTTGATATGGGACTGGATGGTCTGGATCCACTCAAACTCTCCGATGTGGCAGATGTGGTCGTAACAGATAATTCTTCTGAAGTATATGCCAGAATTAATGGCAAGCCCGGAGTACTGCTTTCCATGCAGAAACAGACCGGATATTCTACAGGTGAAGTTTCCAATAGAATCAAAGAAAAGTTTGAAGAACTGATGGAGGAGACAGAAGGACTTCATATTACTGCATTGATGGATCAGGGAGTTTACATAGATCTGGTTGTGAATTCCGTACTGAAAAATCTTGTTTCCGGTGCAATTCTTGCAATCATTATTTTGTTCCTGTTTTTAAAGGATGTTCGCCCTACGGCAATTGTTGCCTGCTCCATCCCGATCAGTCTGATGGGGGCAGTCGGGCTGATGTATTTTACCGGAATCAGCCTGAATATTATTTCCCTGTCAGGATTAGCACTGGGAGTTGGTATGCTGGTGGATAACTCAATTGTAGTGATTGAAAATGTATACCGTCTGAGAAGTCTTGGTGTACCGATCCGAAAAGCAGCAGTACAGGGTGCCCGTCAGGTGGCAGGAGCGATTACGGCTTCAACATTGACAACTGTATGTGTGTTCCTTCCTATTATATTTACAGAAGGAATTACAAGGCAGCTGTTTGTGGAAATGGGTCTGACAATTGGTTATTCGCTGCTTGCCAGCCTTGTGATTGCTCTGACACTTGTGCCTTCCATGTCAGTAGGACTTCTTAAGAAAACAAAAGAGAAAAAGCATCCGCTGCTGGATCGGATGACAGCAGCTTATGAAAAAATCATGGAAAAAGTGCTGAACAGAAAAGCAATTGTTCTTGTAGGAGCATTGGCTCTGCTGATTGTCAGTGCGTTTCTTGCGATAAGAAAGGGAACAGCTTTCCTGCCATCGATGGAAAGTACGCAGGCTTCTATCTCCGTTACCATGCCGAAAGGCAGCAGCCTGGAAGAAACCGGTGATATGACAGATGAAATCATGGAACGTCTAAAGGATATCAGTGATATTGAAGAAATGGGTGCCATGGCCGGCGGCGGAAGTTCACTTATGAATCTGGGCGGCGGAGGCTCTACAGATACATCATCCATATATCTGATTCTGTCTGAGGATAAGGAACTGAGCGGTGTACAGCTGGAAAAAGAAATAGTAAAGAGAACAGAAGATCTGGATTGTGAGATTGTTGTCAGCACCAATAATATGGATATGTCAGCTCTTGGAGGCAGTGGTATCCAGGTACAGATTAAAGGAAAAGATTTAGATAAGCTTCAGGAAATAGCAGAAGATATTGCAGCAATTTTAGAAGATACGGAAGGACTGGAGCAGGTTTCTGATGGTATGGAAGAATCCACAGAGGAACTTCGTCTGGTGATTGATAAAGCAGCTGCGTCTGAACATAATCTTACAGTTGCGCAGGTTTACCAGCAGATTCAGAGTAAGCTGGCAGAAAGTGGTACAGCAACTACATTGTCTACAGATATCAAAGATTATGATGTGGTTGTAATCGATGAAAAACAGACGGAGTATACAAGAAATGATGTAAAAGATTTTATGATTGAAGCTACGGATCAGGAAGGAAATACAGAAGAGATTCCTCTTGAAAAACTGGCATCATTTGAGGACGCAAAAGGACCTGATACTATACAGAGAAAAAATCAGTCACGTTACATCAATGTTTCAGCGGAAGTAGGCAGTGGATACAATGTAGGTCTGGTTGGAAATGATGTTCAGAAGAAGCTGGATAAATATGAAGTCCCGGATGGTTATTCAGTGGAAATGATAGGAGAAGATGAGACAATTCAGGAGGCCATGACAGAAGTAATGAAGATGATGGGATTGGCGGTTGTGTTTATTTATCTTATCATGGTAGCACAGTTCCAGTCTCTGCTGTCGCCGTTTATTGTAATGTTCACGATGCCGCTGGCATTTACCGGTGGATTCCTGGGTCTGGTCATCGCGGGGCAGGAAGTGAGTGTCATTGCAATGATTGGATTTGTTATGCTGTGTGGTATTATCGTTAATAATGGTATTGTACTTGTGGATTATACAAATCAGCTTCGTGCAGGCGGTATGGAAAAGAGGAAAGCGATTATCACGGCGGGTAAGACCAGGATGCGTCCGATTCTTATGACGGCATTGACTACGATTCTTGGTCTGTCTACTATGGCAGCCGGCATCGGCATGGGTTCTGATATGGTGCAGCCTATGGCAGTGGTTACGATTGGCGGACTGCTCTATGGAACTCTTCTGACTCTGTTTGTAGTGCCGTGTATCTATGATATTCTGAACCGAAAGAAATATCATTCTTACGGGGATGAAGAACTGGATGATGAGGAATATATTCCGGAAACTGTGGAAGTATAAGAGGAGATTAAAGAGGAAATATAGATGAAGACAGAGATGTATGATGAGAAAAATCCTGTGTCTGATAAGGTGGAGAGACTGTATGAGGCGGTCAGGCTTCTTCTGGAAGAAGGAAAGTCCATAAATACGCTGACTGTATCGGAAATTACAGAAAAAGCCGGAATTGGAAAAGGTACCGCTTACGAATACTTTAAAAGTAAGGAAGAAATGATTACCAAAGCAATTTTATATGGGAGAGATAATGTGACCCGCAAGCTTCAGGAACGTATCGCTTCGTTATCTGATTTCCAGGATAAGTACAGAGAAATATTGAACTGGATGGAGGAAATATATCGAGGGGAAGGTTCTGTGGTGATTTTCTGCCATATAGCCCGGGAATCTATGCAATTGAATAGTTCGTTTAATGAAGAGGTAAGGAAATGCGGTTTTAATCCGGAATTTGTTTATGAGACGATCCGTACTTTTGTGCATGAATGGAACGAAAAGGGAATTTTTGGATCTGGATTGCCGGAAGAAATTCAAACTTGCGTAATGTTATCAAATTTTGCGGCTTTTTGGGTTTTTCTGAATCGAAATCCGCAGATAGAAAAAAAAGATATGGACAGATATAAAGATTATCTGTATCGCTGTCTGATGCAGAATCTGACGGAGGAAAAATATTGAAATGTTCATTGCAATGCACAGATATCCATGATAGAATCATGATATGTATAACGTTGTTCTAAAAGGAACAGACTGGCGAGCGGATTTTGTCCGCTCGCTTGTAGTATAAACAAAAGTACAGTTTGGGAGGTTTTCGTATGATGATGAAGGATATGACGACGGGTTGGAAGATGCATCAGGTTGGAGAAAACTCATGGTTTCCGGCAAGTGTGCCTGGTACGGTGTATACGGATCTTTTGGAAAATGGACAGATGGAAGATCCGTTTTGGAAAGACAATGAAAATAAAGCTCTTGCTTTGATGGAGAAAGATTATGAATATGAAACTGTGTTCCAATGTGATGAATTGAGAAAATCGAAAAAAGTATGGTTGAGATTTGAAGGTCTTGATACAATTGCAGATGTTTATGTCAATGAAAAACATGTGGGGAATGCGGAAAATATGCATCGGATCTGGGAGTATGATGTGACAGATGTACTGACAGACGGAGATAATACGCTTCGGGTATATTTCCACTCTCCGCTGCAGTATATTAAAGAAGCTTATGCAAAACAGCCCACCAGAGGCAGCGAGGATGCCATGGATGGTTTTGTACATATCCGAAAAGCTCACTGTATGTTCGGATGGGATTGGGGTGCACATCTTCCGGACGCCGGTATGTTCCGCCCCGTATACCTGATGGGAGTGGAAGAAGGAAGAATTGACAGCGTACGGATCCATCAAATCCATGAAGAGGGAAAAGTTTCTTTGGAATTTTCTGTCCTGAGAAATCCTGCGGAAGATCTGAAAAAAGAAATCCCGTGCGGTGGAGATGACGGATTTACATATAACGTACAGGTGACAGCTCCGGATGGAGTCGTTGTGAGAGCAGTGGAATCTCCCCAAAATGTGGAAATTGCCAATCCGCAGCTTTGGTGGCCCAATGGTATCGGAGAGCAGCCTTTATATGAAGTGAGTGTTACCCTGTATAAAGATGGAAAAGAAGTAGATGTCTGGACAAGAAAGATTGGACTTCGTACCATGACTATGCATTTGGAGCCGGATGAGTGGGGTATCAGTTTTGCGCACCAGGTAAACGGAAAAGATATTTTTGCTATGGGAGCAGATTATATTCCTGAAGATCATCTTCTGGGAAGAGTGAATCCGGGTACCACCAGAAAACTTCTGGAGCAATGTAAAGCAGCGAATTTTAATGCAGTTCGTGTATGGGGCGGCGGATATTATCCAGAAGACTGGTTCTATGATATTTGTGATGAACTGGGACTGATGGTATGGCAGGACTTTATGTTTGCCTGTGCAGTATACGATCTGACACCGGAATTTGAGGCAAATATCCGGGCAGAGTTTGTTGATAATATCAAGAGACTCCGTCATCATGCATCGCTGGGACTCTGGTGTGGCAATAATGAGATGGAGCAATTTGTAAGTGAAGGTAACTGGGTTTCCAAGCCGAGTGAAGTGAGAGATTATCTTTTTATGTATGAGCGGGTAATCCCGGAAGTTTTAAAGCAGTATGATCCGGATACTTTCTATTGGCCGGCGAGTCCTTCTTCAGGAGGTTCTTTTGACGATCCGAGAGATCCGAATAGAGGAGATGTACATTATTGGGATGTTTGGCACGGAAATAAACCGTTTTCTGATTACCGAAATTATTTCTTCCGATATGCAAGCGAATTTGGATTCCAGTCATTCCCGTCTATGAAGACGATTGAAACCATCAGTGATGATCCTGCGGATTGGAATATTTTCTCATATATTATGGAAAAGCATCAGAGAAATGCCGGGGCGAACGGAAAAATCCTGAATTATCTTCAGCAGACTTATCGTTATCCCACACAGTTCCCTGTACTTCTGTATGCATCTCAGATGTTGCAGGCAGAAGCCATCAAGTATGGTGTGGAACATTTTCGGAGAAACAGGGGAAGATGTATGGGTGCAATCTACTGGCAGCTGAATGACTGCTGGCCGGTAGCATCCTGGGCATCTATAGATTACTGGGGACGCTGGAAAGCACTACACTATTATGCAAAACGTTTCTTTGCCCCTGTGATGGTATCCTGTGAGGAACAGGGATGGATGACTGCAGCTGCAGATATGAACCGTGAGCATTTTGAGTTCGAAAAATCCATTCGCCTGAATGTGACCAATGAGACACTGAATGATAAAAAGGTAACTGTAAAATGGGCACTGCGTAATGCGGACAGCTCTGTGGTACGTCAGGAAGAAACACAGGTGGCGGTACCGGCACTCTCCAGTGTATGGCTGGACAAAGTGGAATTTCCTGAGGTGGATTACTTCAGCCAGTATGTAAGCTATGAAGCATGGGAAGAGGGAAAGTGTATCTCAGAAGGAACGGTTATCTTCTCCTATCCGAAGTATTTCCGTTATCTGGATCCGAAGCTCTCCTATCGTGTGGAGGGTGACGAGATCATTGTCACAGCAGAAACTTATGCGAAAGGTGTAGAAATCTTGAACGAAAATGAAGATTTGATCCTTTCGGATAACTACTTTGATATGAATGCAGGCGAAAAACGAGTAAAAATCCTGGGACAGGCCTGCAGAGAAGAAAAAGAACCGATTGACATGGAAGCTCAGATTGCCAGGCAGTTGGAAGGCGGACTGAGACTTCGCAGTGTGTATGATATTCGGTAAAATTACATCAGGTGTAAATGAAGGGGATGGATATGGATGCCATCCTCTTTCAAAGAAAAATGGGGACGTTATTGCTTATATAGGCATAAGTGCCCAATTTTTTATTAAAACAGACATATTTTGCAGGAAAAACATACCATTAAATGAAAAAACACAGTATTTGTAGAAATAATGAGAACGCTTCTGGTTGCAATTTATGCTTCGGAATGTTATGCTGAATATAGCAACAGGGTAATAAAGACAGATAATTCTTTTCTGTTTTCACTTCTATGCGGTACCGCCGGCATGTCTATATTTCCATTATCAATTGGAACTTCAAATCTATTAATCAAATCTATTATCAGGAGGCATTTCTATGAAAAATAAATTGCAGCAGCATTTCCCGATGATTCGAACGCAAGAGGAGATTATGACAGAAATTAAGGATAACGAGAAATTGCAAAAGATATTTGATAGTTGGCATGAAGAGGAACAACAAGAATTTCTCGATTTCTGTACTGGTGTACGAGGGATTAAGATGTTATATGATTCTTTTTCAAAAGAGATACTGAACCCGGAGATGCACCCTGAACGTCTTAATGAACTGCTCTCTTTGCTTTTAAACCAACATGTAAAAATATTATCTGTCTTACCCAATGATTCTACCAGAATAGCGGAGGAAAATTCTCTGATTATTACAGATATTGTTGTGGAATTGGAAAATGGCAGTATAGCCAACATTGAAATACAAAAGATAGGATACAGATTTCCGGGACAAAGAAGTGCTTGTTATTCGGCGGATCTGTTGCTGCGCCAGTACAAACGTATAAAAAGCAGAGAAAAGAAAAAGTTTAGCTATAAAGATATAAGAACGGTATATACCATTATACTCTTTGAAAAAAGTACGAAAGAATTCCATAAATATCCGGATACATACATGCATTATTTTGAGCAAAGATCTGATAGTGGATTGCAAATAAATTTATTGCAAAAATATCTTTTTGTTTCGCTTGACATATTCAGGAAAAAGCATCAAAATAATATCAGTAGTAAGTTAGATGCATGGCTTGCGTTCCTGTGTATGGATGATCCGGAGATTATTCTGGAAATTATTGAAAAATACCCGGAATTTGAGCCGATATATGGGCAGGCATATGATATTTGTCGGAATATTGAAGAGGTGATGGGAATGTTTTCAAAGGAATTATACGAACTGGATAAAAATACGGTGCAGTATATGATTGATGAAATGCAGGAAGAGCTTACAAAAGAACGAGAAAAGAATAAAAGAGTACAGGAAGAGCTTACAAAAGAACGAGATGAAAATAAAAAACAGAAAGAAGAATTACAGAAAAAGCTATCTGAACTGGAAGAAAAGCTAAAGAGGAATAATGTATAACATAGGTGTTATTCACTCGTATTCTGCATCATTTCTGTGCATCGCAAAGCGTGTTGCTGGTCACGGAGTGAACAGTAACATATATCTGGAATACAAAAGATAAAGAATTTCCTTGACAAACGAAAAAAAGCCTACTATATTAATAACAAGCTGAAAAGCGAAAGGTTATGACAGAGAGGAGTACGCATACTACCCCGAAAGAGAGGGATATTCATCGGCTGAAAGGTATCCCAGGGACGTATATGCGGAAGGTAGCTTTGGAACCGGAAGACTGAACAGTGTAGGTGAAAGATATGTTCATATGCAGAAAAGTAGGTTTTCACGTTTCGTCCCCGTTACAGGACGTAAGAGATGTATAGAAGATGCAAGAGTGTATTTTCTGTATAAGTAAGGTGGTACCGCGATATATTGTCGCCCTCTGTCCAAGGACAGGGGGCGTTTTTCTTTACTGCCTCATCAACCAACATCACAGACAGAATAGGAAAGGAATGTAAGAAAAATGGGTATTTACGAAGAACTGGTGGCCCGCGGCTTAATTGC
>SFGF01000031.1 GCA_004556655.1 Lachnospiraceae bacterium | reverse complement strand
CAACCAAAAAAGGCTAAAATATCGAAAAAATTTCAGCCTTTTTATAAATATTTTAATTACTAAGAAACGGGACAAAATCCTTAACTAAACGACATTGGGACACAGGTCTGTCCCCTGTCCGCTTTCTCTCTAGTTTCTCTTCTTCCGTTTTCTCCGTTTTTTCCTTTTGATTAAAAGTACAATCTCCATAATAATCAGTAAGAGCAGTATCCCTGCCAACACATAGATATAAACAGGAACTTTTTTCAAAATAGTTGTAAGCGGAGATATTTTTTTAAATATTTTATGATAAAAATCAAGCTCGGCTTCAGAATCTGAAATCGTTTCCGAAGTTATTTTGTTGTCTGAAATTACCGATGTTTTACCGGAAGAGGTCAGCCGTTCATAGAATCCTGTCTTTGATATTGCCTCGTTTCCCACCGAATATTGATTGTATAAATATGTATGATACAGATTAACATCATCCTGTGAAAATACTGTTTCCACTTGATCCTGTGTGGCTGTAACCGGGATTGTGATGATTGTGGTAGGACGAAGTGTATCTATCGTGGAAGGTTCTCCGGAGTAAAGGGAAGGACACAACATATGTGTACCGGGACAATTGCTCCGGGAAAAAACAGTGATGTTCTGAAAATTCTGAAATCCATAATCCAGAAGAGATGCTGTATCGGTATAAATTTGAGCTCCATTGGTCCGAAGGGATACACATACCAGACGGCGTCCATCCCGTTCAGCGTAAGTGACAAGAGTATTCAGAGCAGCCTGAGTAAATCCGGTTTTTCCGCCGGTGCACCCTTCATATGCGTAAGCCCGTTCAGGCAGCATTTTGTGATGGTTGCTCAACCACCGTTCTTCCCCACATACATTTGTTTTGGGGATACAGTAATATTGGGTCTGGCATACGTTGCGGAAAGTTTTGTTTTTATAAGCAGCCTGAGCGATCAAAGCCATATCATGTGCCGTTGTGTAATGGTTCTCATCCGGAAGACCGTTTGGATTGGTAAAATGCGTGTTAGTGCAGCCCAGTTCAGCGGCTTTTTGATTCATTAGTTCGACAAATCCCGCCACACTTCCACTGATGTGCTCGGCTACCGCCAGGCAGACTTCATTGGCGGATTCCAGCATCATTCCGTACCAACATTCCTCCATAGAAAGAATTTCTCCTACCCGGATACCGATATGGGAACTGTCACGTTCGATTCCAAAGATGGCATTTTCAGAAAATGTAACTCGTTCGTATGGAGCGGCATTTTCTATGGCGAGAAGTGTAGTCATAATTTTTGTGATGCTGGCGGGATATTTTACTGCATCCATATTTTTGGAATATAAAAATACGCCGCTGTCCAGGTCCATAACAACAGCAGATTCGGCCCATACAGCCGGACCTGCAGGCCATCCTTCTGTCCCGTCTGACTGGATGGGTTCAAAGTAAGCGTCCGGTTCCAGACGTTCCGGTTCTTCTTCGTTTTCGACTCCATTTTCTCCGGATGAATCAGAGCCGGTGACGGTAGTTTCTGCGGCAGCTGCCCCTGTATTTGCTTCTCCCTCTGTAGCAAATGTAGATGTGGTTCCCGACAGGCAAAGAATCATGGCGGTAATCAGAGCCAGGATACCTTGCCGGGTAATTCTGTTAATCATTGTAATCTCCTTTTTCAAGTCTGAATCTTTCGTGTTTGTTACTATTGTATCATGTTATGTGATATTTCGACAATCTGTTATTGTGAATGTACATATATTTGTAATTTTTATATAAATCCGTTATACTGTAATTAATTTGCAGGATTGTGGAAGCATGAAATACAGAACAATCCGTTTTGTATCTTTTGGCTTCAACATCCTTAATTTGAAACGAAAGATACGCGGATGAATTTATGAAAAAGGAGGAAATAATAATGCATGAGTTTAAGTGTGATAAAAACACTGCGATTGTAGATACCAGACAGGGAAAATTGAGAGGATATGTCTACGACGGTATTACGATTTTTAAAGGTATACAGTACGCAACAGCAAAGCGTTTTCATGCGCCTGTCCCGGTGGAACCATGGGAGGGTGTGAAAGATGCCACCAGTTATGGCTATGTGTGTCCTCTGCTGGAGATAGAAAAACCACAGGGGGAAGTTCTGGTTCCCCATCGTTACTGGGCAATGAATGAGGATTGTCTGAATCTGAATGTGTGGACACCTGCATGTGATGGAAAAAAACGTCCGGTTATGGTGTGGCTTCACGGCGGAGCTTATGAGTTTGGTTCGGCGATCGAACAGGTGGCTTATGAAGGGGAAAACATGTGCCGCATCGGTCAGGTGGTTGTTGTGTCTGTCAATCACAGACTAAATATTCTGGGATACTGTGATCTGTCAGCTTTTGGCGAAGAATATGCCAATTCGGGTAATGCGGGAACGGATGATCTTGTGGCTGCGCTTCAATGGATTCATGAAAATATCGAAAACTTTGGCGGCGACCCGGACAATGTTATTTTATTTGGACAATCGGGCGGAGGGGGAAAGATAACGACTCTTCTTCAGACACCTGCGGCAGACGGATTATATGCAAAAGGAATCAATATGAGCGGGGTTGTCAGTATGTCACTGAAAGACAGTACAGGAAGTGGTGAAGAACTGGCGATTGCCATGATGGCTGAGCTGGGAACGGAAGAAATAAAGGATCTGGAGAATGTTTCTTATGAGAGGCTTGCGGAAGTTTATAAAATAGTCAGACCAGAATTTGAAGAAAAAGGAAAATATGTGGGCTGCACACCCCATCCGAATGCATTTTATGCAGGAACACCGGAGGTCAACGGATTCCGTAAAGAAACAGCAAAGATTCCGCTTCTGGTGGGTACGGTATTTGGTGAGTTTACTTCCTTTGCCGCAACACCGTATGATAAGCACAGCATGACAGCGGAAGAAGGAAAAGCAATGGTAAAAGAAGTAGTAGGCGAAAAGGCGGCTGAAGAACTGATACCTCTTTTCGAGGCAGCATATCCGGAGAGACATCCGGTGGATCTTCTGAATCTGGATTTTCTGTTTCGCCTTCCGGCACAGCAGTATATCCGTCTTAGAAGTAAATTAAATTCTTCTACATATTCTTATATGTTCAATTTGGATCTTCCGATTGACGGAGGACGTACACCGTGGCACTGTGCGGATATTCCCTATGTATTCCACAATACAGAACTGGTTCCGGTGACGCAGGAAGAAGGAGTGACGGAAATAATTGAAAAACAGATTTTTGATACGGTGATGGCATTTGCATATACCGGCGACCCCAATCATGAGGGAATTCCTTTCTGGCCGGCAAGCACACCGGAGGAGGAACATACGCTGATTATCGATAAAAATACGAGAATATTGAGTAATTACGATGAAGAACTGATTCCGTTGGTTGCAAAATATATGGGATCGATTTTCGCAAAGCAGATGGAAAAAGGAGACGGGCAGATACAGCATTAAGAGAAAAATGAAACGGCTATTCAGTAAAAAAGACTTAGTAAAATTATTTATTCCGCTGGTGATTGAGCTTCTTTTAAATCTTATGGTTGGGATGATTGATTCGGTCATGGTTGCCAGCGTGGGAGAATCTGCTATGTCTGGGGTATCTCTGGTTGATACCGTCATGCAGCTTTTGATTTTTGTTTTTTCTGCCTTTGGGACAGGTGGGGCTGTGGTATGCGGACAGTATCTCGGAGCAAAAGAAAAGGAAAATGCCTGCCGGACAACAAGCCAGTTGCTGTGGTTTTCATGGATCGTGTCCATGATCGTCACGGGAATCATGTATATGATACGTGGATTGATTCTGAATCATCTGTTTGGTTCGATTACGGTGCAGGTATCGTATAACGCAAACCGATATTTCCTGATTGTTCTTCTGTCTATACCGGCCATTTCCATATTTGAATCAGGAGCGGCAATTTTCAGGACGATGGGAAATTCCAGGATCACCATGTATCTGTCATTTCTCATGAATCTGGTCAATGTAACAGGGAATGCGATTTTCATCTATGGATGTGGACTTGGAAGTGCCGGTGCTGCTATTGCTACAGTAGCGGCACGATATGTTGCCGCAGTATTGATCCTTGTCCTGCTGTTGAATGAAAAGCTTGATTTGCACCTGCAGAAAACTCTCCGATATCGTCCGGATGGTGCGCTGATCAGAAAAATATTATATATCGGAGTGCCCAACGGGGTGGAAAATGGTCTGTTTCAGCTGGGAAAAGTGGTGCTGGTAAGCCTTGTATCCGGTTTCGGAACCTCTGCAATAGCAGCAAATTCCATTTGTCATACAATGACTTCCATACAGGTAATTCCGGGAGTTGCCATGCAGACAGTTGCCACAACGGTCATTGCCAGATGTGTGGGCGCAGAGGATGAACAGCAGACCAGATATTATAATCGACTGTTGATCGGTGTCACCTATGCAGTAATGGCTGTGTTTTGCCTTATTTTGTGGTTTGGGCTTGCGGTAATTCTTCCCTGGTATCATGTAATAGAGGAAACGGCTCTGCTTACGAGACAGATGCTGATGTTCCATACATTCGGAGCAATCCTGGTCTGGCCGGTGGCTTTTGTGCTTCCGGCTTCCATGCGGGCTGCGGGGGATGTGAAATTTGCGATGGTGATGTCCATCATTTCCATGTGGGTGTTCCGCATTCTGTCGGCATATCTTCTGGCAAATCATTTTGGTATGGGAGCACCGGGTGTATGGGCTGCCATGCCGGTTGACTGGGCATTTCGGGCGATTGTGTTTGGAGAGCGATGGTTAAGCGGAAAATGGAAAGGGAAGAGTGTAATTGATAAATGAAATAAAAATAACAGTTGAATTAGCAAAATCATTGATTGCATCACAATTTCCCCAGTATAAATCTCTGGATATTTATCCGGTAGAAAAAAGCGGACATGATAATCGTACGTTTCATCTGGGAAATGAGATGACAGTCCGGCTTCCCAGCGGGGAGGGGTATGCGGCACAGGTGGAAAAAGAAAGCAGATGGCTGCCGTATTTGAGCCGGTATCTGGATTTCCCGATTTCCAAACCGTTGTACATGGGAAAGCCTGATTGTGGATATCCTTATCCATGGTCGATCAATACATGGATTCAGGGAGAGACGTTGTTTGAATGTACGGCGCTGGATCGAAAGGAACTGGCGGCAGAACTGGCGGAAGCTTTGAAAAAGCTGCAGGCAGTTGACTGTACTGGAGGTCCTCACGGGGCACAGCATAATTACTATCGGGGTTGTGAATTAAGCACATATCATGACCAGACAATGAATGCTTTAGAACAGTTATCCGATCGCCTGCCAACGGAAAAGCTTTTGTCCATATGGATGAAGTGTATTTCAAAAGAATACGAAGGTCAGGATGTGTGGGTGCATGGGGATATAGCACCTGGAAATATTCTGGTGATGAATGGAAAGTTTTACGGGCTGATTGACTTTGGAGTTTTGGGAACCGGAGATCCAGCCTGTGATTATGCTATGGCATGGACATATTTTTCTTCTGAAGAACGTAAATATTTCCTAAAAGGATTGCCAGAAGATATGATAGATCGTGCACGGGGCTGGGCTTTATGGAAGGCGTTGATCACTTACGACGATGAAAATGATGATTTCAGAACAAATGCGCATCTTACGATTAGTGAAATTCTAAAATAAGAGCGGACAGGGGACAGACCTGTGTCTCATATTTTGGGACACAGGTCTGTCCCCTGTCCGCTTCCTGTCCGCTTTCATTTAATAAAATTACATATTACTGAAATCGTGCGGATGCGGTATACTAGAAAGAAACAAGTAAATAAATGCGTCGGTGTACCTTGACGCCAGACAGTAATCAGAGAAAGGACAATTATATGGGACATATTGCCAGCAAAGATGCCTATAAGAATCTGGAGGACCGGATTAACTGGTTTACCCAGGGCGCGCCGGTTTCGGACACGCTCTATAAGATTTTGCAGGTACTCTATACGGAAAAAGAAGCGAAATGGGTTGCTCTTCTGCCGGTACGACCATTTACGGCAAAGAAAGCGGCTAAGATTTGGAATACCAGTGAAGCCAAAGCGGAGAAATTTCTGACCCATCTGTGTGAGAAAGCTCTCCTGGTGGACTCTTACCATAACGGAGTGCGCAAATTTGTAATGCCGCCTCCGATGGCAGGTTTTATTGAATTTGCCCTGATGCGGACCAGAGGAGATATTGATCAGAAATATTTGAGCGAACTGTATTACCAGTATATGAATGTGGAAGAGGATTTTGTCAAAGACTTGTTTTTTGTCACAGAGACAAGACTGGGGCGGGTTTATGTACAGGAACCGGTACTGACTAATGATAACACTCTGCATATTATGGACTACGAGAGAGCCAGTCATATCATAGAGGAAGCAGAGTATATCGGACTCGGAACCTGTTATTGTCGCCATAAGATGCTTCATGCGGGACATCCTTGTGAGATCAATGCACCTCTGGATGTCTGCCTGACTTTTGGAAATGTGGCCCGTTCTCTGTCAGAGCATGGCGGTTATGCCCGTCTGATCGACAAAGCAGAAGCTATGGATGCGCTGGAACGTTCTTATGATCATAATCTGGTACAGATTGGAGAAAATGTCCGGGAAAATCCTGCGTTTATCTGCAACTGCTGTGGCTGCTGCTGTGAGGCATTGCAGGCAGCCAGAAGATTCAGCCCCATGCAGCCGGTAGCGACTACCAATTACATTCCCAAGGTGAAAGAAGAGACATGTGTGGGCTGTGGAAAATGTGAAAAAGTTTGTCCGATTTTTGCTATTTCCGTAAAAGAAGACGAAAATGACAATGCCTCCGGTACAAATAAAAAAGGAAAAAGAGCAGTGGTCAATACAGAAATCTGTCTGGGTTGTGGCGTATGTGCCAGAAACTGTCCGACAAAGGCTATTGAACTGCAGCGTCGCCCTGTTCAGGTCATTACGCCTGTGAACAGCACACACCGGTTTGTGCTGCAGGCCATTGAAAAAGGAACCTTGCAGAATCTCATTTTTGACAATCAGGCATTTGCCAACCATCGGGCTATGGCAGCTGTATTTTCCACGATTTTACAGCTTCCGCCCCTTAAGCAGGCATTGGCGAGCAAACAGTTCAAGTCCATCTATCTGGATAAACTGCTGTCAAGTCAGATAAATAAAAACAAAAATAAGAAATAAGGCTTCTTTAAAACAAAAAAACCATTAAAACCAGGTTATTAACAAGTTAGCAGTAACCTGACTGCGGAGGGATATATGACAACAATTTCAGATATAGCCAAAAAAGCAAAAGTGGCTAAAAGTACCGTATCTTTAGTAATAAATAATACAGGTTATGTCTCTGAACAGACAAAGGAAAAGGTGTTGGCGGCTATTGAGGAACTGAATTATGTGCCAAACAGTCTGGCAAGAAATCTGTCTTTGCAAAAAAGCGGAATGGTTGGCGTTATGGTTCCGGATATAGCAAATCCCTTTTTCGCGGAATTTATTAAATATGTTGAGAATGAGCTTTACATTCGGGGATATAAAACTCTGATCTGCAATACTTCCGGAAGTGTGGAACGTGAACAGGATTATATTAATATGTTGCAGAGGAAGTTTATGGATGGTTTAATCATAGGTCAGTATGAATTGCCATCTGGTTACTATACAGATTTGAATTGTCCCATGGTGAGTCTTGATCGACAGGTAGGGGATCAGGTGCCGATCATTCGTAGCAATCATGAAATGAGCAGTGAATTGATTGTGGATGAAATTGTGAGGAATGGATGTAGAAAAGTAGTTATGTTTCTTGGTACAATTGTTAAAAACAATACATCTGCCAAACGTCATAATCTGATCAAAGAAAATTTGGAAAAGAGGAAAATCGAAGTACTTACTATTGCAACAGATATGCCTTACCATCTTGAGCAAATGATAGGTGAGCTGTTCGAAAAAAATAAAATAGATGGTGTGATCGGAGCAGATCTGTATGTTATGGCGTGTCTGAAAGAAGCATATCGCAGGGGAAAGTCCATACCGGAGGATTTTTGTGCAATTGCATATGATGGTACGTTTTTAACAGAAGCAAATACATTGCCCATAACGACAATTGTCCAGCCAATTCAGGAACTTGCAAAACAGGCGGTGATAGTGCTTCAAAAAATAATTGCAGGTGAGAAACCGGAAAAACAGGAATTCATCATAGATGTGCAGTTACAACATCGTGCTACAACCAAATGATATCTGAGTTAATAATTGAAATAAAATGAATAAAACATATTGACAAAAATACAAAGTTGTTGTACTATATGCATATAAAACCGGTTCGATAAACCGGTTAAACTTCCGGTTTGTATCGAACCGGTTTTATATCGGAGGAAATATGATGAGACTGCTATCAGGGAAATATGACAGGATGGAATTTTTTGCAAAAAAAGCTTCGCTGAATGATGGAGAAATTCTGGTGAAAGAAGGTTCACATACCATAGTACATATCAGTGTTAGTTGTGAAGTATATCATTTTTTTGAAATAAATCTGGAAAAACGGAAGGAATATACGTTGAGTGTGAAACATGTGGACATACCTTATGGATATTTATGTGGCAATAAAGACCTGTTTGAACAAGGGGTTGGCTTTTTGAATTTTAATTTCGAAACAGATACCGCTGAACTGATTGACATAGAACAATATCATAATTCCCCCATAAAAGAACAATATCATTTTATCCCTGTAAAAAACTGGATGAATGATCCAAATGGTTTGTGCTATTACAAAGGATATTACCATATGTTTTATCAGGCTAATCCAACTGAGCAGAGAGCAGATTTTTGTTACTGGGGACATGCAGTCAGTTGTGATTTGACACATTGGAAATATTTTCCAATTGCCGTGTTTCCACAGGATGAGCTTTTGGAAAATCCTGAGAATCGCGGAGGTGCATTTTCGGGGTCTGCAGTGGTAAAAGATGAAGAATTGCACATATTTTTCACCAGACATCTGGGAAGAAAGAATAATTTAGAGGATTTTTGTGAATATCAGGTAAAAGCGGTAAGCACTGACGGTGTTCACTTTAAGAAAGAAAAAATTATTATAGCAAGCAGACCGGAAGAGAGAATGACCTGCGACTTTCGTGATCCGAAGATTACATATATTGACAATAAACCAGTATTAGTATTGGCGGGAGCAAAAAACGGACACGCCATTCTGATGGAATATTCCACGGAAGACCTAGAAAAATGGAAGTATGAAGGCATTATCCTGACGGAAGAAAAAGCTGTTTGCTACGAATGTCCGGATTTGTTTGAGCTGAATCAAAAGGTGATAGCCATAGCTGCGCTTATGGATTATGTGGATGAAGATGGCAGATTTCGACCTACCAGATATTATATAGGTAAAATGGAACAGGGAAAATTATTAATTGAGACAGAGGGTAATCTGGATTTTGGGTTGAATTTATATGCTGCTCAAAGTTTTTTTCATGAAGACCGCCGTATATTGATCGGATGGATTGCGGATTTTAATAATGAGCATATTTTTATGGATAATGGTTGCTATGGCAGCATGTCAGTCCCAAGAGAGCTTTTTGTTAAAAAGCATAAATTATATATGAAACCTGTACAGGAAATATACAAATTATTGGGAAAGGAGGTAAAAGTTGTTAAAGAAGATTCCTGTTATGCTGGAATAGAAGGAAATTCCTATTACGCATTGTTAAAACTTCAGGGTGATACGATAATAGATATTTTAATAGCGGAAAGTGACACAGATGAACTCCGGTTCCTTTGGAAAAAGGGGACAGCAGAGATCTATTCATCAAAAGACAGGGATAAAAATGTACATTATATTGCCCGGCTGGAGCAATTACAGAAAATAGAAATATTTTTTGATCGAAGAGTAGCAGAAATTTTCCTCAACGACGGCGAGGCGGTTGGCAGCAGAATATTCTATACGACGAAGTTAATGGGAAGATGTTCTGTTCAGGTTCAGGATGAAACATGTTTGGAAAAAATGAAAGTATTTGAAATGGAATCAATTTGGAACAGGAGGTATGATTCATGAAAAGAAAAGTAGTATCTTTTATTATTATGGCAGGTTTGATTGCAACTATGGCAGGTGGATGCGGAACAACCGGAAGCAGTGAGTCGGATGAAACTTCAAATGAAAAGAAAGAAGAAGCTGCAAATGAAGAAGAAACTACAAGTGAAGGAGAACAGATAATCAGTTTTTGGAAATCATCAGATGCAACAGATGGATGGTATGAGGAAAAGAATGAAGAATTCAATGAACAGAATGCGGGTAAATACAAAGTTGAGATGGAAGTTGTGGCAAGTTCAGGCACTTTTTCATATGATGATAAGGTGAGTGCTGCGGTAACGTCAAATACTTTGCCGGATATTATGATGGTAGACGGATCTTATGTATCTACATATGCGGAAAATGAACTGATTATTCCGATAGAGCAGTATATTGCGGCAGAGGATAAAGAAGATTTGATGCCTGGAGCACTGCAGCAGAATACATATGATGGGCAGTTATATGCATATTCAATTACAGAATCTTCAGTAGCACTGTATTACAATATTGATATGCTTGAAGCTGCGGGAATCAAAATGAGAACACCGGAAGCTCCGGAAGATGCACTTACCTGGCAGGAATTTGAAGAAATAGCGTGTGCACTTACAAAAGATGACGTTGTCGGCACAAATATCATTTTGGATAAAGGGGAAGGTATGATATATGCACTGCTTCCATTCTATGTTTCTGCCGGGACAAATCTGATCAGTGAGGACGGAACTCAGGCAACGGGATATTTTAATAATGAGGCAGCTTATGAAGCTACAGAATTTTTGAATAATCTGATTCAGAATGGATATGCCAATGTAGATCCGATAGACAATGAATTTGCGAATCAGAAAGCAGCGACTATGATCAGCGGTTCGTATCAGTTGGCTAACGCAGAATCATGGGATTTCAACTGGGGTGTGACTTATTATCCGATTAAAGAAACAGGTGCGGAAGCGGCGTCTCCAAATGGTGACTGGGTATTCACTATTACGTCTTCTTCTGACAAACCGGAAGCTGCTGCGGGATTCATTTCCTTTATTTGCAGCAAAGAAAACTGTGCGGAAAATGCAAAAGTAAATTCTAAGATCCCGGCACGTTCTTCTGTCATGGAGGAATCTGAAGAATGGGAAAAGTATCCTAACTCTATTTTTAGAGAAGAACTTCTCAAGACGAGTCATGCAAGACCGAGTACTCCGGTATACGCAACATTAACTTCTGAATTCTCAAATGGATTATTTGATATTTTCAGTGGAGCGGACATTCAGGAAACACTGGACAATGCGGCAGCAGCAATTGATAAAGAATACGAAACGGTATACGGAAAATAGCATTTTCAATCCTGCCGCTGTTGCATTGCGGCAGGATTTTACAGAAAAACAGGTGGATAAGAATGAAGCAGGTTCAGAATAAAAATAAAGTTAAACAAAGGGAAACTATAACGGCGTATTTGTTTTCATTGCCGGCGATAATTTTGCTCATTACTTTTATTGCAGTTCCGGTTGTAATAGCGCTTCGTTATTCGACGATGGAATATAATACACTTCGGCCGAATGAAAAAATTTTTATTGGAATCAAAAATTACATAGATCTTTTCCAGGATCAGGATTTTTGGATTGCTTTTAAAAATACCGTATATTTTGCAGTGATTGTAGTACCGTTGCAATGTGGTCTGGCACTGGCACTTGCGTTGCTAGTTTCGAAGCGTACGAGAGGTGTTTCCATATTTCGAATTGCATTTTTCAGTCCAACTGTCACGTCTATGGTGGTAATAGCGATTTTGTGGCAGATTATGTTAAATTCAAGTCCATCACAGGGATGGTTTAATGCGATAATTACCAGTATCGGATTTGATTCAATTCCTTTTCTGACCAGTAAAGATACAGCAATGAATTCGATTATTGTAATGTCGGCTTGGCAGGGAGCAGGTTATCAAATGATGATTTTTCTGGCGGGCATTCAGGGAATTTCTACAGATTTGTACGAGGCAGCGTCCATCGATGGGGCAAATGTATTTCAAAAATTCCGCTATATTACGATACCTGGACTGAAAAATGTTACGAAATATATTATTTTGATTACATCTATTCAGGCTATGCGATTATTTACACAGCCATATATCATGACTCAGGGCGGACCACAGGATTCCACCAAACCACTGGTATACTATATTTATAATGTAGCTTTTAGAAGCAGACAATTTGGATATGCATGTGCTGCGGCTGTGGTCTATTTTGTAATTATTGTTGCCTTGTCACTGTTGCTGAAAAAAGTATTGAAATCGGATGAATAGAGGTGAGCGGCGATGAAAATTTCAAATAAAGCAAAGCACAAAATAGGATTAGTATTGTATTATATTTTCGGGATAATTATTTCACTGATTTTTATAGCACCGCTCATTTGGATGGTGGTGTCATCCCTGAAAGAAGAGCCGGATATTTTCAAAAATTTGAATTCTCTGGCGACATTTTTTCCTGAAACTGTCACGCTTAATAATTATGCATCTGTTTTTGAGCGAACACCGATGCTGCGTTTTGTATTTAACAGTTTGTTTTATTGTTTTGCTATTGTGATTTTAGATCTGATAGTAAATTCGATGTTTGGATATGCACTGGCAAAATTTAAATTCAAAGGAAGAGAATTCCTTACGAATTGCGTTGTTGCACTTATGGTATTTCCATTTGAGGCGATTATTCTTGCTCTGTATGTAGAAGTAAATGCATTTGGCTGGTTAAATACATGGTTTGCCCTGATTGTTCCCTTTGTGGGAAAATGTTTTACTATTTATTTGTTCAGACAGTTTTTTGTGGATTTCCCTGATGAGTTGATAGAAGCAGCAGAAATTGATGGGTGCAGACCAATGTCTGTTTTTGTTAGAATTGTAGTACCAAATTCCGGACCTGTATTTGCAACAGCATTTATTTTGGATTTTTCCGCACACTGGAATGATTATTTATGGCCGTTGCTTGTATCAACCAGTGAAAATATGCGTACAATTCAGTTGGGTATTGCAACCTTTTTTA
Source organism: Lachnospiraceae bacterium (assembly GCA_004556655.1). GTDB lineage: Bacteria > Bacillota > Clostridia > Lachnospirales > Lachnospiraceae > Oliverpabstia. Next base: position 26,070 of record SFGF01000031.1, on the reverse strand, counting down.
ATACGGAACCTATTGAATATGGGCCGATTATGGCATCGCTTGTAATCTGTACCATTCCTATGGTTATTCTGTTTCTTTTTCTGCAGAAATATTATGTACAGGGGATCACAGCATCGGGTATTAAAGGATGACAGAAGTAAATACTGGTTAGCAAAAGAAATCGGTAAAATCTCTTGACAAGCCTTTCGTCTACTGATTATAATGTTTTGTGATAAAAATGAAGACGGAGACAGTAGTCTGGTTTTGAAAGTTACAGCGAGTCGGGAAAGGTGGAAGCCCGGTATGAGTAGAAGCAGATGAATATCACTCCCGAGTTGCTATCTGAAAGAAGTAGGAGATGCCGGATTTCCCCCGTTAAAAGGAACGTGTATCGGTGTAAAAACCCGTACGCTGTAAGAGGTGGTATAACGAAGGTATTTGCCCTCGTCCTGTTACAGGACGAGGGTTTTTCTATCATAGGAAAGTCCGTTGACTTTCCTAATTCTTAAGACAAAACTTAAAAGGAGGTTCCGCCATGTATCAGAAAGTATCAACTAATCTGAATTTCGTGGAGAGAGAAAAGAAAACAGAACAATTCTGGAAAGAAAATCATATTTTCGAAAAAAGTATGGAACAGCGGAAAGAAGGTGAGACATATACCTTCTATGATGGACCGCCGACTGCCAATGGAAAACCGCATATCGGACATGTGCTGACCCGTGTTATTAAAGATATGATTCCCCGTTATCGTACCATGAAAGGCTATATGGTACCGAGAAAGGCAGGATGGGATACCCACGGTCTTCCGGTTGAACTGGAAGTTGAGAAACTTCTGGGTCTGGACGGAAAAGAGCAGATTGAAGAGTATGGTCTGGTTCCATTTATTGACAAATGCAAGGAAAGTGTCTGGAAATACAAAGGAATGTGGGAGGATTTCTCCTCAACGGTAGGTTTCTGGGCAGATATGGACAATCCGTATGTTACGTATCATGATGACTATATTGAGTCAGAGTGGTGGGCACTGAAACAGATCTGGGACAAAGGACTTCTGTATAAAGGATTTAAGATTGTTCCTTACTGCCCGCGTTGTGGAACTCCTCTGTCTGCACAGGAAGTGGCACAGGGATATAAGACAGTAAAAGAACGTTCTGCAGTAGTGCGCTTCAAGGTTGTAGGGGAAGATGCGTATTTCCTTGCATGGACCACAACACCTTGGACACTGCCTTCTAATGTGGCACTTTGCGTGAATCCGTCAGATACGTATTGTAAAGTAAAAGCTGCTGACGGCTATGTTTATTACATGGCAGAGGCACTTCTGGACAAAGTTCTGGGCAAACTGGCTGAGGATGATAAGCCGGCTTATGAAGTGCTGGAAACATACAAAGGAACAGATCTGGAATACAAAGAATATGTGGCATTATATGAATGTGCGGCACAGGAAGCAGAAAAACAGCACAAGAAAGCACACTATGTGATCTGTGATGATTATGTAACTATGTCTGACGGTACCGGTATCGTTCATATCGCGCCGGCTTTTGGTGAGGATGATGCCCGTGTGGGACGTGAGTACAATCTTCCTCTGGTAAAATTTGTAGACGAAAAAGGATGCATGACTCCTGAGACTCCATTTGCAGGAATGAGAGCAAAACCGTCCAAAGCGGAAATGGAGAAAGATCCGAATGTAAAGAGTGCGGATCCGGAAGTGTTGAAAGATCTGGAAGCAAAAGGACTGTTGTTTGATGCTCCGAAGTTTGAACATGATTATCCACACTGCTGGAGATGTGATACTCCGCTGATCTATTATGCGCGTGAATCCTGGTTTATTAAGATGACCGCTGTCAAAGATGATCTGATCCGCAATAACAACACCATTAATTGGATTCCGGAAAGTATCGGAAAAGGCCGTTTCGGTGACTGGCTGGAAAATGTACAGGATTGGGGTATTTCCAGAAACCGTTATTGGGGAACTCCTCTGAATATCTGGGAGTGTGAGTGTGGTCATATGCACTCTATCGGAAGCCGTCAGGAATTGTTTGAGATGAGCGGTGACGAGAGAGCAAAAACAGTAGAGCTGCATCGTCCGTATATCGATGAGATTACCATCAAATGTCCGGTCTGCGGAAAACCGATGCATCGTGTACCGGAAGTGATCGACTGCTGGTTTGATTCGGGAGCAATGCCGTTTGCACAGCATCATTATCCATTTGAAAATAAAGAGCTGTTTGAGCAGCAATTCCCGGCACAGTTCATTTCCGAGGCTGTTGACCAGACACGTGGATGGTTCTATTCTCTGTTGGCTGAGTCTACATTGCTGTTTAATAAGGCTCCGTATGAGAATGTTATTGTTTTGGGCCATGTGCAGGATGAAAATGGCCAGAAGATGAGTAAATCCAAGGGAAATGCGGTAGATCCTTTTGAAGCTCTGGAGACTTACGGAGCAGATGCGATCCGCTGGTATTTCTATATCAACAGTGCCCCATGGCTGCCGAACCGTTTCCATGGAAAAGCAGTACAGGAAGGTCAGAGGAAATTCATGAGCACGCTGTGGAACACTTATGCGTTCTTCGTGCTGTATGCAAATATTGATGAATTTGACGCAACCAAATATAAGCTGGAATATGATAAACTGTCCGTTATGGACAAATGGCTGCTGTCCAAGCTGAATACGGTAATTCAGTCTGTAGATGATAATCTGGCAAATTACCGGATTCCGGAAGCTGCAAGAGCGCTTCAGGAGTTCGTGGATGACATGAGTAACTGGTATGTAAGAAGAAGCCGCGAGCGTTTCTGGGCAAAGGGAATGGAACAGGATAAAATCAATGCATATATGACATTGTATACCGCACTGGTGACCATTTCCAAAGTGGCTGCCCCGATGATTCCGTTCATGACAGAGGATATTTACCAGAACCTTGTAAGAAGTATTGATAAAGATGCCCCGGAAAGCGTACACTTGTGTGATTTCCCGACTGCAAATAAAGAGTGGATCGACAAAGAACTGGAAGATAATATGGAACATCTGCTGGATATCGTCGTTATGGGACGTGCCTGCAGAAATACTGCCAATATCAAGAACCGTCAGCCGATCGCTAAAATGTATGTAAAGGCAGATTATAAGCTGTCTGAGTTCTATGTAACCATCATTGAAGATGAACTGAATGTAAAGAGTGTGGAATTTACCGATAACATTGAAAATTTCATTTCTTATACATTCAAACCTCAGCTGAAGACAGTGGGACCGAAGTATGGAAAACTTCTGGGAGGCATCCGTCAGGCACTTTCCACGCTGGATGGAAATAAAGCTATGGCAGAACTTAGAAGTTCCGGTGAATTAAAACTTGACATCAATGGTAATGAGGTTGTATTATCAGAGAGTGATTTATTAGTTGATACTGCGCAGATGGAAGGTTTCGTGACAGAATCCGACAACAAACTTGCGGTAGTACTTGATACAAATCTTACACCAGAACTGATTGAGGAAGGTTTCGTAAGAGAAATCATCAGTAAGATTCAGACGATGAGAAAAGAAGCCGGATTCGAAGTTATGGATAAGATTAACGTGTATGTGAAAGACAACAAAGTAATCGAAGACATCATGAAGACACATGCCGAAGAGATTCAATCAGAAGTATTGGCAGAGGAAGTCCTGCTGGATACTACACAGGGTTATGAAAAAGAATGGAATATCAATTCTCAGAAAGTAACCCTTGCAGTTGAGAAGAGGTAAGTGATCGTTCAAAACCCATTTTATCGGAATGATCGCGAAGTATGACAATGGGATATTGAGGGGGATGGAGCAGGAGTAATGCCCTGTCCCCTTCTTTTGTGCGTAATCGGGTGCGGGGATTCGGAAACGTGATTTGGACGTCTGAAGAGTACATACGGTTTACACAGTTTCCCGGATTGAATGAGGAGGTAAAGGATGTTGAACAAGCAGTTCACGAAAGAAGAATTCAAGAAAAGTGTAAAAGAAAATGTAAAGATGCTTTATCGTAAGACAATCGAGGAAGCAACTCAGGAACAGGTTTTTCAGGCTGTTTCTCTGGCAGTGAAAGATGTAGTGATCGATAACTGGCTGGATACTCAGAAACAGTATGAAAAAGATGATCCGAAAATCGTATATTATCTGTCCATGGAGTTCCTGATGGGACGTGCACTGGGTAATAACCTGATTAATCTGTGTGCTTATAATGAAGTAAAAGAAGCTCTGGACGAACTGGGATTTGATCTGAATGTAATTGAAGATCAGGAGCCGGATCCGGCACTGGGTAATGGTGGTCTGGGAAGACTGGCAGCATGTTTCCTGGATTCCCTGGCAACTCTGGGATACTGTGCATATGGATGTGGTATCCGTTATCATTATGGTCTGTTCAAACAGAAAATTGAAAACGGTTATCAGGTAGAGGTACCGGATAACTGGCTGAAGAATGGCTATCCATTTGAACTGCGCCGTCCGGAATATGCAAAAGAGATTAAATTCGGTGGATATGTTAAAGTAGAGTATGATCCTGCAACAGGAAGAAATCATTTTGTGCAGGAAGGATATCAGTCTGTAATGGCTATTCCTTACGATATGCCAATCGTAGGTTATAATAATAAAATTGTAAATACCCTGAGAATCTGGGATGCGGAGCCGATCACTGACTTCCGTCTGGATCTGTTTGATAAGGGAGAATATCACAAAGCAGTAGAGCAGGAGAACCTGGCTAAGAACATCGTTGATGTTCTGTATCCATGTGATGATCACTATGCAGGTAAGGAACTGCGTCTGAAACAGCAGTATTTCTTTGTATCTGCAAGTATTCAGTCTGCTATTGAAAAATTCAAGAAAAAACACAATGATCTTCATGATCTGCCGAAGAAAGTTGTATTCCAGCTGAATGATACTCATCCGACTTTGACAGTTGCAGAGTTGATGAGAATCCTTATCGACGAAGAAGGAATGGGATGGGATGAAGCATGGGATATTACAACGCATACTTGTGCTTACACAAACCACACGATTATGGCAGAGGCTCTGGAAAAATGGCCAATCGAGTTGTTCTCTCAGCTGCTTCCACGTGTATACCAGATCGTAGAAGAGATCAACCGCAGATTTATCTTGGAAATCCAGGCAAAATATCCTGGAAATCAGGAAAAAGTGAAAAAGATGGCAATTATTTATGATGGCCAGGTGAAAATGGCTCATCTTGCAATTGCCGGCGGATTCTCTGTAAATGGTGTAGCACAGCTTCACACAGAAATCCTGAAAAAGCAGGAGCTGAAAGATTTCTATGAAATGACTCCTGAGAAGTTTAACAATAAGACAAACGGTATTACACAGAGACGTTTCCTGCTTCATGGAAATCAGCTTCTGGCTAACTGGATCACCGATCATATCGGTGATGGCTGGATCACCAACCTGCCGGAACTGGCAAAACTGAAAGTATATGCGGATGACAAGAAAGCTCTGCAGGAATTCATGAATATTAAATACCAGAATAAAGTACGTCTGGCAAAATATATTCTGGAGCACAACGGAATTGAAGTAAATCCTCATTCTATTTTCGATGTACAGGTTAAGAGACTTCATGAGTACAAACGTCAGCTGATGAATATTCTGCATGTAATGTATCTGTATAACCAGATCAAAGCACATCCGGAGATGGATTTCTATCCAAGAACATTTATCTTTGGCGCAAAAGCAGCAGCAGGATATCGTCGTGCAAAACAGACGATCAAGCTGATCAACTCTGTTGCAGATGTGATTAACAACGATGCATCTATCAACGGAAAACTGAAAGTTGTATTTATCGAGAATTATCGTGTATCCAACGCAGAAATGATTTTTGCTGCAGCAGATGTATCTGAGCAGATTTCCACAGCAAGTAAAGAAGCATCCGGTACAGGTAACATGAAGTTTATGCTGAACGGTGCTCCTACAATCGGTACTATGGATGGTGCTAACGTGGAGATCGTAGAAGAAGTAGGAAGAGAAAATGCATTTATTTTTGGTCTTTCTTCTGATGAAGTTATCAATTTTGAGAACCATGGCGGATATGATCCGAACTACTACTTCAACACAGATCAGGATATTCGTAGCGTGCTGATGCAGCTGATCAACGGAACCTACTCCAAGGGAGATTACAACATGTTCCGTGAAATCTATGACTCTCTGCTGACAAATAAACATGGACGTCCGGACCAGTACTTTATTCTGGCAGACTTCAAGTCCTATGCAGAGGCTCAGAGACAGGTTGAGATCGCTTACAGAGATACAGACAGATGGGCTAAGATGGCTCTTCTGAACACTGCTTGCTCCGGTAAGTTCACATCTGACAGAACAATTCAGCAGTATGTGGATGAAATCTGGCATCTGGATAAAGTTACAATCAAATAAGAAAAGATGATGAAAGCCCCGGACATTTCCGGGGCTTTCTTTATCTATATAAGATGTTTTAATTGAATTGTGCTCCGGGAGTGGTTATTACGGTTGTAGATTGAATCGTAGATGAAAGAACCGTATTCCAGTGGAAGTTATTACGGCTGTAGATTGAAAAGTTGATGAAAGAACCGTATTCCAGTGGAAGTTGCTACGGTTGTAGATTGAATCGTTAATGAATAAACCGTATTCCAGAAGTGGTTGCTACGGTTGTAGATTGTATAGTTAATGAATGAACCGTAGTATTTGGTTTTGTATAGTATACCTAAAAAAGTAAATTGGCTGATGATATTATGTTCTGTCTCTCAATGTCATTGGGAAAAGCGAGCCCGAAGAGTTCCGCAACCTGCCACTGGCAGTTTGCTCCACACACTTAGGCGTCCACTGTTTACGCAGACTTAAGCGCGACGGCTCTCCGGAGCGTCTTAGTCGGAGTTAGCAGTTAGTTGAGGACGAGCGACCTGACATTGAGAGACAGAACATAATATCATCAGCCTGATTACATTCATTCCTTATACGAATCCAAAAGTATCATAAGATTTGCAAGATTTTATAGTGAAAACCACGAGAATTTGTCAGTATTTCATGATAAAATAAGGTTTAAGAGAAAGAAAAATAAGCAGGATGTGGAGGTGTGACAATGCAGATACGTTTTGAGCTGGAACAGATCAACCGTATACTGAAAGATGTAAAAAATATATTTGTACAGGAGAGTATTCCGGTTAGTCTCATTCGGACAAAGATGGGAACAAAACAGGAAGCAGAGGACAGCCATGCGGTATGGACGGAATTTGAAAATGGCGGTCAGTGGGGCGGATATGATAAGCATCAGCAGTTTGCGTTTGAGGTTGTGATTCCGGATGAATGGAAAGAAAACGAGGCAGCTGTATTTATCTCGACAGGAGGACAGGAAGGATGGGATATTCAGAATCCCCAGTTCCTTTGCACTGTTGATGGAGAGAAAAAGCAGGGTGTGGATGTCAATCATCGAGTTATTCGTTTGGAACAAAAACCGGGACAGAAGGCCAGTGTCTGGCTTATGGGACACAGTGGATTTAAAGATGAGAAAAGCATGTTTTATGTGAGCCTCCAGAGAAGAGATCTTCTGGCAGAAAAATTCTATTATCATGCATATGTGCCGTTTCGAACGGCGCTTCTTCTGCCGGAGAGCAGTATGGAGAGAAGACAGATCATGGAAGTTCTCAAAAAGGTAGTTTCCGTACTGGATCTGAGAGATATGTCAAGCATGGCTTTTCGGGAAAGCATGGAGGAAGCCTGCAGATTGCTGGAAGAATCATTTTATAGAGAAATCCCGGAATCAGATGATCAACGTCCGACGGTAACGGGAATTGGACATACGCATATTGATATTGCCTGGATGTGGGATGTGGCACAGACACGGGAAAAGGTTGTGAGAAGTGTATCTACCGTTCTTCAATATATGGACAGATATCCGGATTATACCTTTATGATGAGTCAGCCACAGCTATATGAATTTGTCAAAGAAGAAGCACCGGAACTGTATGAGAAAATAAAAGAAAGAATCAAAGAAGGACGCTGGGAAGCAGACGGCGGGATGTGGGTGGAAGCGGACACCAATCTGACTTCCGGAGAATCCCTCTCGAGACAGTTCCTTTATGGAACCCGTTTCTTTGAGAAAGAATTCGGGGTTACATGTAAAACTTTATGGCTGCCGGATGTATTTGGATATTCCGCATGTATTCCTCAGCTTCTGAAACAATGTGATATTCCGTACTTTTATACGACAAAGCTGGACTGGAATGATCATAACCGGATGCCTCATGATACTTTCTGGTGGAAAGGAATTGATGGAAGCAAATGTCTGACAGCTTTTTCCACAACGACCAATGCGGTAGACTGGAAAGGGGATATTCAGCATACACCGAATGTAAAAGGGCAGAGTACCTATAACGGACGAATGGATCCCAATCAGATTATGGGAAACTGGCTGCGGTATCATGAAAAAGATATTTGTCCCGAGACCCTTCAGCTCTTTGGTTTTGGCGATGGGGGCGGAGGACCTACAGAGGAGCAGCTGGAAAATTATGAACGGATGAAATACGGAATCCCCGGACTGCCTTATGTGAGACAGGATTTCCAGAAATCTTATTTTGAGCGGTTGGAACAGGCATGTAAGAACAATGCTGATGTTCCGGTGTGGGATGGAGAAATTTATTTTGAATATCACAGAGGTACCTATACTTCTGTTGCAGAGATAAAAAAACAGAACAGAAAATGCGAGTATCTTATGAAAGAGGGAGAAGCTGCAGGGGTTCTTGCGGAAGAAACAGCAGGTGTGAAGTTTCAGGAACAGTTATATGAGCGTATGTGGAAACTTCTTCTAAGGAATCAGTTCCATGATATCCTCCCAGGATCGGCTATCGGAAAAGTATATGAACAGGCGATGAAAGAATATGAGGAAATCCGCACAAATATCGGAAATGAGAGAAATACGGCGATTCAGGCATTGAATCAGATGATCCAGGTGGATGAAGATTCGATCATTGTATGGAATTTTTCTCCATTTGAAAGAACAGAACTGATAGAGCTGGATTCAGATGTACTGAAGTCGGACAATGGCTGTGTGATTCCATCCTCTCTTCGTACTTCGGACGGAACTTTGTTGGAATGTGTAAAAACAGGAGAAAACAGATGGATCTGTCAGGTGCCGGAAATTCCTGCTTACGGATACAAAGTACTGGAAGTCATTTCCGCTGATGAGACTGCCGGAACAGGCATTGCATCTGAAATTTCTTCCGATCCGGATAAGGTGATTGAAACGGATTATTATCGGATCACTATGGATCCTTTCTGGCAGATTGCGTCGATCTGGGATAAAGAAGAGGAAAGAGAAGTTCTGGAGGAAGGTAAATCAGGCAACGTACTGGAACTTTATGAAGACCGCCCGGATGATTTTGACAACTGGAATATCGATCCGGCACATCTGAAAAAGAAATATCCGGTTACAGATTTTGACACTGTGCAGGTAAAAGAAAAGAACGAACTGCGGACTATTTTGCATATAGAACGTCCTTGCCTGAAATCAAGAATCTGCCAGGACATCATTTTCTACCAGAAAAAGAGACGGATTGATTTTGTGACGGAAATTGACTGGAAAGAAAATCATGTGCTCCTGCGCGCGGGATTTCCTGTGAATATACATGCAAAACAGGCAGTGTATGACATTCAATACGGAAATCTGGAACGGTCTGTGACTGAAAATACTTCCTGGGAAGAAGCGCAGTTTGAGGTGTGCGCTCATAAGTGGGCGGATCTTTCTGAGTTTGGATATGGAGTCGGCTTGCTGAATGACTGCAAGTATGGATATCGGGTCAAAGGAAATACGATGCAGCTTACCCTGCTGAAGTGCGGTCAATATCCATATCCGGAAGCCGATCAGGGAATTCACCAGTTTACATATTCGCTGCTTCCGCACAAAGGAAACTGGACGGAGGGTAAAGTAGAAGAAGAGGCCCGTTTCCTGAATCAGCCCTGCCATATTTACAGAGCAGAGAAACATATGGGAAGTTTCCCGAAAGAAGATACATTTTTCCGTTGTACAGCAGAGGGCTGTATACTGGAAGCTGTTAAATATGCGGAAGATTCCAAAGATATTATTGTGAGAGTATACGAAAATGTGAATGGTCGGCACAGAGGGCGCCTGATTCTTCCGTGGAAGATTACAGCTGCATGGAAATCGGATATCCTGGAAAGGAAGAAAGAAGAAATTCCATTTATGGAAAATGAAATTTCTATAGAGTTGAAGCCGTATGAAATACAGACATATCGGTTCTGTGTGGATAAATAAAAATAATGATAAAAAAGTGAAAGGATACAAAAATGAGAGATCGATTAAATCTGGGTATGCGTCTGCATGATACGCCGCAGATGAGTGTTGACGAACGTCTTGCTTATATTCATAAGCAGGGATTTACCTGTGCGCACGCAGCATTGAGTAAATTGATGACAGAAGAAGAATCACAGGATAAGGCATTGACCCCTGGGATGGCTATGACATTGAAACGAGAATTCTGGGAGAATCAGGTGGATTTTGCCGTTCTGGGATGTTATCTGAATCTGGCAAATCCGGATCCGGTTCAGCTTGCTGCTATTCAGAAGCGTTATATGGCACATATCCGCTTTGCGGCACTTGCCGGCTGCGGAGTAGTAGGAACGGAGACGGGAGCACCCAATACGGAATACCGCTTTGTACCGGAATGCCATAGTGAGGAAGCATTTGATACGTTTGTGACCAATCTGAAGCCTGTTGTGGAATATGCAGAAAAAATGGGTGTAATATTGGCAATCGAACCTGTATTTACTCATATCATCCATACTCCTCAGAGAGCAAGAAAGATGCTGGATATCATCCATTCACCGAATCTGCAGATTATCTTTGATCCGGTGAATCTGCTTCATATTTCCAATTATGAGAACAGAAAGCAGATTATGAAAGATGCGATCGAACTGCTGGGTGAAGAAATTGTAATTCTTCACATCAAGGATTTTCAGGTGGGTGAGAATGAACTTGTCTGGACCGCTGCCGGACAGGGAATCATGGAATATGAGGAAATCTTGTCTTTTATCAAGCATAACAAACCATGGATTCAGTGTACACTGGAAGATACTGTGCCGGAAAATGCCGTAAGTGCAGCGGAATATATCCGGGGAATTTATCAGAGAGTATAAACAGAATAAACAATAAGATGGGAGCATATCAGATGGTATGCTCCCTTTTTTGAACCTGCATTATTTGCCAGTACTTACAGTAGCTGCATTAGGTAAAGCTACAGTATTTTTTATATAGTTCAGAGCTTTGGCTACTGATGGAATTGATATAATAACCAGTGTCAGCACACCTTCCAGAAGGATGTAGCTGTAATTATAGATGATCGGATACAAAGCGGAGAGTGCTTTCGGGAAGTTTTCCGGCATGTAATCCATCCAGTACAGGTAACCTCCCAGAGAATGAAATGCGCCTCTGGCCAGGATAGCGGTCAGATATGCTTTCTGAAGTCCGTGTTTCTGGGATTTTGAAAAGAAGCCTGCAACACCCATGGCTCCAAATGCCAGTATATAATCGCATCCTACCTGGAAGAAGGAGAGGACATACGGTTCCTGAAGAAACTGAAAAATTCCGTAAACAAGCCCAGTGAGGAGTCCCACTTTTGGTCCATACCAATAACCGATCAGAACGATAAATAACATACTGAACAAGGTTACAGAACCACCGAAAGGCAGTTTGAACAACTTAATGTACGAAGTAACATATGCCAGTGCCAAAGCCACAGCGCAGGTAACCAGCTGCTGAGTGGTCAGCTTTTTGGCATTGCCGTTTTTAAAAAATAATACTGCGATAATCGCAATTAAAACTATTACTGCAACAACAAAAGTAACATAGCCCATTGTTGTCAGACCGCCATCTGCGGTCACGAGAAATTTCATCATTTCCTCTTCCTCCTCATGTTAATTTATATTCAGAATCTTCTCAATCTCCCATAGATTCTGGATTTCATAATCGATGCGCAGATTCCTGTCATTGACCATTTGATCTGGATTGTACCAGCAGCAGGGAATTTGAGCATTATTTCCGCCCTGAATGTCACTGGTGAGGGAGTCACCGACGATCAGAATCTCTTCTTTGGGGAAATTCCCGATTACGTTCCATACATGTTCAAAGAATCCGATTCCGGGTTTTTCGGTGCCGATTTTTTCTGAGATAAAGATATCATTCAGCAGTATATCAAGCCCGGACTGTTTCAGTTTTCGTTCTTGTGCGATGCTGGTGCCGTTAGTTACAGCGTATTGACGGACAGTACCTTTCAGTTTTTGGATTAATTCTTTCCCATTGTCATTGAAAAATGTTTCATCTCCCAGGCGGAGCTGATATTCATCATTAAATTCAGCTACCCGGTCAAAAGGAATGTTTTCCGAACAGAAAAATTCTTCAAAACGTCCCTGAAGTACCTGAGGTTTGGTATAGATTCCGGCTTCCAGTCCCCGCCAGAAACGGGTATTGATGACGGAATATCTGGCGATCATTTCGTCGCTGCAGTCACCCAGACCGAATTTGGAAAAACATTTACGAAGAGCATATCGTTCTGACATCTTGAAGTTAAGTAAAGTCCCGTCAATATCCCATAAAATCACCTGAAACATGGCATTCTCCTTTATACGTTAGTTGTATAGCTTATCAGCAGATCTAAGGTGTTTTTTACACAGATAGATACCTGTCGTTCCGTGCAATCCAGACCATTTCCCACACAGCCCATGTCTAACGACAGAATTTCTGTTACGTCTGATGGGATTGAACCGGCTCCGCCGTGCCCTACCTCTTCAAAAACCGTTACATGAAGATATACCTTTCGTTCGGGAATAATCTTCTCCTCCTTCAGATATTTAGCATATCCCAGAATAATAGCTGTGCTGAGTTTGTCATCCAGAAAACGGCTTTTGATATAACCGGAAGAGGTAATGACTGTTCGGGGATCAACACATACATAATTGCCATTCATAATCCCCAGTGACTGCACTTCTTCTTTCGAAGAGACCGGTTCATCCAGAAGCAGTTCCAGCGTATCAAATGTTCTGGAAGTTCCATTATAGTCTCCGTTTACGTGAATCGATGCATTTTCCAACTGAAGAGTCCCGGTATATACCCTTTCATCAAATGTATACAGGCGGCAATTTTCTGTTTCTGTATTATTGGCATTCAGTCCGCCCACAGGTGTGATGCGGATTCGTCCATTGTCTTTGATCTGTGCTACCATGGCACCAAGGGTATCTACGTGAGAAGTAAGTATAAGAGGATTTCCCTCACCGCCCAATTCTACGAAAAGACCGCCTTTTTCTGTGATTTGCGGTTCATATCCCAATTTTTCATATTCGGCTGCCAGATAAGCCACTGCTTTTCCGGTAAAACCGGAAGGGCTGTCGATTGCCAGCAGAGCCTGAGTCTGCTCAAGAATATATGATGTATAGTTATCCATCCTTGTTCCTCCGTAATTCAGATGAAATTTATTATAACGAAAATAAAAACAAATGTACAGCATACAGAAGAGATTTTCCTGCTATGAAAAGTGAACAGTGACAGTTGAACTGTAATACTGCAGAAGCAGACAGTTGCCAACATATAATTTCGTTGGTAGAATAGAAAAAAATACAGAAAGGAACGGATGATTATGGAATTATCAAAATATATGAAAAGTATGATCGATATGGACAGAGCAGCGGTTGTAATCTGTAATCTGGACCACCAAATCATTTATATGAATCCTGCTGCAGTAAATAATTATGAAAAATACGGCGGAGAGATTCTGATAGGCAAAAGTCTTTTGGACTGTCATAATATGCGGTCAAAGGAGATTATAGAAAAAGTTGTGGCATGGTTTGAAGAAAGTGCGGAAAATAATATGATATATACATACTACAATAAAAAAGACAATAAAGATGTGTATATGGTGGCACTCAGAGATGAGGATAAAACTCTGATCGGATATTATGAGAAACATGAATATCGTGACAGAGAAACGGCAGCATTGTATGATTTTAGTAAATCTCTGGTATAAAAGGCTTGACGAAACAGTGAAACTGTTATATGGTAGTATTCGTAATTAAATAATATAGCTTTTCTCTTATTCAGAGTGATGGAGATACATAGGATCTGTGAAGTCACGGCAACCCCGTCAAGGCGGAAGGTGCCTACCTGAGCGAGTAATCGAACAATAAGGGGATTTGATATTGAGTTATTGAGTCCGCTTTGTGCGGACTCTTTTTTTCGCGAAAGCCATGAGCCGTGCGTATGAAACGATAAGAGAAAATTTGTCATGCTTGCATGTAAAAATTTTGACGCACGGCGAAGAAAACTGCGGTACAGAAGCAGAAAGCGGAAAATATAAACCCGGGGAGAAAAGCGCCCACCAAATTAAGAAAAGGAGAAGAACATGGAAAAAATCTTATTTACTTCTGAATCTGTAACCGAAGGTCATCCGGACAAGATCTGTGACCAGATTTCGGATGCGATTCTGGATGCGTTGATGGAGCAGGATCCCATGAGCCGTGTGGCGTGTGAGACAGCAATTACTACCGGTCTGGTACTGGTAATGGGTGAGATTACAACAAAAGCATATGTGGATATCCAGAAAATCGTAAGAGATACGGTCCGTGAAATTGGATATACCAGAGGAAAATTCGGTTTTGATGCGGAAAACTGCGGCGTTATTACAGCTATCGATGAGCAGTCTTCCGATATTGCTATGGGTGTGGATAAAGCACTGGAAGCAAAAGAGAACAAAATGTCGGAGGAAGAGCTGGATGCCATCGGAGCAGGCGATCAGGGTATGATGTTTGGTTTTGCCACCAATGAAACAGAAGAATATATGCCGTTTGCTATTGCCATGGCACATAAGCTGACAAGACAGCTTACAAAGGTAAGAAAAGAAGGTACTTTGCCTTATCTGAGACCGGATGGAAAATCTCAGGTTACTGTAGAATATGATAATGACGGAAAACCGGTTCGGTTGGATGCAGTGGTTCTTTCCACACAGCATGATCCGGATGTGACTCAGGAACAAATTCACGAGGATATCAAGAAATATGTGTTTGCTCCGGTTCTGCCTCAGGATATGATCGATGATGAGACAAAATTCTTCATTAATCCGACCGGAAGATTTGTAATCGGAGGACCTCACGGAGACAGTGGTCTGACAGGAAGAAAGATTATCGTAGATACTTACGGCGGATATGGACGCCATGGCGGCGGAGCATTTTCCGGTAAGGACTGCACAAAGGTTGACCGTTCTGCAGCATATGCAGCACGTTATGTGGCTAAAAATATTGTGGCAGCAGGTCTGGCTGACAAGTGTGAGATTCAGTTATCCTATGCAATCGGTGTAGCATATCCTACATCAGTAAGAGTAGATACATTTGGAACAGGAAAGCTGGAGGATACAAAACTGGTAGAGATCATCCGTGAGAACTTTGATCTGAGACCGGCAGGTATCATCAAAATGCTGGATCTGAGACGTCCGATCTACAAACAGACAGCAGCGTATGGACATTTTGGAAGAAATGATCTGGATCTGCCATGGGAGAAACTGGATAGAGTAGATACATTGAAGAAATATCTTGCATAAATAGAAACATAGAATAGCAGTGTGTTGAAGTCAGTGCAATGATTGTCCCGGGGAATTTCAAATATCAACTTTGAAATTCCCCGGGATTTTTCGTGAGAAGTTCTGAAAATCAGAAACTATTTGTTGCCATCAGTTTGTCCGGAAACAGTAATTTGACGGAGAGCATGCAGAATATTCAATTCTGAATCATGAAATTGTCTGCCGGTGCTGCAGTACAGACGATACAGTTGATCGTATAGAACTTTACTTTCCATACAGGGCTGATAACAGAAATCTTTTTGTCTGCTCATGGATGAAACTGCTTCTTCATAGGAATCGTATCCTCCATTGCATTTTCCGGCGGCTAGTGATGCATATATGGCAGAACCCAGAGCAGCAGTCTGTTCACTGTCTGCCAGTTTGATGGATTTTCCCAACACATCTGCGTAAATCTGCATGAATAGAGGATTTTTATTTGCAATACCACCGCTGGCTATGATTTCGTTAATGTGTATATTATTTTTTTCAAAAAGCTCTAGGATCATCCGGGTACCAAAAGCGGTACTTTCAATCAGTGCACGGTAGATTTCTTCCGGTTTTGTATTCAGCGTCAGTCCCAGAATCACACCGGACAGATTTCCATCTACATAGGGAGTTTTATTGCCGTTCCACCAGTCGAGAGCCAGAAGACCGGACTGTCCTGGCTTGAGACGGGATGCTTTTTGAGTCAAAAGTTCATGTATACGGATTCCTTTCTGTTCTGCTTCTTTTGTGTAAGATACAGGAACACAGTTGTCTGTAAACCATTCAAGCATGTCGCCTACTGCAGCCAGACCTGATTCCAGTGCATAGTATCCGGGGACGATCCCCCCTTTAAAAGCACCACAGATTCCCGCATCTGCAAAGGGCTTTTCACTAAGTGCCACCATAACGCTGGAAGTCCCTAAAACCATCATCATCTGGTCTTTTCGGCAGATTCCGCTCCCCGGAACCCCTGCATGAGAATCAATCACACTTGCGGCAATAGCGATACCGGGCATCAATCCCAGCCGATTTGCCCATTTCTCATTCAGATTTCCGATTTTTTGTCCTATTTCACATATTTCACCGGGAAGTTTATCATGGGTTACATTTTGAAAGTCGGAATCTATTATTTTAAAAAATGCATTATCGGGATATCCTTTTTCCGGAATCCACCATGCTTTATATCCGGCCATAGAACAGCTCCTTTTGGCAGATCCGGTCAATGTTTTTGTGAGCCAGTCACCGGCTTCTGTGAATGCGAAAGCAGCTTCATAAAGTTCCCTGTCCTGCTGGAAGGTTTCCAGGATTTTGGGAATCATAAGCTCTGAAGAAATTTTTCCACCAAAGCGGGGATCGTTTGCTATTCCATTCTCATCCAGAATATGATTGATCAGATCGGCCTGTTTCTGGGCACCATGATGTTTCCATAATTTTACATAGGAGTGGGGATGATTTTCCCATTGGGGCTTCAGACAGAGAGGAACATCATTTTCATCTACAGGAAGCATGGTACAGGATGTAAAATCAATTCCCAGTCCGATAATATCTTCTTTGTTAACTCTTGTGATTTTTAATAATTCAGGAATTGTATTTTCCAGAACATCCAGATAATCTTGGGGATGTTGAAGGGCAAAAGCGGCTGGAAGTTTTTTTGTGCTGTTTGGAAGAAATTCATCTATTACCCCATGCCTGTATTTTCTGACGGAAGATGCCTTCTGATACCCGTCCCGGCATCGAATCAAAGCGGCTCTGCCTGATAAAGTACCATAGTCCACTCCAATTACATATTTGTCATTCATTTTATTTACTCCCTTGTAAACAGTTGACGGACAGGGGACAGTCCCCTGTCCGTCTCGTGCTCATTATATCATAAATCGCCCGGATTTTTATAGAAAGTTTAGAATTGTCTTTTTTTGTTTATGTGTAAATATCCAAAAGATATGTTATACTCTCTTATAATAGAATCTTTAGAAAACAGGTGCGTGTCATGAAACTTAAAAATAGAATCTATATTTCTTTTTTTGTGATTATTCTTGTACCGATGTTTTTGATTAGCCTTGCTTTGATGGCATTTACAAGTTATCAGGTTCATTCAATAAAAAAACAGTATGGGATTGAAGAGATTACGTATGAAAGTCTGTCAAATAATACGTATATGCTCAGTAAGATCACGCAGAAAGTTTGTGATAACCTTCAGAAGACGGTAAATGCGGAACCGGAAAAAATGGAAAATACGGGATATCTGGACAGTATTAATGAGGAACTGCTTGCGAAAAATGCATATCTTCTGGTGAGGAAGGGAGAAGAGTGTTTTTATAATGGAAGCGGCAAAGATGTGCAGATTGTTTTTTCAGAACTTCCGGTCTATGGTGATGCAACAGAAGGCAGCGACAGAGGAGTATATATCGGTGAGGATGTGCAGGCTCTGGTAAAACAGGTTGATTTTCAATTTACAGACGGGGTGGTAGGAACAGCATTTATTATCATCAAGGCGGATGCGATGATTCCCCAGGTACAGAGACTTCTGGCTGATATGGTTCTGGTCATGATTTTAATTTTGGTTATCACCGCATTTGGTCTGTGTACATGGACATATCGAGGTGTGATCACACCATTGAGTCAGTTAAAGGAAGCAACCAGGAATATAAAAGAAGGTAATCTGGATTTTACTGTGGAGAAAAGCGGAGTGCAGGAAATCAGCGCCCTGTGCGAAGACTTTGAGGAGATGCGTCAGCGGCTCAAGCAGAGCAGTGAGGAAAAGCTGGCTTTTGACAAAGAGAATAAAGAACTGATCAGTAATATTTCCCATGATCTGAAGACACCGATCACTTCCATTAAAGGGTATGTAGAGGGAATTATGGATGGTGTGGCGGACACGCCGGAAAAGATGAACCGATATATTCGAACGATTTATACCAAGGCAAATGAGATGGACAGGCTGATTAATGAACTTACCTTTTATTCCAAGATTGACACCAACCGGATTCCGTACACATTTAATAAAATTAATGTAAAGGATTATTTTGAAGACTGTGTAGATGATCTGACAGCGGAGCTGGAATCCAGCGGTGTTTCTCTCACGTATTTTAATTATCTGGAGGAAGATGCCGTCGTCATCGCGGATGCGGAGCAACTGAAAAGAGTGATCAATAACATTATCAGTAACTCTTTAAAATATATGGATAAGCCGAAAGGTGTGATCAACATTCGCCTGCGTGATGTGGGAGACTTTATTCAGATTGAGATTGAAGATAATGGAAAGGGAATTGCCCAGAAAGATCTGGCTAATATTTTCGACCGTTTTTACAGGACAGATACATCCAGAAATTCTTCTAAAGGTGGAAGTGGTATTGGCCTTTCGATTGTTAAGAAAATTATGGAAGATCATGGAGGTCAGGTTTGGGCTACGAGTAAAGAGGGCACAGGTACAACCATGTATCTGGCTTTAAGAAAATATCAGGAGGTACCAATTCATGAGTAAGATTTTGATAGTGGAAGATGAAGAAGCAATTGCTGATCTGGAAAAGGATTATCTGGAACTCAGCGGTTTTGAAGTAGAGATTGAACACAGAGGAGATGTGGGACTTAAAAGGGCTTTGACGGAAGAATTTAATTTGATCATACTGGATCTGATGCTGCCAGAGATGGATGGATTTGATATTTGCCGGGAGATCCGTGCTCAGAAAAATACACCGATCATTATGGTGTCCGCAAAGAAAGATGATATCGATAAGATCCGGGGACTCGGTCTGGGAGCAGATGATTATATGACAAAACCATTCAGTCCCAGTGAGCTGGTGGCGCGTGTGAAAGCCCATCTTGCCCGTTATGAGCGACTGATCGGGACCGGTGTGCAGGAAAATGATATTATTGAGATCCGGGGAATTAAGATTGACAAGACAGCCCGCAGAGTATGGGTGAACGGGGAGGAGAAGAATTTTACCACAAAGGAGTTTGATCTTTTAACATTTCTTGCTCAGAATCCGAACCGGGTATTTACGAAAGATGAACTGTTCCGGGAAATCTGGGATATGGAGTCTGTAGGTGATATTGCTACGGTTACAGTACATATCAAGAAAATCCGTGAAAAGATAGAGTTTAATACAGCGAAACCACAGTATATTGAGACAATCTGGGGTGTGGGATACCGCTTTAAAGTGTAAATGGTATTTAACTGGACTGGTTAAAAATATAAAAACTGGATATTTTAATAAAACCAAATCTGAAGTAGCATATCAGCTATAAAAGATTCAGAGGAGGTTTTATTATTATGAGTAATAATGATGTTGCAGTAAAAAAGGTGAATGTGTCTGACATTGCAATCACCGGAGTATGTATCGCCCTTACCCTTGTGGCTACAGCTTTTATTAATATTCGTTTGCCGATCGCAGCCAACGGAGGACTGGTTCATCTGGGAAATGTGCCGCTGTTTTTGGCAGCCATTATTTTTGGAAAGAAAACAGGTGCTTTTGCGGGAGCGTTCGGTATGGGACTTTTTGATCTGCTTAGCGGATGGACTCTGTGGGCACCATTTACCTTTGTAATCGTAGGGCTGATGGGATTTGCTGTCGGAAAGATCACAGAAAATCGTATCGGATTTCGCTGGAATGTACTGGCGATTGCAGTTGCATGTGTGATTAAAGTTGTAGGATATTATATTGCAGAAGTGATTATTTACAGAAATTGGATTGCACCGGTACTGTCAATTCCCGGAAATCTGGTTCAGATCGGTGTGGCAGCGGTGATCGTTCTTCCGATCGTGGAAATTGTAAGAAAAGCAGTGAAAGCCAGATAAGAGAAAACAGAGGGAGATTTGATCATGTATAAAATTATGACTCCGGGACCGACACAGGTTCGGGAAAATGTGCGTATGGCAAGAAGCCTGGAATGTACCAACCCCGATCTTGATCCGGCATTTTATGATTATTATAAAGAAACATGTGAATTGATCAGTGAGTTATTATTTACAAAAAATGAAGCCTTTATCCTGGATGGAGAGGGAATTCTGGGACTGGAAGCCGCCTGTGCTTCTTTAACGGAACCGGGAGACAAGGTTCTTGTCATTGACAATGGAATCTATGGAAAAGGATTTGCGGATTTTGTGACTATGTATGGCGGCGAGGTGGAATTTTACACCGCACCTTATACAAAAGCCATCGATGTTGAGGAATTTGGCAGCTATCTGGAAAAAAATCATGATTTTAAATATGCAACGCTTGTTCACTGTGATACGCCAAGCGGTGTGTTGAATCCGGTGGAAGAGATCAGCAAAAAACTGCATGAGTATGGAATCATGACTATTGTGGATTCCGTGTCCGGAATGTTCGGTGAGCCGATCCATGTGGATGAGGGACAAATCGATATTCTCTGCGGCGGTTCTCAGAAAGCTCTTTCCGCACCTCCGGGACTTACTTTTGTGACGGTGAGCCGGGAAGCGATGAAGGCTATGGAAGATAGAAAAACCTCGATCGCATCTTTCTATGCTAATATCCTTATATTTAAAGATTACTATAAAAATCAGTGGTTCCCATATACCATGCCCATCAGTGATATCTACGGACTTCGTACTGCACTGGAGAATGTAAAAGCAGAACAAAAAGAGATGTGGGAACGTCATGCGAAATTGGGACAGATGACACGGCAGGCAGTACAGGATATGGGGCTGGAATTGTATCTGGAAAATGGTTATTCCAATACTGTTACTGTTATAAAAGTTCCGGAAGGAATCAAAGCATCCGATATTCTGGAAACCATGAAAAAAGACTATAATATTATGATCGCTGGAAGTTTTGATGTACTGACCGGTCAGGTGATACGAATCGGACATATGGGTGAAAATGCCAATGAGAAAGATGTAAAAGAAACATTGGAAGCGCTGAAAGAAACGATTCAAAACTTAAATAAAAGAAATCTATGTAAAAACCTGTTATTGTGTAAAGTTCTTACACAGTAACAGGTTGAATTTTTTGGCGAGGTCCGGCGGCCACGACGCAAACTCTGACTTACTTAATACGCAGCCGCTGTCCTCTTTTTTGTTGCTGTTACTGCAAAGCCCTCAGGCTGAGATATAACTTTATCATTTGATAAATCCAGTATATTCCAAAGTTGTGTCCTGCGTATGGAAAAGAAATTAAGTATTTCTGAAAAATATAAAAAATGTATTGACATACATCTGCTGCAATTGAAATTATTGATTCCCTATGGTAGTATGATACATGAGTTTTGACACAAAAACTACTTTACAGGAAGAGAATCGGATATGGGTAAGTTATTTTATATTATGGGTAAAAGCGCATCCGGGAAGGACACGATTTATCAGAAATTATTGGAAGATCCGGAATTTCATTTTCACAGATTGATCATATACACTACCAGACCCATCCGGGATGGGGAAAGAGACGGACAGGAATACTATTTTGTTAGCGAGGAGGCGTTTCAGTCTCTGAAAGCTGCCGGAAAAATTATTGAGGACAGGGGATACCATACGGTTTATGGACTGTGGAGATATTTTACTGCCGATAATATGGATCTGGAAAATTATAATTATCTGGGGATCGGTACGCTGGAGTCTTATGAACAGTTGAAGAAATATTACGGGGATGATAAAGTATGCCCTATTTATATAGAAGTGGAAGACGGGGAGCGTCTCAAGCGGGCCATCGCACGGGAAGAAACTCAGGAAATACCAAAATACGAAGAAATGTGCCGCAGATTTCTTGCGGACAGTCAGGATTTTAGTGAGGCAAATATTAAAGCTGCCGGGATTTCCCGCCGCTTTCAAAATACGGATTTTATTACTTGTATGTCTGACATTGAAAAACACGTAAAATCTGTGTTATACTGTTAAAGTAACGATGATATTACACAAAATAACAGGAGGTGAAACTATGCCAGGTTTTCAAGAAATCGTAGGTCATGAAGAAGTGATACAGCATTTGCAGAACGCAATTCGGTTAGGAAAGGTTTCTCACGCATATATCCTCAGTGGAGAAAAAGGTTCCGGAAAAAAACTGTTGGCGAATACATTTGCTATGGCATTGCAGTGTGAAAAAAAGGGTGTCGATCCCTGTCAGGAATGCCGCTCCTGTAAAAAAGCGATGAGCAGAAATCATCCGGATATTATATATATTACCCATGAAAAGCCGAACTCCATCGGTATTGAGGATATTCGTACCCAGCTGATCGAGGATGTGATGATCAAACCATACTGTAGTTCTTATAAAATATACATTATTGATGAAGCGGAGAAACTTACACTGCAGGCTCAGAATGCTCTGCTAAAAACGATTGAAGAGCCGCCAGCCTATGCGGTGATCCTGCTTCTGACGAGCAACATGGAAACATTTTTGCCGACGATCACTTCACGTTGCGTGAAACTGAATCTGCGCCCGGTACAGGAGAGTATGGTAAAAGATTATCTTATGGAAAAAATGCATCTTCCGGATTATCAGGCACAGATGGATGCGGCATTTTCACAGGGAAATATAGGAAAAGCAAGACAGATGGCAGAATCTGATGAATTTAATCTGATGACGGAGCAGGCACTTCGGATTTTGAAAAAGTCAAATGAGCTGGAACTGTATGAAATGGTGGAGATGATCAAAGAACTCTCTGCAGAAAAGCAGAACATTGATGAGTATCTGGATCTGTTTGCCATGTGGTTTCGGGATGTACTGTTTTTTAAAGCCACCAAAGAAGTGGATGGGCTGATGTTTAAGGATCAGCTGAATCATATTAAGGAACGGGCAAGGAAAAGTTCTTATGAAGGAATTGAGAAGATTATTGATGCTATAGGAACTGCTAAGGAACGTTTGCACGCAAATGTAAATTTTGATCTTGTTATGGAATTGCTGTTCCTGACAATCAGGGAGAATTAATATGGTAAAAATAATAGGAGTCAGATTTCGGAATGTTGGTAAGATTTATTATTTCAATCCGAAAAATTTTCAGGTGAGTCCGGGAGAGCATGTGATCGTAGAAACAGCCAGAGGCGTGGAATACGGTACCGTTGTTCTGGGACCGAAAGAGGTCAGTGAAAAGGAAGTCGTTCAGCCGCTGAAAGATGTAATCCGTGTGGCGACACCGAAGGATGACGCAAAAGCAGAAAGTAACAGAAAGAAAGAAAAAGAAGCATATCAGATTTGTCTTCAGAAGATTCGTGCACATGAACTGGAGATGAAGCTGATCGATGTGGAATACACTTTTGATAATAATAAAGTCCTGTTTTACTTTACGGCAGACGGACGGATTGATTTCCGGGAACTGGTGAAGGATCTTGCGGCAGTCTTTAAAACAAGGATTGAGCTGCGTCAGATTGGTGTAAGGGATGAGACAAAGATTTTAGGCGGTATGGGAATCTGTGGAAGAGGACTTTGCTGTCATACGTATCTTTCCGAATTTGCGCCGGTTTCGATCAAGATGGCAAAGGAACAGAATCTTTCTTTGAATCCTACCAAGATTTCCGGAGTGTGCGGAAGGCTGATGTGCTGTCTGAAGAATGAGCAGGAGACATATGAGTATTTGAACAAGAGATTGCCGAATACCGGGGATACGGTGACTACACCGGAAGGAATCAAAGGTGAGGTGCAGAGTGTCAATGTGCTGCGCCAGCTGGTGAAAGTCATTGTGGATATCGATGATGAGAAGGAAATCAGAGAATATAAGGTGGACGAGCTGAAGTTCCGCCCGAAGCATAAAAAGGATAAAGTAAAATTATCCAAGGAAGAGATGAAAGAACTGGAAAAACTGGAAAGAGAAAACTGAGGATATCTGAGATGACAGTGGAATTAAAAGAACATGAGCGTCTGGATGATCTGCAGAATGGATATTACATTATTCAGAATACGCAGGATTTTTGTTACGGAATAGATGCAGTGCTGCTTTCCGGATTTGCGAAAGTGAAGCCGGGAGAGCGTGCGCTGGATATGGGTACCGGCACGGGGATCATCCCTATTTTACTGAAGGCAAAAACGCAGGGAAAGCATTTTACCGGGCTGGAGATTCAGGAACGCAGTGCTGAGATGGCAAGACGCAGTGTGGCTTATAATCATCTGGAAGATACGGTGACGATCCAAACAGGAGATATTAAGGAGGCTGCTGCCATATTTGGCAGGGCTTCCTTTTCTGTTGTTACCTGCAATCCGCCGTACATGACAGGCAGTCATGGATTGACCAATCCCCATCTGCCCAAAGCCATTGCCCGCCATGAAGTCTTATGTACACTGGAAGATGTGATTTCACAGGCTTCACAGGTGCTGGAACCTCATGGGAGATTTTATATGGTGCACCGGCCATTTCGTCTGGCGGAGATTATGGGGTTGATGATGAAATACAAATTGGAACCGAAGCGAATGCGTCTGGTGTATCCATTTGTTGACAAAGAGCCAAATATGGTGCTGATCGAGGGACTTTCCGGAGGAAATCCGAGAATTACTGTAGAGCCGCCGCTGATTGTATATGAAAAACCGGGGGTATATACGAAAGAAATCCGGGAAATCTACGGGGATGGAAGATAATAATAAGGAGATATTATGACAGGAAAATTGTTTTTATGTGCCACACCAATCGGAAATCTGGAGGATATTACCTTTCGAGTGCTGCGCACATTGAAAGAGGTGGATCTCATCGCTGCGGAAGATACCAGGAACAGTATCAAGCTTTTGAACCATTTTGAAATAAAGACACCGATGACAAGTTATCATGAATATAATAAGATTGAAAAAGGACATTACCTGGTAGGCCTGATGCAGCAGGGGCAGCAGATTGCGTTGATTACGGACGCAGGTACTCCGGGGATCTCGGATCCGGGCGAAGAGCTGGTGGCTATGTGTCATGAGGTGGGTATACCGGTTACTTCTCTTCCGGGACCGGCAGCATGTATCACTGCGCTGACCATGTCGGGACTTCCAACCAGAAGATTTGCCTTTGAGGCTTTTTTGCCCACCGATAAGAAAGAAAAGCAGGCGGTTCTGGAAGAACTGAAAGAAGAAACACGGACCACAATTTTGTATGAAGCACCCCATCGGCTGGTACGCACCCTGGAAGAATTATATGAAACGCTGGGGGAACGGCGGGTGACGATCTGCCGGGAACTTACAAAAAAGCACGAAACGGCATTTTTAACAACACTGTCTCAGGCACTTTCCTATTACAAAGATAATGATCCCAAAGGTGAATGTGTGATTGTGATGGAGGGAAGAAGCCGTCGGGAGATGGAAGAAGAGAAACAGCGGGAATGGGAAAACATGACACTGGAGGAACATATGAAGATCTATGAAAATCAGGGGATGAACCGGAAAGATGCCATGAAAGCGGTGGCAAAAGACAGGGGAGTGTCGAAACGGGAAATCTATCAGAAACTTTTGTAGGACAGGGGACAGACCCAATGTCGTTTAGTTAACAATAAAAGAAACTATTCCTGTCCATATAAGTTATTACTGATTTTACTTTAAATACTTATCATGAACAATGCCACTTAGTAGAATTATTTTTGAACATGACAAAAAGACTGAT
>SFGF01000114.1 GCA_004556655.1 Lachnospiraceae bacterium | reverse complement strand
TGACTTAACAGTATTTCACTGGGCGAGAGATTATTTTCTGGAGGGATAGCAATGAAAAAGAAAGAATTATTGCAGCTCCCGGAAATGAAACCGACAAAGTCGATGATTCGGGATATGACAGAGGATAAAGGATACATGGCAGAGAGATACCAGGCACCATCTATCTGGGCACCAAATTATATCTGGTTCTTCCGGGTGAAGAAGACCAAAGACGTATTAGAAATCGACCTGTTCACAAGGGAAATGCTGGAATGGGGTGCAGATTATCCCAGATATCGGGTATTCCTGCATGATGGGAAATACGACACGTTCGATAATACAACAGAAAAGTGGCGGACAGCGACAATTGAAAAACTGGAATATGCTAACTATGGATACATGCCGAAATACTATTATTACTGCAATCAAGGAATCTGGATATCAGAAAAAGAACGGGAGATACTGCAAAAATATGTAAAGAACGGAATTGGAGACCCGATGGCAGCAGTCCAGCAATGGGAGGATTACAAAAAGAATCGGAGCGAACTGAACAAGATTGACGCAGAGATGAGATTGGTACCGGAAATCCCGAAAGATTTTGGAGAATGGATTAAGACAGACGGCCTACCGCAATATATATTCTACGATGCTGGAAGAAATGTAAAGGAAGGATATTGCACTGCTTGTAAGCATACCGTACAGATCCATAAGCCAAGATACAACCGCGAGTCCATCTGTCCACACTGCAAGCGGAAAGTAACCTATAAAAGCCGAAAGAAATCAGGACATATGGTGGATTGGGGATACGTCGGGTTACTTCAGAGAACGCGAGAAGGATTTGTATATCGCTATTTCAAAGTAAAACAGAAATACATTAACGGAATCCGCACGGAAGGTGGATACTGGGAAATGGTTCGGCAGACTTACGATCAAGAATTCCGAGAGCGAAATGAATTTGAGTTCGGACGTTACAAACAGACAGGCATGGTTAGATGGTGCTACAAATACTATGGCTGGAAGGAAAGAGTAATAGAAAACGAAGCCATTTTGTACTGGAGAAATCTAAAGCAGATCACAAAAGGAACGCCAATGCAATATGCGGCCATTGAGATCTTCGCGAAACAAAAGCAGAAATTCTTTCCGGAAAATTATATCAGAGTATATAGGAAAGAAAAAGGACTGGAACAACTAGTAAAATGCGGATTTTACAGAATCGTAAAAAGAGTTATAAGTCCATATGGAATCAACACCTATTTAGAGCTGAATGAAAAATCAACACCAAAGATATTAGGATTGGAAAAACGCTATTATAAAATCCTGCAAGGGACGGATCCGACGGTAAGAGAATATGAAATCGCAAAAGAGTTCCAGGAATTTGGGATTCTTCCGAAAAGAGAAACCATTGCGTACTTAGCGGAATATAGCTATGGAAGAAATTTCGCTGTATATATCCGTCACACAACAGAACACAAGATGATACGGTATCTGAAGGAACACTTGGAAAGTGATAGAGAGCAGATCCGAGATTATCATGATTATCTGCAGATGGCAGCAGGATTAGGATACAGCCTGGAGGATGAATATATTCTATATCCGAAAAATCTAAAACAGCGTCATGACCAATACGTAGAAGAGAGAAATGAAAGAGATCGAAAGATTCAGCGTATGGAAGATGATCAGAAGCTGGAAGAATACCAAAAGACCATAGAACAAAGAAAATGGAAATGGTACGAGATGGAATCGGGAGAACTCTTACTAAGATTGCCGGAATCACCAGCCGAAATCCGAAAGGAAGGAAATCAGCAGCATCACTGTGTAAGCACCTACATTGATCGCATGGTAGAGGGAAAGACCTGCATTGTATTCATAAGACAGAAGGAAACCCCGGAAGAGTCGTTCTACACCATGGAAGTCAAAGATGGAATGGTAGTACAGGTGAGGGGGAAATACAACAAGAATCCAACCGAGGAGGTTAAGGAATTTGTAGAGGAATTCAAGCGAAAGAAATTAAGGATACAGGAAAGGATGGCAGGATAATGTATAACATGCAGGAAACAAAGGCGATTGATAATCTGGATGACATGACTGGGATTATCAAAAATGAACTCAACAATATCACAGAAGGCTTCGTAGCCGTGGGATATTATCTGAGAAAAACAGCGAAAGACGAACTGTACAGACAGAAAGGATACCAGAATCTGTTTGACTATGCGATAGAAAATTTCGGAATCAAAAGGACGACAGCAATCCGATTCATGGAAATCAATGAAAAGTACAGCATTGGAGGATACAGCCCGGAAATTGATGAAAAATGGAGAGGATACGGAAGCAGTAAGCTGACCGAGATGTTAGGACTCCCGGAAGAAATCCGGGAGGAAGTACCGGCAGAAGCAACCGTAAAAGATTTAAGGGAAGCAAAAACCATAATCCGAGAGACAGAATCAAAGTACAGTTCACAACTGGAGCTGTGCGACGTCGCACAGGAAGAACCAGAACCGCAGGACTGGATGAGACAGGTAGTAATAGAAATCTGCCGGGATAAAAAAATATTCATGGAGATGGTGGAATACGAGCGAAAAGACATCGGAAATGACCGAAAGGGAATCGAAGAAGATATACTAACCATGGTAAACCCTAGTAAATTCAAGATGTTACGCATGAAAAGAGCGAATGTATTCATGCAGGAAAAAGCAATTCGGGTGATGCCGTATAAAATAAATGGAGTCGTACCGGACACAGAAGAATTCACATACATTGATCTGGCCATGGCATTTGAAGAATTATGTTATCCGAATTATCCAGATATTTCAGAACCGGCGCAGGAGATTTACGAAAGGATTTACGGTGAACCACTGTATGAGAAAAAAGAAGAGCCAAAAGAAGAACCAAAACAAGAGCAAACACCAGGAAAACCAAGAGATTCGAAAAAACAGGAAGCTAAAAATAATGACAGTCGACCAGTACATCAAGTGGAAGAGCCGAAAGAACAGTCAGAAGAACAGATTCCAGGACAGACAGAGCTGACGAAAGATTTTCCGGAATATTGCCCGGATGCTATGAACCCACCAGAAGAACCATGCGAGGAAGTTCAGGAAGAACCGGTAGAAGCAGCATATGGAACCAGACTGCAGTTCCTTTCAAAATGTACCGATGAGGAAAAGGGAGCATATATGGCAGCAGTCATGGAAGACCGGATCCGCAAGATGAATAACACCAGCTTCAAGATTTTTGTAGAAGGAAAATTCTGGAAAGACCTTCTGACAGCAGAAGTAGACGAAGAAGGAAGAGAAATCGAATGTGTGAATTAAAGTACCCGAAGACTGGGTGGAAGAAAAAAAGAAAGAAGCACGCAGCAAGTATTCTGCACTGTAAGGATGGGACATGTTATCTATGCATGA
The DNA here is from genome assembly GCA_004556655.1 of Lachnospiraceae bacterium. GTDB lineage: Bacteria > Bacillota > Clostridia > Lachnospirales > Lachnospiraceae > Oliverpabstia. The sequence goes on along the minus strand of SFGF01000114.1, from coordinate 3,856 downwards.
AACTGGAGCAAAATTACAGCAAACACTTGGAAATCCAAGAACATCACGTATATCCGGGAAACCCGAACAGGCAGATTTCAGAAGAAAATGGATTCAAAGTATATCTATGCAGGAGACATCACACAGATGGGCCAGAAGCAGTACATAACAATAAAGAGAACATGCGACTGATCAAGGAAGACTGCCAGAGAGTATATGAGGAAACACATACCAGGGAAGAGTTCATGAAGCTGATAAAAAGAAATTATCTATAGCACCTTCGGTGTTGTATCACGTAACCCGTTCATATAGATTCGCCTCCGGCCAGAAACCGGAGGGGAAAGGAGAGGAAAGATGGCAGCAGTCAATATCATAGAACGATTGTGGCATTGGATGTTCCAATCAAGGAGAAAAGGATGCAGAAGCAGTTGCCTAAATTGTGAATACTGGGAAATATGCAGGAGAGATGGTGAGTAAGATGAGCAGAGCACAGAATAGAAGGGAAGAAAAAGAAAAGGAACAGAAGAAAAAGACATTCATAATGACAGCAGAGGAATTGTACAAGATACGGAATCAGGAATACCTGAAGGCGAAAAGACAGCTGGAAGCACAGAATAAGCAGACCGCAGAAACCATTCTCAGGATGATGCTGATTATACCAGCAAATGTACTAATTGCAGATTACTGGCAGAAAAGCGCGAAAAAGAGGATACCTGAATTCATGAAATCATGCATGGACCTATACCAGGCATGGCAGCAGGGCGTAGTAGACATCGAGCAGATGCAGAAGCTGGCAGAAGAATACGCAGGAATTGACCTGTCGGAAACAATCAGTACAAAAGTTATGAATGAACTAAATTAGGCTTTAGTGGAGGTAAAGCGATGAGCGTAAAGAAAGAGGAATATTTAGATATGCCTTGGAGCATGGAAGATACAATAGAAAATCTGGGTATTTTGAAGAAAGCGTTCCAAGAGAAGGTGATTGATATAAACCTTGATGGGAAGGGTGAACAGGATAAAAAGGAAGTAGCGTTTGATTTTGATAGAGCGATAGAAGCACTAGAAAAACAGATCCCGAAGAAACCCAAAATAATAATGATTGGATGCGATGTTGAATGGTGGTGTCCAAACTGTGGAGAAAATCATATATTGATGGATGCAAAGAAAGGTTTCAAATATTGCCATCATTGTGGTCAGAAATTGAAATGGAACGGTTAACTAAACTGAAACAATTATGCTTCGGTTGATTTATCAGTTGAGCAATTGAACTGTCAGTTGATGTTTTAGAATTAAGTGGAGGTAGAGAATGCAAAGAATATTAGACGCATGTTGTGGCAGCCGTATGTTTTGGTTCGATAAGCAAAATCCGGATGTTGTATTTGCGGATAACAGGGAATTAGAGACGACGCTATGTGATGGAAGAAAGCTTGTGATAAAACCAGATGTGAAGATGGATTTCAGAGACATGCCATATGAAGACGAGACATTCAAAATGGTTGTGTTTGACCCTCCTCATTTAATCCATGCAGGAGAAAAATCATGGATTGGCCAAAAATACGGGATATTGCCGACAGACTGGGAAACATACATAAGTTCAGGATTTGATGAATGCATGAGAGTCTTAAAAAAAGATGGAGTTTTGATTTTTAAATGGAATGAGGAACAGATTAAAACGTCTGAAATCCTGAATTGCATTAAATATAAACCGTTGTTTGGAGACCGGCGCTCAAAAACGCATTGGATGGTGTTTATGAAATAAACTGAAATTTAGGAGGGTAACGAAATGCTTGGTTATATTAGTGGAATAACAGATGTTAATGATATTAATTATTGTCCTAAATGTGGAGCGGAAATTAAAGAATTCTATGGTGATGGAACGGCAAAATGTGAAGAGTGTGGTTATCATTTTGGTGTTGTGGAATGCGAGGAATAGGATTCTGAAATTTAGGAGGTAGGTAATGATTTGTAATATAAAATCGTGTTCATATTCGATATGCGGAATATGTAATAACATGAATGATTTTGATTGCGAATACAAAAATTATAGAGCGATCGGGACAGTAGAAGAATGTAGAGCAGCAGTAGAAAAGCAGATGCCTAAAAAACCAGATTACGAGGGAGACGGGTATGCTGACGGAGAATTGGTATACGACACATGGATTTGCCATTGTTGTGGAAAACACTATGAGATCGATTATGATGATTATGATTACTGTCCGAATTGTGGACAGAAATTGGATTGGGGTGATTAATATGATTGATGAGAAGAAGCTGATTGAAGAACTTGAAAAAATATTTGAAACAGACGAGCAGAATATAGATTGTACGCTATCTGACTTCGCATATCATGTATTTGATTGCATAAAAGCACAGCCGAAATTCGGCGAGTGGATCCCGTGCAGTGAGCGGTTGCCGGAGAAACATGTTGATGTGTTAGTCGATTTTGGTGATGAAAATCCTATAATAGCATGGTATTCACATGTGAACGATACTTGGAAAAATTCAAGCACAGATTATGTTATTAATGTTGATGTAATCGCATGGATGTCACTTCCAGAACCGTATAAGCAGGTGGAGGAGTAGAAGATGAAGAAAATATTAGAAGTAATTAAACAAATTTTCTGCAGACATGATTATAGATGGTACGTAAAGGATGAAAAATATCATTGTATAAGTGGTGAAACGCAATATCTTGTCTGCAAGAAATGTGGGAAAATAAAAGACACAAGATTTATAAAGTATGACTAAATCGGCATTTAGGAGGGATTAAATGAATAATACAAAAATAGCTACATCATTAGATGATACACATGGATTGAGAAAACTAATATTAGACAATCCAGACCTTCCGCTTGTGATATTTGCAGGCGAAGAGAGTTGGAATGGAGAGTATAGTTATAATCTTGCACTGATTGAGAAGGTAGCAATAAAAGAACTCGCATGGTATGAAGACCTGTATATTACAAAAGATGATTTCAGAGACAAGATGTACGATGAACATGCAGATGATTTTACAATATCTGGCGTGTTGATGAAGGAAGAATTGGACGGATATGTAGACAGCATTATGAGAAGAACAGAGTTTTTGAAAGCGATAGTTGTATATGTCGGATAGGCAACTAAACGGTATCAAGGAGGAATATAGAATATGAGATATAGGAAAAAACCAGTAATAATTGATGCATTTCAGTATGACGGAGACTTAATGGGAAGTGATGGGAAATATTATGTACCTGATTGGGCGGTAAATGCATTCCAGGAAGGGATTATGCAAGTATTGGAGATTATATTATTCGAGGAGTTAACGGCGAGATATATCCATGTAAGCCTGATATTTTTGAAAAGACATATGAGATCGTAAATGATTAAAACGGGTATTTAGTAAAGCAACTGGCAGCAGTAAACATGTGCGACATCGCACAAAAACGGGTGAGTGTACTAAAAAGAGAATTCAACAGAAAAGCATATCAAGAACCAGGAGAAGAAATAAAAGAAATGCTTATTTTAAAGAAAGATATTTCGTTTTTGCATAGCAGAGCTGGAATGCTGGATAAATGGGAGGCAGAGACAATAAGAAGAATTGCAGATCGTATACGGAAGGGAGCGTAATAGTATTGGATACAGAGATAAAAAAAGAGAACGAAAAAAAGAAAGAATATCTATATAGATACATAGCAGCAACAAAACAATTGAAAAGGTATGAGGATGACCTGAAAGAAATAAGAAATAGCAGGTTATCACCGCCAGCAATATCAAACACCGGACTGCCAAAAGGAAGTAACCAGACGGATTTATCGGATTATGCTGTAAAATTAGATAAGGCAATAAATAAAGTATTGAAGCAGAAATACAGAAGAATAAAAATAAGAATGAAAAT
>SFGF01000030.1 GCA_004556655.1 Lachnospiraceae bacterium | reverse complement strand
TTTAATCATCACCGAGTAGGATTCCCAAAGTAAAACAGCCCCGAATTGACGGGGCTAATGTTTCACTTATTTTGGGACATTTTCAAAAATGCTTGACAGATTTTTTTCAATTCCAAATTACAATGCCGTACCCTTTTTCGGAATATAAAGAGATGACATATCCACTTTCTCAATTGTAAGCAGCTGTATTTTTTTATCAATCCCTCCGGCATATCCTGTCAGATTTCCGTTCGCACCAATTACCCTGTGACAGGGTATAATAAGGGAAATCGGATTGTGACCGACTGCTCCTCCAACAGCCTGTGCGGACATTTTTCCTGTCCCTTTTTGTCTTGCAAGTTGTTTAGCAATCTCTCCATAGGTCATTGTGCATCCGTAGGGAATCGTAAGCAGAATATCCCAAACTGCCCTGCGAAACGGTGTTGCATTCAGATACAGCGGCGGTATAAAATCAGGTTCTTTGCCATCAAAATAAAGATCCAGCCAATGATCCGTCTGCTCAAATACAGGCAATTTTTTGAATTCATATGTATTGCAAAGATTTTCACAGAAGTATTTCTGCCCCTCAAACCATAATCCGGTCAATGCATTTCCATTACTGGCCATCAGAATATTTCCAAGTGGCGATTGGTAATAATGCATACACTCCATCATACTTCTATTCCTCCATAACCTATACTTTTTGATTCGTGGGATGTGTGTAGATAATCAAGCAGTCCGTTTTAGAAGCAGGTCGTTCCCCCTCAGCTAATCGCTAACTTCGACATAAGACGCTCCGGAGAGCCGTCGCGCCTAAGTCTGCGTAAGCGCTGGATCTTCAGGCTCACTTATACCAATGCTTCTAAAACGGACTGCTTGATTTTTACACGCTTCCTCACGATGCAAAGTGGCACCGGATACACCAGTGGTTTCGTTTTTAGCTTCGTAGAGCAAATACAGTAAATGAACCGACGAGTTAGTGTCTATCCTACCAATGTCATTGGGTAAGCGAGCCTGAAGATCCACTGTTTACGGAGACTTGGCGCGAAGGCTTTCCTGAGCGTCATAGTCGCAGTTAACAGTTAGCTGAAGGGAAGCGACCTGACATTGGTAGGATAGACACTAACTCGTCGGTTTCTTTACTTTTATTGCTCACGAATCAAAAAGTATACTATTTTAAATGCTCAATCACTTCCGTCCAGACCTTGTTCCTGTTCTTTCTGAATCTCAGGGAAAGCGGAAAGCATTGGTTTGATGTGTTCTCCTTTAATCTTTCTATCTACATAGTTCTTTGTAATCTTCATGACAATCGGAGAAAGTGCAAGTACACCAATCAGGTTGGGGATAGCCATCAGACCGTTGAACGTATCAGACAGATCCCATGCCAGATCCAGACTCATGGTTGCACCACCCAGAATAAATACAATAAAGATTACACGATAAATAATAGTTGCTTTTGAACCGAATAAATACTCAAACGCTTTTGTACCATAATGGCTCCAGCCAAGTACAGTAGAAAAGGCAAACAATAAAATAGCAAGTGCGATAAATACCGGACCTGCAGCTCCAAATACAGTACTAAAGGCTTCACCGACAAGAGCGGATCCTTCAGAAGCACTGATTACGGCACCGGTTTCCAGATCTACCAGACCGGAGGACAGAACTGTAAAAGCGGTAAGACTGCAGACAACGATTGTATCAGCAAATACTTCAAAGATTCCCCACATACCTTGACGAACCGGTTCTTTTACATTGGAACTGGAATGAACCATAACAGAAGAACCAAGACCTGCTTCATTGGAGAATACGCCTCGTTTCATACCCCAGGTAACTGCCATCTTCACGCCGGATCCAACGATACCGCCGCCAACTGCTTTCATAGCAAATGCGCCTTTGAAAATAGCGCCAAATACAGCACCAAACTGGTCAATATTAATAATGCAGACGATCAGGGCACCAATTACATAAATAATAGCCATAAATGGTACAAGTTTTTCTGTAACAGATGCAATTCTCTTAATTCCACCCAGGATAACCAGAGCTGCCAGAATCATGAGAACAATACCGGTTACAATATTCGGAACACCAAATGCTGCTTTCATATTGCCGGCGATGGAATTGATCTGGCTCATATTACCAATACCGAAAGATGCAAGCAGACAGAAAACGGAAAAGAGAACTGCCAGAACCGCACCTACCTGTTTCATACCTTTTTTAGAACCAAGACCATCACGAAGATAATACATGGCACCGCCGCTCCACTCGCCCTTTTCATTCTTTCTGCGGTAGAAGATACCAAGAACATTTTCAGAATAGTTTGTCATCATTCCAAAAAACGCTACGATCCACATCCAGAAAATCGCTCCCGGTCCTCCGAAAATCAATGCGGATGCCACACCTACGATATTACCGGTACCGATTGTTGCTGCCAATGCAGTACACAGAGACTGGAACTGAGAAATGGATTTATCATGCGCTTCTGTGTGTTTTGTAATATGCTTATCTGTGAAGATACTTCCAAGCGTGTGTTTCATCCAGTACCCAAAATGGGAAAGCTGAAATACCTTAGTCAGAATCGTCATCAGAATACCGGTTCCAACCAAAAGAACCAGCATGGGGAGTCCCCAGACAAAACCGTTGATTTTGCCGTTGATGTTGGTAATCATCTCAATCATAATACTATCTCTCCTCTTTCTCTTTAAGTGTATGGGAAATCCATGAATTCATACCATAAAATCCAGGCATTTAAAAATGGTGCTTCACATTTGAGCGTCGATACGAAGCTGCCTTAGCAGCTTTCTTTGATATAAAAAAGACAGGAGAAACATAATGAATCACCTGTCTTTAATAACGTCTTCATAATTTTGCCTACGTGTCGGCAGGTCACACCATAAAACAAACCAGCACCCACGTCCTTGTAAGCATCCAGCTCTTACCATTCTTCAGAATTCCTGAAAAGTATGGTCTCTATTCACTTTATTTAACTAAATTAGCACAGTGTAAAATAAATGTCAAGAAATATTTTTATTACCATTTATTCCGCACTTTCTCAGCGAATCCAAGCATATGCTTTATCATAACTTTTTTTCCGGAATCCAGTACTACATATCCGTCAAACCAGCCAAATACCTGATGTTGATCACTCAACACGATCCCTGCCGATGTATATGCACTCCTGTCCAGAATCGGTGTGAAGTCCAGTAATAGTCGATGATCGGAAGATGTAAATTTCCATGGCAGCAAATAATCATCTTTTCCTTCATCTTCCCCAGGAATATGGAATTTTATCTGTTCCAGTTTACTGGATTGCCCATCATAGAAAATCATATTCTCTGATGCGGCAGAAGTATCACCAAATCCGTAGCCCAAATTAAACCCCAACACATGGCCATCGGAAATTCCCTGCATAGCACTCCAATACCAGGTGTTTTCATAGGTCCATACACCTCTTCCCCAGTCAAGGAGTCCAAAGCTGTCTTCGGGATTAAAAACATATTTTTGATCAAGATATTCAACAGTTCCCTTTGCTCTCATACCTATAATTTTTTGATTATAATAAAAATATCCCGGTTTATCAAATGGAGTGGCGATCACCATGCTGTCATCCGGTTCTTCCGTCAGAATAATCTTCATACGGATCGGTTTTCCCTGATCAAAATTATCCATCCGGGCAAGAAGAATTCGTTTTCCGTCTTCAACCTTAAAAGAGAAAAAGCAACGCTTATTGTGAAACTCAGTCACACCTGATTTGGAAGTAGCGGGCAGATTTGTCCTGCCCATAGGAAGTATTGTCATAGGACTTACTGTCTTTTCTGTTTTATTCACAAAATCCAGGAAAGAAATACTTACCAGCCCCATATAACTGTTGTCATCTACTGTCAAAGCAACCCCGAATTGCTGATTGTAAATAAGATAGTAATCCCATTCTTTAATACGGGTTTTTCCTGCTTTTATTTTTTTACGGTCATATACTTTGACCAGTGAAGTAGCATACCCTGCTTCTGTCAGATTGCCGTTACTATCCAGAAGTTCCCCTTCAGATAATTTTTTCTGCATATGATTCACCTCCAATTTTGTATTGGTTTACTGGACATTGTAATTGAAATAAAGTGAATTATAAATTATTTTTCATTTCTTCCATTGTTTTTCCTGTCAGCGGATGGCGTTTCCAGGGTGCGATCTGTGCCATGGGAATAAGAACAAAATCCCGCAGATGCATCTCTGCATGTGGGATATGAAGATCCTTTGTATCAAGAACCAGGTCATCATAGAGTAAAATATCCAGATCAAGAGTCCGTGGTCCCCAGTGTATTTTTCTCTCTCTGTGTGTCGCTTTTTCAATCTCATGCAGTGCATCCAGAAGTTCTTCCGGATCCAACATGGTCTTCAGTTCTAATGCGCCATTGAGAAAATCATCCTGTTCAACACCTCCATACGGCTTTGTGACGAGGTAATCGGAAACCATCTGAACCTGGCAGTCGCTGCGATTTTCAAGCATCTGAACAGCAAAATCCAAAAATCCTTTTGTGTCCCCCATATTGGAACCAAGTGCAATATAAGCTGTATGCCATTTTCTCGATATTTCAACAGAAACCGTATCAAGTGGCAGTCCGATGGGCGCCCATGGTTTTTTGATTTCCAGATCAACCTGATTCAGAAGTGGAAAATGAAGCAGTATTTCCTCAGCAAGATGTTCCACAACGCTTTCTAACAATTTCCAAGTGTGGCCTTCTACATAATTCTTAATATAGTGACTTACCTCTCCATAATTTACAGAATGAGACAGCTCGTCTGTGACTCCTGCCTTTCTGGTACTGGTGTAAAGAACAGCCGAAATCACAAATTTTTGTCCCAGAACATTCTCTTCCGGAAAAACTCCATGTTTTGCAAACACTTCAAGATTTTGTATCTTTATTTTATCCATAAATCATCTCCTAACGTCCCAGTATAGCTTCTGTCATTCGGATGGCGCGTTTATTTTCTTTGATATCATGCACTCTTACAAATGCACATCCTTTCATCACACCCATGACTGTAGTGACAAGTGTTCCTTCTACTCTCTGGTCAGACGGAAGATCCAGTGTAAGACCAATCACAGATTTTCGGGAAGTACCCAGCAGAATGGGATATCCCAGTCTGTGAAGGATATCCACATGATGGATAGCTTCCAGATTCATCTCATAAGTTTTTCCAAATCCCACACCCGGATCCAGAATAATCTTGTCATCTGCTATGCCTGCATCTTTGGCAATATGGACACACTCTTCCATATCTTTCACCATATCTTCCAAAAAATTTTCATATACTGCTTCTGCTCTGTTGTGCATCAGACAGCAGGAAGCTCCGTACTGGGCAGTCAGCTGTGCTACTTTTCTGTCATGTTTAAATCCCCAGATATCATTTACAAGATCTGCTCCAGCCTGTAATGCTGCTTCTGCTACCTTACCTTTATAAGTGTCAATAGATACCGGTATATCAAAGCGTTCTTTTACAGCCTGAATCACAGGTGCAACACGTGATATTTCCTCTTCATCTGTAATCACGATGTGGCCCGGTCGGGTGGATTCACCTCCAATATCGATGATATCTGCTCCGTCCTGAATCATTTCTTCTGCATGAGATAGAGCCGCATCAAGATTGTTGAACTTGCCCCCATCAGAAAAAGAATCCGGCGTTACATTCAAAATTCCCATAATATATGTTTTATTCTTCGTATCAAATTCTCTATTACCGATTCTCATAGTATTCTCCTGTTTCTACTCGTTGATCATCCTGTTTTTCTTTTCCTCCGACCAGTTGCATTCTGCATAAGCAGCGCAGGAAAAGCAATTTCTGGAGCGTTTATCTGCTTTGTAAAGATATGCCGTTAAGGTATGCTGGTCTGCGTCATTATGATCGGTTCTGTGTCCGGCTATTGCCTCCTGCACCTTGCAAATCTCTTCCTGTTGAAATTCACAATCACCAAGGATCTTTTCTGCCAGTTTTGCTCCGGCAATATGGTGAGGAGTCCCTATACGGATCTGTTCATATCTGCCAATATCATGAAGAAGCGCAGCTGCATAGATTAATTCTTTATCAATTCCTGCTCCATCCTCAAGATCATAGATATACATCAAACGTGCCACATCCAGAAAATGCTCCATAGTATGACGGCAGAAAATCCGGTCTTTTTCTGCCTCCACAAGCAATTGATATTGCTCTCTGAAAATAGGATGATTCTGTATTTTATGTATTCTTTTCATGTTGTTTATTCCTGTTATCGGTTGACCATCTGTAAAAAGGTCTGCTGTAAAGAATAGTCATCCGCGAACACACCCCGAACGATCGTCGTGACCGTCTTACTTCCCGGCTTTTGTACACCGCGCATGGTCATACACATATGCTCCGCTTCAATCATAACCATAACGCCTTTCGGATTCAGATATTTTTCCAGTGCATCCGCAATCTGAGCGGTCATATTTTCCTGTATCTGAGGTCTTCTGGCGAAAACCTCTACTGTGCGGGCAAGCTTACTCAAACCTGCTACTTTTCCATCCGGAATATATGCCACATGAGCCTTTCCGTAAAACGGAAGCAAATGATGCTCGCATACAGAATAAAAAGTGATATCCTTTTCCAAAACCATATTATTATTTGTTGCCTGAAACTGCTTGTTCAAATGAACGGAAGCGTCCTGATAAAGTCCGCCATAGATTTGTTCGCACATACGTGCGATACGATCCGGTGTCTCAAGAAGACCTTCTCTGTTAATGTCTTCTCCTATTCCTTCCAGCATCAGCCGGACACCTTCCTTGATTTTTTCATGATCCATCATGCCTGTTAATCCTCCTTAAAATTACACTCTGCGATTCTAATAAGAGTGTCTGACTCTCGGGATGCAGGCATTTATCATATGGTATGAGAAATGCAGTAAAAATTTGAATACAAAAAATACATCCCGATGTGAATGAGCACTATGGGACAAATAATAAGTTTTCCTTTTTTCGTTCCCTTCACAATCGAGATGTATTGCATCTTTATGTTGCAACGGGTGCGGACTTCATATCGTAAGACGAACTTTTCGTTTCTGCGGCAACTCCCCATCCACTGAACACTTGACGCATGAAATCCTATTTTGCATATTATTTATCTGCCGTTATTATAGCACCGTTGCTGTATCAGTTCAATATCTATTAAATCACTTTTGACACCTAAATCATAATCTTAGTATCTCTGATTCTATTCTAGTGCAAGAACCGTACATACCGGATCACCTTCCATGTATTCAATCATGACTCTGTCGCCCTCTTTCAGTGCAACTACCTGAAGATAATCCTGAACCGGAACATCAAAGATCAAATCTTTTCCTGTCAGCACAAGATAAAAATGGGAATTACCGTCGATAACGCTCTGTGCAATCCGTTCGATGGTGCCTGTCGCTTTTTGAGTCTCGCTGCTTCCTGCACCAGTGATTCCATTTGAACTAAGCAGTTTGATATATGCTTTTTCACAGGCCTGTACGGTGTCTCCGATCGCAACATTCTGGTATTTCTGAATATTTACCATGGCATATTTTTTAACCAGACCGGCTCCATCCTTTAAAGCCATAAAATACGTAGGCTCATTGGAAATATTCAAAAGGATCGGGAATGTGGCCTGATATCCAAGGTTCTGAACCTGACCTTCCGCAGAATCCATGGCAGAATATTCTTCGGCACCATTTACTTTATAATATCTCGTTTCACGAGTTCTCTGGTTCATCAGAACGAATCCTACATTGGAGCGGTCTCCGCTTACAGAGGTGACACCTGTATATACCCAAACATCATCCTCCATGGCCAGATAATTATAACCATCTGTAGATTTGAGACAGCCTTTCTGTCCAAAAATACTGTTAATGTATCCATTGATCAGTGTTCCATGATAATTATAAAGCTGAATCAACAGATCTGCCGGATTCGCACGGTCTATCCACTCAGGACAATCCTCAAGAGCATAATCTTTACACTCACCGGTCTGAGCATTACAAAGAACAACTCTTCCGATGGTCTGGCCACCAAACAATCCGATCTCATACTTTTTCACCGGGCATACCCAGTATGGAGTTCCTTCATCGTCAATCTCAAAGCTGAGCTGGTCAAAAATATAAGTAGGATAACGAAATCTCAGATGTCGATAAATATTACGGTTCAAATATTCTGCCTCTGAATATTTGATTGGTTTGTCCAGTTTTACCAGACTGGTATCCTGCGTTGCCATATCAATCATAATATAAGCCGGAATTCCCTGGGACTGGTTGGTAAACCATTTGATTGTACTGGCATAGGCAAGTGGAGTCACACGTACCGGTTTCCCATTATAATTAATCTGAGAATACAGCTCACTGACCTCGAACTGAGATACCATGTCTACCATACTTCCCATCTTCCGGTTTCCCAGAAGTGCAGCACTGTCACGATCCAGAAGCGGAATCTGATTATAATTTACAGGCTGTATATCTTCTGTAAAATCTCTTTCTTCGATTTCCAGAAGATTTCTGTATTTTTTTGCATTTACAATAGGGGAAGACAGCACGGAGCCAATCACATATACGATCACAATAGCCAGGATCAATGTGATCCCGCTCTTCATCAATTTACTTTCCTTTATTTCATATACTGTGTGAAACTTTTTCCTCAGGGCATATATGATAAGAATCAGTACTACAATTCCGATCAGAAAGCCCCAGAAACCAGCCGCATGGATATTGATCGCCGGAAGTGTCACATAATAATACGCACCGATCAGCACCAGTACCAGCAAAGTAAGTAAAATCTTAAATTTTGCTTTTTTCATATTTTCTCTCCAATCCTTTTTCTTCAACAATAAAGCAGGGACCTGATTTCGTCAAGTCCCCGCCGCACATCTTAATACAAACTTTAACTATTCTTCGCCTTCAGCAACTTTGCTTGCTCTTGCTGCGATTTCTTTTTCCTGTACATCAGATGGTGCCTGCTCATATCTTGCAAATGTGTAGGAGAAATCACCTGAACCACCTGTCATGGAGCGCAGTACTGTGGAATATCCATAAACTTCCAGCTCCGGTACATCAGCTTCAATAATCGTATTGCCATTATGATCAGGATTCATACCAAGCACACGACCTCTGCGCTTATTCAGATCACCCATAACATCACCGGTATATTTATCCGGTACAGTTACTTTCATATTGATGATCGGCTCAAGAAGTACAGGAGAAGCAGCCATAAAACCATCTTTAAATGCCATCTTGGTAGCGGTCTTAAATGCCATCTCAGAAGAATCTACCGGATGATAAGAACCATCATACAGAACAGCTTTTACACCCACAACCGGGTAAGCTGCCAGAGGTCCTGCAATCACAGATTCCTGAAGACCTTTCTCAACAGCCGGGAAATAGTTCTTCGGAACTGCACCGCCCACAACGATCTGTTCAAACTCGTATGCTTCTTCCAGATTACCGGATGGTTCGAATGTCATCTTAACATGTCCATACTGACCATGACCACCGGACTGCTTTTTATATTTCTTATCAATATCTGATTTTTTACGGATGGTCTCACGGAAAGCAACCTTCGGCTTGGAAATCTCCACATTCACTTTATACTGTTCCTGCAGTTTGCTGACAATAACATCAATGTGCTGATCACCGATACCATAGATCAGAGACTGACGGTTTGCGGAATCATTGACAACTCTCATGGTCAGATCTTCCTGTGCCATCTTGGACAAAGCCTGTGAAACTTTATCTACATCCCCTTTATTTACAACTTTGTAACGTTTACATGTATACGGGGTGGAAATTGCAGGTTTTCCATACATAACCGGAGTAGTTTTTGTTGCAAGGCTATCACCGGTACGAAGATCATTTAATTTTGCTACCGCTCCAATATCACCGGCATGAAGCTCAGGAACCTCGATTGGTTTGGAACCTTCCATCACATACAATTTGCCCAATTTTACTTCTGTATCCTGATCTACATTATAAAGGGTATCACCGGATTTGATAACACCGGAGCAAACTTTCAGCAGAGAATATTTGCCCAGGAACGGATCAACGATTGTTTTCCATACTACTGCAGATTTGCTTGTTGTAAAGTCATAATCTGCTTCAAAGATTTCGCTGGTATTCTTAAGGATACCGGCACGTTCTCTCATATTCGGACTCGGGAAATATCCGCAGATATCATCCAGAAGAATCTTAACACCCTGAAGGTTTACAGGAGATCCCATGCATACAGGAACAAGACTTCCGTCACCTACACACATAGCAAGAGCTGCTGAAATCTCAGCTACCGAGAACTCATCGCCTTCAAAATAACGATCCATAAATTCTTCGCTGGTCTCTGCAACAGCTTCCAGAAGAAGTTCACGGTATTTTTCCAGATATTCTACACAGTAATCCGGAATCGGACACTCTTCTTTTTTATCTTTTTCAATATATCTACGTCCTTTATTTTTAACGATATTTACATATCCCACGAACTTTTCATTTTCACGAATAGGCATGTGAAGAGGCGCGATTCTCTTTCCGTACAGCTCAGTCAGACTTTCCACTACCTGACGATAACTTACATTATCAATATCCATCTCTGTTACAAAAATCATACGGGGAAGATTGTATTTTTCACAAAGATCCCATGCTTTCTGTGTTCCTACCTGAACTCCTGATTTTCCGGAAACAACGATAACAGCTGCATCTGCTGCAGCTACTGCTTCTTCCGCTTCACCTACAAAGTCAAAGAAGCCTGGTGTGTCCAGAATATTAATCTTTACCTTATCCCATACGATCGGAACTGTAGAAGTGCTGATTGAGAATTTACGTTTGATTTCCTCTTTATCATAATCACTGATGGTATTGCCATCTGTTACCTTACCCAGTCGACTTGTAATACCTGAAAGATAAGCCATAGCCTCTGTCAGTGTAGTTTTTCCTGCTCCGCCATGACCAAGCAGCACTACATTTCTTATTCGGTCTGTTCTAAAAACGTCCATATGTAATACCTCCAAAAAATTAGTATGGTTATATTCTACTAAAAGATTATATATTTTTCAAGTAATTTATAGAATATTGACAATTATTTTCTCCTTTTATTTTTTGCTATTTATCATTTTTACAAGGATTTTTCTCTAAAATCTGATTATTCTGGTCAATTCGTACTCTTCCGACTCCATTTTACACTTTAAAGCGCTAAATTATTGACATTTCTTTTCTGCTGCTTTACAATGAATACAGTTTCCGGATAACTGATCCGGAGAAATATTTTGATGAAAGGATTTTTTTGATGAAAGAATCACTCCATATCGGTTTTATCGGTCTTGGACTTATCGGCGGTTCGATCGCCAAATCCATCAAACGATTCCATCCGGATTACCGGATCTATGCTTATACAAGAACAGAAGCCACTCTCGATGCTGCCATCGGAGAAGGAGTAGTTGATGTGAAATGTATGAAAGAAGATTCCAGATTTTCCGAATGTGATTACATATTTTTATGTGCACCTGTCAACGATAATATATCTTATCTGTCCTGGCTGAAAGATAAGATATCTCCCGGATGTATTGTAACGGACGTAGGAAGTGTAAAAGGCGAGATACACAAGGCAGTACATGAAATGGGAATGGATGGACATTTTATCGGAGGACATCCTATGGCAGGATCTGAAAAAACAGGTTATCACAGTGCCACAGATTATCTGATTGAGAATGCTTATTACATTTTAACTCCCGGCGGTGAAATTGATATCCTGCGTCTCACTGATTTTATGGAATTGATCAGTTCTCTTGGAGCTATTCCTCTTGTACTTACTTATGAAGAGCATGATTATATTACAGCAGCGGTAAGTCATCTGCCGCATATTATTGCATCTGCTCTTGTCAACGCTGTTCATAAGATGGATACTCCTGAAGAATATATGAAACTGATCGCTGCCGGTGGTTTTAAAGATATTACCAGAATAGCGTCTTCTTCTCCGGTCATGTGGCAGCAGATCTGTCTGGAAAACCGTGAAATGATCTCAAAAGTGCTGGATGAGTTTATACGCCTGATCGTTCAGGCCAAGTGTTGGGTTGACAATAGTGACGCTTCCGAACTTTATGACATGTTTTCTTCTTCCAGAGAGTATCGTAATTCTCTTCCTGATTCCACCAAAGGTGCCCTTGACAGAGTTTATGCGGTTTATTGTGACCTTTACGATGAAGCAGGTGGAATTGCAGCTATTGCTACCCTTCTTGCAGATAACAATATCAATATAAAGAATATTGGAATCATCCATAACCGTGAATTTGAAGAAGGAGTACTTCGAATCGAATTCTACGAAGAAGAAGATTGTATCAAAGCAGAAAATGTTCTGAATGAACATAATTATACGATCAAAAAACGATAACTTATGAAGGAGATCAGCTATGAAAATTCAAAAAGCAATACATCCATTGCGTGGTGAAATTACCGTACCAGGAGACAAATCAATCTCCCACCGTGCAGTCATGTTCGGGGCACTGGCAGAAGGTACTACACGAGTTACCAATTTCCTACAGGGAGCTGACTGCCTTTCCACTATTTCCTGTTTTCGCAAATTGGGCATTCAGATAGAAAATAACACTAAGGAAATTCTTATTCACGGAAAAGGACTGCATGGTCTTTCTGCTCCTTCAGAAATATTGGATACCGGCAACAGCGGTACTACTACCCGCCTGATTTCCGGAATACTTGCAGGTCAGGATTTTTCAAGCACCCTCACCGGTGACGCTTCCATTCAGAGCCGTCCGATGGGACGCATAATTAAGCCTTTATCCATGATGGGAGCTTCGATCGAGAGTGTAAAGGGAAATAACTGTGCGCCGCTTACGATCCAGGGACACTCGCTGCATTCCATTCATTACGATTCTCCCGTTGCATCCGCACAGGTAAAATCCTGTGTGTTGCTGGCAGGACTTTATGGAGATGGAATTACCTCTGTGACGGAACCTTACCTTTCCCGTAACCACACGGAACTGATGCTTTCACATTTTGGAGCTGAAATTACCAGTGAAGGCTCCACGGCTTCCATAAAACCAGATCCGAAGCTCCATGGTCTTGATATTTCCGTACCTGGTGATATCTCTTCTGCTGCGTATTTTCTGGTTGCCGGACTTTTAGTACCCGGCTCCGAGATTCTTATTAAAAATGTAGGAGTCAATCCTACCCGTGATGGTATTTTACGTGTCTGCAAAGCAATGAGTGCTGATATTCAGCTTGTAAATACCAGTATATCGGCAGGGGAAACAACCGCTGACATTCTTGTACGGTATAGCCCTCTCCATGGAACTGTTATAGAGGGAGAATTGATTCCGACACTGATTGATGAAATCCCTGTAATTGCTGTGCTTGCCGCTTTTGCTGAGGGAACGACTATCATACGAAATGCCGAAGAACTGAAAGTAAAAGAATCCAATCGCCTGGATATTATGGTAAAAGAACTGACTGCCATGGGATGTGATATAGAAGGAACAGATGACGGTATGATCATCCACGGCGGAAAACCACTGCACGGTTCCGTCATCGACAGCAGGCTGGATCATCGGATCGCCATGTCCTTCGCCGTGGCAGGACTTGCCGCTGAGGGAGAGACAACCATTGAAAGAAGTGAATGCGTAGAAATCTCCTATCCTGAATTCTATCAGGATCTTAATAAATTGAATTGTTAGTATAAGTAATCAATAAGGTACAGAAAAGTTTGTAACGTGAGATAAAGCAAAAAAATCGCATCCTTGTTTTAGAAGCATTGGAGCAAGTGAGCCTGAAAGAGCTCCGCAACCTGCCACTGGCAGCTTGCTTCTAAAACAAGGATGCGATTTTTTTTGCTTTTTTCAGTTATAACATAGATATCTTACTTCTTCTCCACAATCTCATTTTTATTTTTGAAGATACTGTTTGCCGGCACTACTCCTCTCACGCAGGAAAGTGGATAGATATTGGAGCATCTGCCCACAACGGTTCCCGGGTTCAGTACGGAATTACATCCCACTTCTACATTGTCACCCAGCATTGCTCCGAATTTTTTCATTCCGGTTTCTATTTCAAAATCACCGCCGTGTACCACTACCAATTTTTTATCTGATTTTACATTGGATGTGATAGAACCTGCTCCCATATGTGCTTTATATCCAAGAATAGAATCTCCCACATAATTATAATGAGGAACCTGTACTTTATTAAAGAGGATGACATTTTTAAGTTCTGTGGAGTTTCCTACAACAGCACCCTCTCCTACAATAGCGCTTCCACGGATGAATGCACACTGACGAACTTCTGCATCTTTTCCGATAATACACGGACCATTCAGAGATGCAGTAGGAGCAATTTTGGCTGATTTTGCCACCCAGATGTCTTCGCCTACTTTATCATATTCTTCCGGATCCAGTGTATTTCCCAGTTTTATAATGAATTCTTTGATCAGTGGAAGTAATTCCCAGGGATAGGTTTTTCCTTCAAATAAGTCTTTTGCAATGGTTTCTTTCAGATCATACAGATTTTCAATTTTTACGGTTTCCATACTCATAATAATTTCTCCTTTTTCATTTTTTATAATTGGATGCGATTGCATCGTATCTTGCACGCAGTGTATAATGGTTATTCATTTGTTGGACGCCGCTTACTCTCACACGAATAAAATGTTCCAGTTTATCCATATACTCCTGTGAGGTAATAGTACCTTCTGCCACGTAAGTAAGCCCTTTTTCCCAGCTGGCTGTCAGTTCCGGATTCAACAAAGAACGAATCGAAGCATTGACTACTTCATAGATCATCTCGCCCAATTGGGTAGGAGTAATGATCTGTGTTTTTTTATTCAATGCAATATACTTGATATTAACCAGTTTTTTCAGTATTTCTGCTCTTGTTGCACTTGTACCGATTCCACTTCCCTTGATCTGTGCACGCAGTTCTTCATCTTCAATCAACTGACCGGCATTCTCCATTGCAAGGATCATGGTTCCGGAATTATAACGTTTTGGCGGAGATGTTTCTCCTTCTTTAATCTCAAACGCTTCCACCGGAAGAAAGGCTCCTTTTTTCAGTTTATGCAGATATTCCAAAAAAGCTGCATCACACTGAATGTCTTCTGTCTTTTCTTCTTTTTCGTTTTCCTGTTTGCGCGACGGAACGTTTGCCACTTTCAGATATCCTTCCTCAACAAGCACTTTGAAACTTGAAAACAATTTTTCCTGTCCTACAGCCGTCACCAGACTTATTTTCTCATAAACAGCCGGCGGATAAAAGATACTCAGGAATCTTCTGACAATCACCTGATATACCTTCTGGGACACAGCTGGAAGTCTATTCAGATTTCCCAGCCCCTGTCCGGTGGGAATGATCGCATAATGGTCAGTGATCTGTTTGTCATTCACATATCTTGTCTTTGCAAGCCCCTTATAACTTCCGTTATCAAGAATTTCCTGAGCAAATGCCTGTGCAACAGGAAAGCGAAGCAGCCCGTTCAGATTTCTTGTAATTTCTTTGGAAACTGCTGTAGACAAAACTCTCGCATCTGTTCTTGGATAAGTGACCAGTTTCTTTTCATATAACTCCTGAACAACACGCAGTGTTTCATCAGGACTAATCTTAAACATCCGGGAACAATCATTCTGAAGTTCCGCCAGATTATATAGTAGTGGTGGATTCTTCTTTTCTTTCTTTTTCTCAATTTTGTCAAGAACCGTATGCATGCCTTCCTGAGGTGCAATAAGCGTACTCTCCTGCTGAAGAATAGCCTTAAGTTCTTCGGCTTTTTCCCTCTCTTTGAAACCATTTTCTTTGTACAGATAGGGGGACTGAAAGAATCGGCTGCCTTCCACGGCACGCCATTCACCGTCAAATTCTTTTCCTTCCAGCGAAAATTTTCCCAGCACCCGGTAGAAGGGAGTCTTTACAAATTCTCGGATCTCCCGCTCTCTTCTGACCACCATACCCAGCACACAAGTCATAACACGACCAACGGATATGGCCTGATATTTGGTCCCCAGATAATTGGAAATACTGTTGCCATACAAAAGCGTCAGCAAACGGGAAAAATTAATTCCCATAAGGTAATCTTCTTTCGCCCGCAGGTATGCAGATGCACTCAGGTTGTCATAGGCACTCAGATTTTTTGCTTCTTTGATTCCTCTGAGAATCTCCTCTTCCGTCTGTGAATCAATCCAGACTCGCCTCTCCTGCTTGCCCTTCACACCTGCCATCTGGGCAACAAGCCGGTATATGTATTCTCCTTCACGTCCGGAGTCCGTACACACATAGATGGTTGTCACATCCGGACGATTCAAAAGGCTTTTTACAATTTCAAACTGTTTTTTTACTGCCGGTATCACTTCGTACTTAAATTCACCCGGCAAAAAGGGCAGAGTCTCCAATGACCAGCGCTTGTATTTTATATCATAGGCCTCAGGATAACTCATGGTGACAAGATGCCCTACACACCATGTCACGATCGTATTTTCTGATTCCAGGTAACCATCACGCCTCTGGGCATTCACCTTCAGTGCTTTGGCGAACTCCTGGGCAACACTTGGTTTCTCTGCGATAAATAATGATTTGCTCATGTATTGTCCTCCGATAGTTAAAAAGTATAATGGTTTTCAGTCCGAAAGTAAAGAAAAATAAAAAATGATATCAGTGACGAGGACAGAAATCGTTTCTTTGCAGATGTGACAAGAGCAGCGAGAGCCATTCATAAGGCATTTCAGCCGGACAAAGTGAATTACGGTGCATATGGTGACACAGGCTGCCATCTCCACATGCATCTTGTACCAAAGTACAAAGGACAGGATGAATGGGGCGGCGTTTTCCAGATGAACCCGGACAAGAAATATCTGAGTGATGCAGAATATGAAGAAATGATTGAAAAAATCAAAGCTTGTCTTTAAATCTCATCTGCTATACTTTTAGATTCGTGAGCAATATAAGTAAAGAAACCGACGAGTTAGTGTATCCATTTTAGAAGCATTGGAGCAAGTGAGCCTGAAGAGCTCCGCAACCTGCCACTGGCAGCTTGCTCCACACACTTAGGCGTCCAGCGCTTACGTAGACTGAGGCGCGACGGCTCTCCGGAGCGTCTTATGTCGAAGTTAGCGATTAGCTGAAGGGGAACGGCCTGCTTCTAAAATGGTCTACTGTTTTTTGCACGGCTTCTACGATTTCAAAAAGTATAATGTTTATCTTAGAATTGGGCAATGCAATATTTGCATTTTCTGTATTTGATGCATAATATTAAGGCCACCGCAGTTACAGCAACCCAACTTCCGATGGTCAGGTTCCAGCCCAGTTTTTCTACCATCACACCAATCGTAAAGGTTGAAATCGCAGTTCCAAGATATGCCATAGAATTCAGCAATCCTGATACAGTAGCAACTCTCCCAACAGATTCAAATCGTAGAGCAAATATATTTACGAATAATGTATTCACAGCCATCATAGATGCAGTAATGACAGCAAACAGAATGACAGTGAGTACGATGGAACTACCCTTTACAAAACAGATTCCTATGAGAGATATATTTGCAATTCCAAAGAAAACAACAGATGCCATAACTTCTCTTTCTCCACATTTTTTAAAAACATAACGTGCCGCATATGCACCGGTTAGATTTATTATGGGCAGAACTGTAGTAATCAATATGGAAAAAGAAGGAGACGTAAAGAAATTCTCCGTTATAAAAGTTGGCACCCAGGTTGTAACTCCATCTTTCAATACTCCATGAACAATCACCGGAACAAGTACAGCTAACAGACCGGTATGTAACAGCAAATCCGAAAACTTTATTTGTTCTTCTATTTGGGATTTTTTCCTATTATTTTCTTCGACATCACTTCCGAATTTTCTGGAATATCGTTCTACTTTTCCAAATCCATAGTACCAGATCAAAGCTATAACAGCCAGACATATGGCGGCAGTTCCGAATACAGCTTTCCATCCGATAATCCAGATAACCACAGCTGCAATCAGATAAGAAGCCAGTGTTCCTACGACTTGTGAAGATACAATATCAATACAAAATTTCATTTTTTGCTCTGATTTTAACATTTCAGAAAAAATACGGATGATCGGAGGCCAGATCATCGCCTGTGCATATCCATTTATTCCCCAGATCAGTGCCATGAGATAATTATTTCCAAGAAATCCCATGATCATGTTTGCTGCTGATGCCACAGAAAGCCCTATAAAAATCATCTTCCCCGGATGCATACGGTCTCCCAGAATGCCATTACATAACTGCCCGATTCCATAAGCCCCAAAATACATCATACTGATAAATCCTGCCTGACTCTTTGTAAGAACATCTTCCTGAATCATTGCCGTCATAGCAGAAGAATAATTTAATCTTCCGATATAAGAAGTAAAATACGCAAACCAACACAGCCAGAATAATAAACTTGTTATTTTGTGATTATTAATTTTTTTCAATCTTTCCATTTTTTACCATCCTCTCTTAGTATATAGCACACTATAGACAGAATCTTCATTTTTAAAAATAGAAAAAACTACTTTTTTTGATAGACAATTCTACACATTCATACCTATTCCTTTACGAAGTTTTGTCCACTTGACACATAGTATCTCAAAAGCTATGATGACAGTAAAAGGAATTGCCGATGAGCGAAAGAACATAAAAGCAGTTATATAATAATTATAAAAATTCAGGAGATTTTTAATCATGAATGATATGAAAACCATCTATCATGTAGAAGGAAAACTATGCAAAGAATTTATCGGACAGATTTCTTATACTGTCTGTCTTGATCAGTCATGGGACGAACTGGATATTGAGTTTGCTTTCAGCCCCCAATATTTTCGACCGGAAGATCTGACAAAAGAACGGATACAGGAACTTACAGAGTACTGTAAAACGGAATATCCCGGGTTTTTCTCTTCCAACGAAGAGATAGAAGATGCCATTCGTCATGGTACCAAAACAGAGATTCATACCCTTGCCACACTGAATGATGAGTTTATCGGCTGTGTTCACAAACAGCTCACCACCCGTCATATGCATATTACAAAAGGGGAGGCCTCTGATGGCTGTATTCCTCAGTCGAAGATTGAAGGTGTGTTGAAGGTGACATTGATCGTTTTTTCCGTACTTTTGGATAATACAGACTATTCCCTTACGGTAAGGGTACGATAGGAAGGAGCTCAATATATGTTTAAACGACTGGAATTACATAATCATACGACGGAATCGGATGCGGTTTTTACCTGCCGGGAACTGACCGACTTTATGGTTGCTGACCATGTGGATGCATTTGCTCTGACTGATCACAATACAATATCCGGACACAGTAAAATCAAAAAAATACTGGAAGAAAATGCTCTTCCCCTATCCTGTATCTATGGTATGGAATATACTACTTATTATGGACATATTCTCTGTCTGAATCTGTATGAATATGTTCCATGGGAAAATATAAACAGACATAAGCCGGAACTGCTATTCCAGGCTGTAAGGGAAAAAGGTGCTCTTGCCGGTATCGCACATCCCTATTCGATGGGATGGCCATTTGCAAGGGGATGCCGCTTTGAGATGGATATGACTGATTATTCCTGCTGTGACTTTATAGAAATATCCAACAACCTGGAACCACTCCATGAAGTAAATGAACGCGGTCTCCTTCTTTGGGAAAATCTTGTTCTCGCAGGAGAACGTATTGCCGCCACCTGCGGAATGGATCTTCACGGAAACAGTTCTCTTCATGGGCATTTTTCTACTTATATTCAGGGTGAGGAAAATGGAGATATTGCAAAAGAATTGGATACTGCAATCCGCAGCCAGAAGACCTGGGTGAGCAAAGGACCTCTTCTTCTCACACATATCCAGAACGATATCCTTTCTTTCTCTGTACAACAAACCGGAAAACCGGGATATCAGCAGCCTGAGGAGGAAAGCTATCTCATTACCTTACGTTCAACATCCCGGACAATAACCTGTCACCTGAGTGACACGATACCATTGTCGGAATTTGGCTGTGATCTGAGTATCATTCCCAAATTATATGAAAAAGAACCAATCATGGAAAACCTGGTGTGTGTAAGCCCGGTTATTGTTCTCTAAAATATTGACTGCATTGAAATAGTCCAAATCTCTGACCTGTGTTTTGTCAGTAGATTTGGACTATAAAGCATTCTGTTTCATTTATTCAAACATTTCCACTGTCACTTCATTGGTAATAAACCGATACCGGAACCGTACCACAGTATTGTCTTTTTCTGTAGTAAAATACGCTTTATTGGCAGATCCGCTTCTGGGATATCCATCCATCTGGTAAGTTGCAGAAAGCGTTCCGTAAGTGGCGACAGAGAAATCGTAGGTTCCCGCAAACGGAATCACCACAGAAAGGGTATACGTATTATCACCAATGTAGTACATTCGGGTTGTCTCACTGTTGGAATCATTCCTGATTGCACCCACATGAGATTGAAAACTTCCATACACAACAATCTTTTCCGGAAGTTTCATTCCTGTATTCTCATCATAAATATCTCTTGCACCATAGTCGATCAACATTTCAGGATTGGAAGCTTTCTTACGCAGTTCATGACCGGATTCCCACAGACGTTTTGCAAGTTCTTCCTGACCGAATCCCTTAGGGCAATCCACACTTGGCTGATTGATCTGATAAAAATGCTGTATCTCCTCCTGCCCATTATCCACACGTTTCATTTTCAGAGCACCGTCACTGAGCATTCTCCGGAAAGGAATTTCAAAATAGGCATTCGGATTATTGATTTCCACCCATTTGTATGTATATTCCAGAAAATGATTTCTGCTCTCGAGCGGCTGGTTGGCAAACCATGCAATCTGGTCATATCCCCACCAGTCTTTCCAGGCAAGTTCTTCTCTTGTGTATTTGCTGCGGTTGTCTACCACCAGACCGCCCCAGTTATCATACTCCATCAGATATGGCATAGCCGATGCAGACCATCCATTTGGATTTTCTCCGCCTTCACTATATCCTTCCCGCACAAGAACCAGTTCTTCCCCGGGAACTTCTGGAAGAGGCATACGTGTAAACGGCATGGCATGATAATCAAACAACAGTTTTCCACGGATATTTACTCCATGGGTATGGGCATCCAACAGTATTTTGTGACGCCTTGCGTGCAGACGGGCATATTCACGGATCATTTCAAACAATTCCGAAGTTCTTTTCATACCCGGGTCATTGGCTGTATAAAGATGAATCTGTCCCATATGAAGGGCTTCATAACCGCAATCTATATATCGGGTTGCTCGATAGAAAAACCACATTCTTGTTTCCAGCCGGGACAGATCCGGAATTCCGCCGCTTCTTGTCGAATCATTGTCCCGAAGTTCTGTAAATCCGGCTGGTTTTTCCGGAAACAGTGTTTCTTCCAGACAAAATGTACGATTTTCCGGTTCCATTCCAAATGCTTCAAATACATATGCTGGAATCTTAATCTCTTGAATTCTCTCTACGATCCATTCAAAAATACAGGATTGAAGTATGATTTCCGGATCCAGATCATGAACTTTATCAGCAAGTTCTTTTGATTTTCTGAAATGTTCCTCATCCTCTTCCATCATATACCAGATTCCGGATGCTCTCC
Organism: Lachnospiraceae bacterium; assembly: GCA_004556655.1. GTDB lineage: Bacteria > Bacillota > Clostridia > Lachnospirales > Lachnospiraceae > Oliverpabstia. The sequence goes on along the minus strand of SFGF01000030.1, from coordinate 35,861 downwards.
CAAGAAATTTGGCCCCCATATTTTTTATTGCACGAAGATCATCTTCCAGTGTATCGCTCTCATACAATCCCGCCGCAGTCACACTGCGAGAGAGATAGTTTTCCAGTACCTCCCTGGATATGGAAGTATCAAACGTAAAGTTCATCTTTGCAGTCTCCTCTCATTTATCAAAATCATCTAGGTAAAATCTTATTGTTCTAAAAATTTTACAATGGTAGAGATGCATGCACCGCTGGCTCCTTCTGACATTTCTTCTGTTTCTGAACGAACAACAGACGGTCCCACCATATCCAGATGAATCCACTGCGTTTCTTCATTCACAAAATTTTCCAGAAAACATGCAGCTACGCTGGCTCCAGCTCCCTTTCCAGGAGCGTAATTGGAAAAATCCGCACAAATAGACCAGTTAAGTAAATTATGATAATACGGATCCAGAGGCAGACGCCAATATTTCTCTCCGGTATATTTGGCAGCATCCTTCCAGTCTTTCCATAACTCATCGTTGTTTACGAATAAGCCAGTGACTGCATCGCCAAGAGCTGCCTGTGCAGAATAGGTAAGGGTAGCCAGATCCAGTACCGTTTTTGCACCCTGCTGCTGCGCATAGGTAATACCGTCACACAGAACAAGACGTCCTTCTGCATCCGTATTGTAGACTTCTACTGTCTTCCCCGCCAGAGTAGTGATCACATCACCCATTTTCACTGCATCCGGACTGATGACATTCTCTGCCAGCATAAGAATAGCAATGAGATTTTTTCTCAATTTTCTTCTGACCAGAATTTCAAAGCTCTCCAGAATTCCGGCAGCACCACACATATCGTATTTCATGCCATTCATTCCATCAATGGATTTGAGATGATATCCGCCGGAATCGAACATCAGACCTTTTCCTACAAGCCCTATCATCTCTTCTCCCGGTGCACCTTCATAACGAAGCACAACCATGGCAGCCTCTCTGCTGCTGCCCTGATTCACAGCCAGAAGACCGCCACATCCCATCTCATGAAGCTTTTTATCATCAAACACCTGGCAGTCTGTCCCAAGACTTTCAGCCAACTTTCTGGCATAACAGACCATATCTTCCGTATGAAGATAGTTATTGGGAAGATTTCCCAGCATTCTGGCATATCCTTTACAGATTCCCAGTTCCTGCCCTCTTTTGATAACAGCTTTTTTTTCTTCCTCTTCTATCTGATCTGTCACAAAGATACAGGTACCGTCACCAAAATCAGAAAGATCATCACGTTTATCAAATACTTGATTTTTTTGTAAATGTTTCATTCCGTTTTTTGAAAACTGATAGGCTCCGTCATACAGACTACAGATTGCCGTTTCCAAGACTTCTTTCAGCTTTTCAGAAGAACTCACCGGAAAGTTCATAAGGATCTGAGCATCCCCTTTTCTTTCCTTTCCAAGTTTCCGGCATAAAGCCAGAAGACAGTCCGCAGATTCTACAGTAATTGATGCTGTTTCCTCAAGCATTACGCTGCTTATTTTTATATTCATTTCATCCTCCAGTTTAGGATAAACCTGTTACATTTTATTGAAAAATACCGCCATAAACTTCATCATATTTTGCAACCAGTTCCTTCGCCAGTGAATAAGAATTAACAAGTGGATGCTGCATCAGAGCCTGAATTGCTGTTTCTTTTGAACGGGTATTGATTGCTTCCACCGTAAGTTTTTCATACATCTTAATCAAACGCATCAGAAGATAACAATGCTCTGGCACTTCTGTAACTTTCACCGGTTTGATTCCGTCCTTAGAAACCAGACAGGTTGTTTCAATTACATCATTATCTTCCAGCCCCGGAATACTTCCATGATTTTCTACAGAGAGCACAAGATATTTTCCTTCCTCACTCTGCATACCTTCAATACAATCAAGCATAACGCCGGCATATCCCATACCATCCGGCACTTCCAGCTGACCTTTTTCCAACAGCGGACGTTTTGCCAGACCAGATTCAATGCTCATGTAAGAATTTTCACGAACCTGCATATAATAAAGGAAAATCTGAAGGGCACCTTCCGGATCTGCATCAATATCCATTGCTTTCAATTCTTCCATCATTTTGATATTTACAGATTCAATCGTTTTCCCTCTCGTAGCACCGGATTTGATAATATTTTCTAATGCTTTTTCACGGTGATAATAGTAATACAAATATTCATTCGGCAAAAATCCAATAGAACGGAGAAGTTCCGGATCAAACATGGAAAATTCCTGAACTCCCTGTAAGAATTCATCATCAGCCAAAAGTTCAGGTAAAATTTCCTGTCCTTTCTTTTTCACACTGCGAATCCAGGAAAGATGGTTTAGTCCGAAAAATTCTACATAAAGTTCATCTTCTGTTACTCCCAGATCATGTGCCATACGGAATTTTGTACTGCTTGGTGCATCGCAGATTCCAATGATTTTATCATAACCGGCACTGCGAAGAGCCTGTGTCACCAGCCCTGATGGATTGGTAAAGTTAAAAATCCATGCATCAGGCGCATATTTTTTGATCAGTTCACAGTACTCCTTTAAAACCGGAATGGTACGAACAGCCATAGAAAATCCACCCACACCTGTCGTTTCCTGACCGATTACTCCTGTTTCCAGAGCAATCGTCTCATCAACTACTCTGGAGTGGTCACCTCCAACTCGCAGCGTAGTAACAATATAGTCTGCACCTTTAATCGCTTCCACCGGGTCGGATACAGCCCAAACTTTCAATTCCTCATTTTTCCGATTCACTACATGTTTACAAAGCTTTTCAATGATTCTTTGCTTTTCTACCTGAATATCATAAAGAACCACTTCATCAATATTCAATTTTTTATAACGTTTTAAAAGTCCATTGATAAAAATAACAGTTCTTACCCCTGCTCCGCCGATTACTGCAATCTTCATAACCTAATCCTCCCATGCTGTTATTCATTAATAAAATCCATCAGCTTTTCTTCTGTAGGAAATCCTGTATTGCCTCCCAGTACGGTCACTGAAAGAGCCCCACATCCGTTTCCGCACTTCAGACATTCTTCCACAGACTTTCCTTTCAAATATCCATACACGAACCCTGCATTAAATGAATCACCTGCACCTGTGGTATCAATCGCTTTTACCTTATATGGTGATGCCTGATAAAGTGTTCCGTCACTTACTGCAATGGATCCTTCTTTTCCCATTTTAATTGCTACTAAGCGACAATGTTTTGCAAAATCCTTTGCCGCTTCATATGCGTCACTTTTTCTGCTGTAATGCACCGCTTCTGTCTCATTCATAAATAATACATCAATATATGGGAATAATTCATAGATTCCCTGATTCCATTCTCCTGTAGAATCCCAGCCCAGATCAAAAGAAACAGTTGCCTGCGTTTCTGTTTTTATTTTCTTTAAAAATATCAGATATGAATCATGATTCAAAGAACCGGCATATCCGGTTACATGAATATGTGAAGCCTGTTTCACCTGTTCCACATTAACAGAATCGATACTTAACTTCTCATTTGTTCCCCGGAACGTCAGAAAAGAACGATCCTTTTCGTTGGTAAAACTAAGAGAAATTCCTGTTTTCTGTGAACTATCTGTCAGCAAAAGTGAATCATCTACATTACATTCACAAAAGGTTTTTCGAATCATTTCCCCATAACAATCATCACCGATCTCTCCCTGGAACACAGGATGCAGTCCCAGTTTTCCTGTACCCAGTGTAAACAAAGCGGCACCTCCGCCCACAAAAGTTTCCATTACAGGCACTTCATCTTCCTGTCCCGGCTGCGGAAACTTTTCAACATTCGGTATCACAATATCGATATTGACATCTCCATATACATAAATATCCCACTTTTTTTCGCTCATATTTACCATCTCTTTCCTCACCAAATAGAACAAAAATTCACGAATCTTTTCCCCGTATTTTATAAAGAAAAGATTCCTGTCTCACTCATACACATCTTAGCATATCCTGTTGAGCGAGGCAAAGAATCTTTTCTATCAATACATTATATTACACTTTTAAATACTCATGTTAACCTTTTACTGCCCCAATCATAGCACCTTTTGCAAAATATTTCTGTACAAAAGGATAAACACAGAGAATAGGCACTGTGGTCACTACAACGGCTGCCATTTTCAGTGAATCCGAGGTCACGGCTACAGCATTATGAGCCAGAGCCTGTGCTACTGAAGATACTTCCTGCTGTGCGTTCATGGCTTTTGTCAGCATATTCTGAAGTACCGTCTGAACAGGCCACAGATTCGGATCATTGACATAGAAAGCTCCGGCAAACCAGTCATTCCAGTGATTAACAGCTGTATAAAGTCCCACAACCGCAATAACAGGTTTACTTAACGGAAGCATAATCGTCGTATAGATTTTAAAATATCCACAGCCGTCAAGTTTCGCAGATTCCTCCAGGCTGTCCGGTATCCCTTCAAAGAAAGTACGTATCATCAAAAGATAGGTTACACTCACAAGGCTTGGCACCACATATACCCAAAACGAATTCAGCAGATGCAGATTATTATACTGAATATATGTGGGAATCATACCACCGCCAAAAAGCATGGTGAATGTTATAAGCATTGTAAGGATCTTTCTTCCCGGCAAATCTTTTTCTTTCAAAGCAAAACCAGCCAGAGTTGTTACCAGCAAGCTTAAAAAGGTACCAATTAATGTTCTTGCAATTGTAATGACATAAGCTTTACTGATACTTCCATCACGGAACACTTCTTTAAAATTGTCCAGAGTAAATGCTCTCGGCCAGAACCAGATTCCACCACGTGCAGCATCCTTCCCGTCGTTAAATGATAAAGCCAGTACATTCAGACATGGAAGAAGAATAATAAGACACAAAGCAATTATAATAAGATATATTATAATCTGAATCACTGTATCCGTCAGATTGGTTTTTATTTTTGTAGCTCCATGAGTCGAGTTTTTCTTACTCATTATTCAGCCAATCCTTTCTTACTTCTGCTGTCCTGTGTACAGGACAGCAGTAATTATTAATGATAGAAATTAACAGCTTCCGGATCTTCTTCGTATACACCTTTTACAAATTCTTCAAACCTCTCTACCCCTGCAGCTTTCAGCTGATCACGGAAGGATTCAACAATTGCCTTCATTTCATCATCAGACTTAGCAAAACAAGCCTGTACAAATGTCTCATCCCAGTTCAACAGATCCATCTGCAGTTTCACATCTGCCAGTTCATCAGCTGACATATAAGCAGTAGCTTCCAGACCAGGAATCATTTTCTTTTCAGGTGCATATTCTTTCGCAATCTCAACGCTTCGACCAAATGCTGATTCACCAGCGGAAGCACCAGGACGAGATTCCCCAAAGTTATCCATGTTATTCTTATTTGTCAGAACAAATTCAAAGAAATAATTACCTGAACCACCAAAACCAGATCCTACATCATTGATAAGATAATCACTATTACCTGCATTGAGCTGTTCCAGTACTTCATCTTTCAGAACAGGTTTTCCGTCAACCAGATCATACGTAACTCCCTCTGCACCATACTGAGCAATCATCTGTCCTTCCGGAGTAGACAGCCAGTCAAAAAATGCAAAGATTTCTTCCGGATTTTCAGCCTCTGCAGAAATAGCCATACATCCGCGTCCACCTTTACCGGATACGATTTCCTTATTATCACCCTGAATATCATTCAGCGGTCCAAGCGGTACCCAGTCATCACTTCCGTAGATAATTTCTTCGTAGTTATGTACATCGGCAATAATACCGGAATTTTTATTCTTGGAAACTTCTTCTGCACGAGTACTGTCCATGGTAAAAAATTCAGGATTCATCAGACCTTCATCCAGAAGTTTTCTGATAAAGCCAATCTGATCATATACATAATCTGTCTCAGCCACATGTTTTACATTGCCGTCGTCATCAATATTGTAATCTTTGCTTACACCCCAACGATATCCGGTTGTAATGTATTTTACCGCATCTACAGAACCGCCCCAATATTTCGGTCCTAATGGATAGATGTCGTTACCATTGTCATCTTTAAAGCCGCCTTCTTTCATTTTCACGAGAAGGTCATAGAACTGATCCTGTGTTTTGATTTCTTTTGGATCAATACCAAGTTTATCTACAATTGCTTTCTGAATATACATTCCGCCCACATACTCTTCTTCCGGAATCATTTCCAGAGATCTGTCAACCTCATCAATATTCATCTGCCACAGATAGACACCATCCAGGTCATCACGGAAAACGATATTTTTGTAAGTATCAGCAGGCAGATATCCTTCCTCATAATACTTGGAATACACTTTGCTGTTCTTCATATATTCTGATACATCAGCAAACATCTCTTCCTTTGCAGCTTTCAAAAGCAGAGGAAATTCCGGTCTTGTTGAGTTATCAAGGTAAGAAATAATTACGTCCGGAATTGTACCGGAAGCAAGCTGAGAAGCCATAACTTTCGCATCACTGTCACCAGGTGTATATTTCACGTCCAGTTTGATACCTGTCAGTTCTGTGATTTTCTGCATTGTCGGAGTGCTGTTAAAATCTGAAGGAAGTGTATTTCCAATATCATCTACATATGCCTGAATCGTAATAGTTCTGTCTGCAATCCAGGTATCCGGTTTGTCAGAATTGTCTTCCTCTGCTGTTGTTGTGTCATTTTTAGTTGTTTCAGTTCCTTTACTGTCATCGGAGCCGCCGCATCCTGCCAGCATAGAAACCGCCATTGTTGCTGCCATGGCACCTGCCATAAGCTGTTTTACCATTTTCTTTTTCATAGAATACCTCCTTTTACCAAAGTCCTACCTCTGTAAGTTTTTTACAGATTTTGTTACATACTACTACCAGAATCAATCCTACAACGCCCTGAATCAATCCGATAGCTGTTGCATAGCCGAACTGTCCTCCCTGCAGACCTACCCTTACTACATAGACGTCCAGTGTATCCGCCAGCGACATGTTGCCTGGAGTACGCAGAAGCCATATCTGCTCTACACCGGAAGACAGTAATCCGCCGATACCCATAATAAACAAAAGTCCGATGGTTCCCCTAATACTGGGAAGCGTAATATGCCACATCTTTTTCAGTTTACCGCATCCATCCATCTCGGCCGCTTCATACAGTGCAAGGTCCACACTGCTTATTGCTGCCAGATAAATAATGGAATCCCAACCGATGTTTCTCCACAAATCCATGGAAAACAGGATTCTGTAAAAATAATCCGCCTCCATAAGAAAGAATTTGCTTCCATCACCGCCAAGAGCTGCAATCGCCTGATTCAAAACTCCTGTATTCGGTGCCAGGATTCTCTGCAGCATGGTAACGATAATAACTGAAGAAAGGAAATGCGGCAGATACGTGATTGTCTGCGACACTTTTTTGAACTTCATGTTCCGAAGTTCGTTCAGCAAAAGTGCCAGTATAATCGCAAATGGAAATTCCAGAATACATTTAATCATACCGATCTTGAGAGTATTCAGAATCAGGCGAGGCGCATCATAGTTAGTGAAAAACGTCTTAAAATACAGTAACCCCACCCATGGACTTCCCCAGATTCCCTTTTTAAAAGAATAATCCTTAAAAGCCAGTACAGAACCTGCCATTGGCACATAGCAGATCAATGCATAGTATATGACACACGGAATCAGCATCACATACAAAGGCCAGAAGCGGATCAGTCTTTTTTTCAGAGACTGTTTGGGCGGCTTATACTTCTTTTGCTTCCCAACACTTGCTGCTTGCATAAGTTCTCCTCCTTCTTTGATGATAACAACATTATAAAATTTATATAAAATTGTCACAATGGACAGAACTTATATAAGAGGTGGACTTTTCTACACTATCTGTGGGGTACGTATCTAAAACAGCCACAGCCAGACAGGCTGTGTCCAGGCCTTTTGTCCCCTGCTGTTTTTAACTGTCACTCTTACATACTCCTCGTCACCGTTTAATGCGAATTCACCATATGTAAGTTTTTGTTCTTCACTAAATAAATGACTCACTCTGTGGGGTGTCTGAAAATAGATATCCTGACAGGAATCACAGACTATCTTTGCCGTTTTGTCCTCCACATAAAAATCATATATCAAAGGACCATTGGAAGCATAAAAGCTACCGTCTGTCAACGCCTGCAAAATCCCCTTATGAGAAAAGTCTTTTGTTTTTACCATGATAAATCCACCCAGACTGTTTTCCCCGAGATCATGAGCATCATCAGTGGCGAAACAGAAAATTCTGTTTCTTACAAAGAGGAAATGATCGAAATATGTTTCCGAATTTCCGTTATTGCCCTCTATTTCTGCACCGTGATTATAAATCTCCATTCCGATCATCCCCTGCAGATACTTAATATCTGTAGAATCAACCTTTGACCAGTATGGGTGTCCATATATAGTCACATTCCCTCTCTGTCCGAAATACTCAATGATACGTTCTGCAGTACACAATGTATTTCCTTTTCGCTCTTCTTCAAACGTATAACCATCCGGTATTCTATTACTTTCCGGCAATCCAAAGCCAACCAGGTGATGATCTTTCCTTCCAGGAAGTTCAATATCCAGTTCCGTGCCGGGAAATACCAGAAAATCCTGCCGGTTCAGGTTTTCGTGGGTTCCATAAACCCAATGATCTGTGATTGCCAGAAAATCGTAACCTTTTTTCTGATAATGGGCAGCAATTTCCTCCGGTGTATTGATTCCGTCAGAACGGGTAGAATGCGTATGCAAATTCCCTTTTTTAAATGTACCCTCATGGTATAATGTCCGTTTTTCCATCCTTTATCTCCTTTTGCTGTTTCTTAGCTTATAACTGACAATTATTCTCACGATATTGTAAAGGTGTCATCCCTGTATACTTTTTAAAGACCCTGAAAAAATACTGTCCGTCTTCATAGCCTGTTTTCTGCGCAATATCTGCCACACTCAAATTCGAAGATACCAACATCTCCTGTGCCTCTTTTATGCGTATGCCTGTAATAAAATTCACCGGAGACTGATGGATCTCCTTCTTGAAAATAGACGAAAAATAATTCGGGCTCATGTTAAATATTTCCGCAAGATCATTTACCGTAAGATTTTCACTGTAATGTTCTTTGATATACTGAACTGCCATCTGAATCCTGGTCTTGCCATCAATCTCTGACATATCTTCCATCCTGAAACAACTCATGATAATTTCTATAATTTTCTGTCGAATCTCTGAAACGGACTGTATCTGATCCGGAAGATTGAAATTCATCAGAGCTTTCTCAATTCCACTCCAATGACCTGATTTTCTGCCATACAGATGGAGAATGAGATTCAGTATACGCACCCACATGATTCGGATATATGGTGTCCCATACTCACGAACCATTCTTTCCGAAAAAATATCGTAAAGCAAATCTTTTATCTTATGCAGTTCGTTTTTACCAATATACTGTTCCAGAAGATGCATCTGCGATGGAGAAAACTGCTGTTTCTTCATGATTCTTATATCTTCATAGAAATACAGGTTGGAATTGCCATAAATAATTCGCTGTTTCAGTGCGCTCTGTGCCTCTTTTACAGAATCAATGCGGATATCTCCAGCGCAACGGCTTACGCCGAATGTTAGATAAATCTCCATTTTTTTCTCCAGTACAGACCGCATTTTCAGAAAAATCCGTTCAATTTCGTTTCGCAGCCGTTTCTCATCATCCATGATGAAAATACCATATAGTTTATTATAGTCCGACAAACTGTTTACAATAATTTTTTCGCAGGACGAATCCACTTCGTAGAAAACATTTTTAACGGAAAAACGTATCAGTTCATGATCCACCTTATGAAATCCATTATCCTTATAACTTTCTTTGTCAACGTGAATAATCGCCAGATACACACAGCTTTTGTGAAAGGCATGGTTTTCATTCCGATTCATCATGTGTTCCAGCATATCAACACTCAGTGCCTCATCCGTTGCTCCGGCAAAGATTGCATTAATATCCTTTTCCAGAAGATATTCCTGTTTTTCTCTGTCCAGTTTTTTCTGTTGTCTTTCGATATAACGCATTTTAGCGTTACTTTCCATTTCTTCATACAGCCTCTGAAATGTTTGTTTCAACTCGTCATTGGACAAAGGCTTTAGGAGATATGCTTTCACTCCAAGCCGAATCGCCGTTCCAGCATAAGAAAATTCCGCATAACCGCTTAATACCACAAACTGAATTCCATTCTTTCTTTTTTGAATCTCCTGTATCAACTCTATACCGTTCATATCAGGCATTTTGATATCTGTGATAACAATGTCAATCGAATGCAGATCAACCATTTCCAGAGCTTCATTTCCATTCTCTGCCTCAAAAATCTCATCTACATCAATTTCCAGATACTCAATTCGTGCTTTTAACCCGTGACGAATCAATTCTTCATCATCAACGATTAGTAGATTATGTCTCATTTATATCACCTTCCCTGATTATGGGCAGCCGTATTGTAAAGCTGCTTCCCCGATATGGCCGACTTTCAATCGTAATACCATAATTTTCGCCGCATGCCAGTTTTATCCTCTGATTAACATTCCGTATACCAATACTCTTTTTTGTATCTTCTTTATGCCCATTGCTGTTTATATATATATTTAAACTTTCAACTTTTTCTTCATCCATGCCTATGCCATCATCCATAACTTTGAGAATTAGCATATCCTTTTGCTCAAAAGCCGAAATTTCCAGTGTCCCTTTTCCTGTTATGTTACCTAATCCATGCAGAATTGCATTCTCAACAATCGGCTGAAGAATAAATCGCAAAATTTTACATTGGTCCGGAAAGACTTCAATATCATAGAATACCTCAAGCCGGTCACCCAGACGTATCTTCTGTATAAATATGTAGTTTTTCGTATACTCCAGTTCCTGTTCCAGAGTAACATATTCTCCATAATTTTTTCCCAGACTGTACCTGAAAATATCACCCAGCTTCTGACACATATCACAGACTACAAAGACCTGTTTGATAGCCGCCAGGGAACTTATGGTTTCCAGTGTATTATACAGAAAATGAGGATTGATCTGCAGCTGCAGATTTTTCAACTGTGTCTCTTTGTTTTCCAGTTCCTGAATATAGTTTTTCTTTATCAGCTGATCCAGTTTTTTCAGCATGTGACTAAACTGTTGATCCAGAACAGCAATCTCATCCTTTCCCTCTATAGGATTTCTGATTGTCAGATCTCCTGTCTCGGCTGTTTTAAATTTATTTACCAGTATTTCTATTCGGGACGAAAAATCCCGGCTATATAGATAGACACAGCTTACTACAATGAGTACAATTGAAATAATCAGAGGAAATACCATAAGCACAATTTCCTGCTTTCTCTGTTCCAGTTCTTTATTATCAAACAGAAACAACAGCTTTAAACCATATGATTCCAGTTCTTCCTCTCCCAGCACATATGCATCCAGCTCCTGTATCAGCGTGTCGTTCTCATTTTTATTTTTAATATGCTTTATATAATCAGAGAAAACGCTATCTTTTTTCGTATTTGTAGAATAAAAAATATTAAAACTGTCATCATAGACTATGACATCATAAGCAGCTTCCTCCCCACCGGTCTGAACGGCCGGTTCGAATAGTTTTTTCATGTCAATATCCAGTTTTACAATTCCCAACTGTCGGCGGGAAAAGTCATTGAAATTCACCTGATCAATATTCTTAACAAAAGACAGAACTGGTTGTTTATTTTCCAGCGCAAAATAGGAAAACCACCCCTCTTTCATGGCTCTTTCTTTCAGATACCAGCCTTCCCGACTGCCTTCCTCCATCATGGTTACACTGGGACCATATATTTCATTTTCCGCCACAAGAGAATAAACAACACAATTACGGATTTCATTCTTTTTCTCAAGGAGCAGTGATTTTGAAACTTCTTCACTGACGATCTGACCTTTGTCATATACATTTCCAGTCTCATTCTGAAGTGTATTTACTATTAAGGTATTATTGGATATGACTTCCAGACTGTTCCTGTATTGTTCCAGCTTCTCATCTATATTTTTTGTATACTGCGATACAATCTGACCATGGGAATCCGCCAGCTCTTCAATCACCATATTTTCCAATTTGCGAAATAAAAAGATGCTGATTATAATAATGGGTACAAGACTTATTAATAATGAAAAAATAACCAATTGTCCGAATATAGATTTTGAATGAAGATGTTTCATGTTAATTTTACCCCTCTCTGAGAATATCCTCATCATTATCCCATGATACCGCAAAAAAATCCACCGCCACAATGGACAAAACCAATGTGTGCAGTGGATTTTTCTACATACAATTTATAATTATTCCAGCAGCCGCAGCAGTTCTTCTTTACTGAAGGATGCCTGACTGATTCCCTCGCCTCCCATTACCTGAGAAGCCAGTTCTTTCTTTTTGCTTTGCAGTTCTATGATTTTTTCTTCTAGCGTGTCTCTGGCGATCAGTTTATACACGGTTACCACCTGCTGCTGTCCGATCCTGTGTGCACGGTCTGTTGCCTGATTCTCAACCGCCGCGTTCCACCAGGGGTCATAGTGGATCACCATGTCTGCTCCTGTCAGATTCAGTCCGGTACCGCCTGCTTTCAAAGAAATACAAAAAACAGAAGTATCATCTTTATTAAAGCTGTCCGCCATTGCTGCCCGTTCTTCCTTGGATGTTTTTCCAGTCAACAGATAATAGGAAATTTCGTTTTCCGCCAGAGCTTTTATTATTCGATTCAACATAGTCGTAAACTGTGAAAATAACAGAATCTTATGCCCGCTTTCTACTGCATTTTTGATCAGTTCAATACATAAATCCAGTTTTGCTGACGGACCGTTATACTTTTCATAAAACAAAGCCGGATCGCAGCAGATTTGCCTGAGACGGGTTATTTCCGCAAGTATCTGTATTTTAGATGTTTTAAACTCTTCCTCCGTCTGATTTTTCAGCTGCATTTGCAGTCTTTGCGCATGTGCCAGATAGATTTCCCTCTGTTCACCTTCCAGCTGTGCATACATACATCTATCGATTTTATCCGGCAACTCTTTCAGCACTTCTTTTTTCGTTCTTCTAAGAACAAACGGCTGTATCATTTTCTGAAGGCGTTCCATCACTTTCTGATCCTGACTTTTTACAACCGGTGTCTCGATCTCCTTACGAAATCTTTGATATTTGTAAAGGAATCCCGGCATAATATAATCAAAAATACTCCAAAGTTCACTGAGCTTATTTTCAATAGGTGTTCCGGTTAGTGCCATACGGAATCGGGCATCCACAGATTTCACCGCTTTAGTAGTCTGATTTTCCTGATTCTTTATAAACTGGGCTTCATCTATGATCTGATAGTCAAACGGAATTTTTTCATACTGTTCTTCATCTCTGTATAATAGTTGATAAGAAGTTATGATGATGACCTGATTTTCCAGATTTGACAAAATCTGTTCCCGTTCCTTTAACGTTCCCACAACCGTATGCACCATAAGTTCAGGTGCAAATTTTTCAAACTCACTTTTCCAGTTATAAACCAGAGATGCAGGAGTTATAATGAGAGCGTATCTTTTATCAGTCCCTGCTTCCTGAAATTCAGACAGGAGAAATGCAATCGTCTGCAACGTTTTCCCAAGTCCCATATCATCAGCAAGGATTCCTCCAAACTGATTGTAACATAGAGTCTTCATCCAGAGAAAACCTGTCTTTTGATATTCTCTCAGTATTGGAATCAGGGAATCCGGTATTTCAAAATCATTGTCTTCTATGGTTTTCATATCCCGGACAAGCTGCCTGAATTCCCTGTTTTTACTGATCTGAATGCCTTCTCCCCTGAGCCTTCCGTCAAGATACAGGGCCCGGTATCTGGGAAGGGAAATCATCTCCTCTTTCAGCTGTTTATCTGTCAGTAAAAGATCTTCTTTCAAGTCATATAACACCTGCATCTCATCCTCGTCCATTCGGATAAAATCACCGGATTTCAGGCGATAATATTTTTTCTTTTTCTCATATCTGGATAAGATTTCAGCAAGCTGCTCCCTGGAAAACTGTTCACTTCCGATTTCCATATGAAGCAGATTGCCGCTGAGACTGACCCCCACCTGAACAGACATTTTACTGATTACCTGTATCTTCTTTAACTGCTCCGAGATAAATACTTCTCCCACGCCTTTAAGTATTTCAATACCATCTGTAAGAAAACGATACATATCATCTTCGCCCTGTAAAACCATGGTTTCGCCTTTTTCATCATAAGCGTAGAAATATGTTAATATACAGGTTTTCGCATAACCTTCTTTTTGCAGATCTCTGACCTGTTTTCCTACATTCTCGTCAGACGCCGGAAATAGATTATACTGTTGTTCCCCGTAGACAGCCATCGCACGACAAGAAATCATATCCCTCTGAGGAGAATCCAGATAGAACTGAAACTTTGCTTTCTCAGGAAGATATTTTTCCGGCATAAAATCTCCTCTGATTACATTACAGAACTTCTCAAGCTGTGGGAGTACATTACAGCAAAATGCAGGCAATTCCTCTTTCCCGATAAATACGTCGTTTCCTTTCCGCTCTTCCATATAGTTGAGAAACTCTTCAAGATTCTCTGTATCTTTTCGTTCAACTATATAAATCTTTGCAGTACGGGGCTGCGATACATAATACACATAGTTAATTCCTTTTATACCTTTTGCTGTTTTATGCTGCAGGACAATTCCTTTGTCCTCTTCACGGATACTGATTTTCTGTCTGGGAGATTCTTTCACCACCTGACAGATCATATCCTCCACTTTACTGCCAACCTGATATTCTACTCGAACACTTTTTCCCTCAAACAAATTCATAACTTCATCAAGTTCTGATTCACTCAGTGCGATCGATTTTGCTTCTCCCCGCATGACAATTCCATAATGCCGGTAGTATTCCAATTCCGTGGAAGTGATGCTTTTTTCCATAAAATGAATCAAATCTTTGCTCTCTTCATCGAAAGCATCCACACAATGAAGAAATTCCAGCTTTTTCCCATAGGAAACCGTATTCATTTCCTGAAGATCCATGACAAATTTATAAATATTTTTCATCACATACATTTGTGTGATCCCGATCCGGAATCGAATCGCGAATCCACTCCACCCATAGGTCAAAATCGGTTCCAGATGCACCTGACCTGCATTTGTTTCCGGAAGAAAAGCTGCATTTTCCCGAAGCGTGCACCGGGAAAGTATACGTTTCAATTCATGACTGGTCTGCCTTTCAGGCATCGGTGCCTTCCATTCATTTCCCTTCTTAACACCATATCCTCCAAGAAGCCTCTCCAAATCTGCACTTTCATTG
The DNA here is from genome assembly GCA_004556655.1 of Lachnospiraceae bacterium. Taxonomy (GTDB): domain Bacteria; phylum Bacillota; class Clostridia; order Lachnospirales; family Lachnospiraceae; genus Oliverpabstia. The sequence continues at coordinate 20,575 of SFGF01000030.1, read as the reverse complement.
TTTTTGCGTATGGTTTCCCGACGATCAAGATACTCTAAAAGTGCTGCCACACAGTGTTTGCACAGACCTTCGTAGTTTTCAAAGGCAGGACAGTCACAATAATATTCTACAATCTCTGAAGTAGTTTCATTGATTGTGATTTCCACGTCATATTCATTGTGATAGCTTCCCTCCGCCGTTGCTGTTACTTCTCTTATTTCATCTCCGTAATCATCCACATAAGAATTGACATCATAGCTTAAAAAGTTCCTGTTATAGTATAGTTCCATTCCTTTCTGGTAGGTAACACTTCTGGCCATTCTCTTAATCGTTGATTTGTTTATCATGTATGTATTCCTTTTCGTATGTGAAAAGAACCGGACAATTCTTATCATCCGGTTCTTGTCATTCTTATTATTTTGCAGTTATATATCCTTTTGCTTTCAGTGTTTCCGCACAAAGTACCGCACCGCCAGCTGCACCACGTACAGTATTGTGAGATAATCCTACAAATTTCCAATCATATACTGTGTCTTCACGAAGACGTCCAACATTGATTCCCATACCGTTTTCATAGTTTACATCCATCTTAACCTGTGGACGGTTGTCTTCTTCCAGATAACGGATGAACTGCTTCGGAGCACTTGGAAGTTCTGCTTCCTGCGGGAACCCTTTGAAGTTCACCAATTTTTCAATCAACTGTTCTTTTGTTGGTTTCTTGCGGAATTTTACAAATACAGCTGCTGTATGTCCGTTCAGAACCGGAACACGGATACACTGACAAGTGATCACCGGCTCCTGTGCTTTCACAATCACACCATCTTCAATCTTGCCCCAGAGTCTCAGAGGTTCCTGTTCACTCTTCTCTTCTTCTCCACCAATATAAGGAATAATATTTTCTACCATTTCCGGCCACTCTTTGAAAGTTTTTCCGGCTCCTGAAATTGCCTGATATGTAGTAGCAACTACTTCATAGGGTTCAAACTCTTTCCATGCAGTCAGAACCGGTGCATAACTCTGGATCGAACAGTTCGGTTTTACTGCGATAAATCCACGGGTAGTTCCCAGACGTTTTTTCTGGAATTCAATTACATCGAAATGCTGTGGATTGATCTCCGGCACTACCATCGGTACATCCGGTGTCCATCTATGAGCACTGTTGTTGGAAACAACTGGTGTCTCTGTTTTTGCGTATTCTTCTTCGATTGCTTTGATTTCTTCTTTTGACATATCTACAGCGGAGAATACAAAGTCAACAGTGGAAGCTACCTTCTCCACCTCATTTACATTCATAACCACCAGTTTTTTAACAGCTTCCGGCATCGGAGTATCCATTTTCCAGCGTCCGCCAACGGCCTCTTCATATGTCTTTCCTGCACTTCTTGGGCTCGCTGCCACTGTCACTACCTCAAACCAGGGATGGTTCTCAAGCAGGGAAATAAATCTCTGTCCTACCATACCTGTAGCTCCTAAAATACCTACTCTTAATTTGCTGTTCATCACACTTTCACTCCTCATTATGATTTACTCAATGCACTTTATCTTCTGCGGTCGAACTTTCCCTGAAGCGATTCCATTATCCTGTCGTGTTCTTCTGCCGCGTACATTTGTATTTACTACGTAATACTATACTAATTCTTTAAAAAATGCAACTGTTTTTTATTCTTCAGTTAAATATTTTTTATTCCGTTCCACAACCTCTGCCATTGCTTCTGAACCGGGAGCACCAATGGTCATGCGCTTTTCTACGCAGGTACGGATACTGATCGCCTCGTAAATATCGTTTTCAAATACAGGACTGATGGCTTTATATTCTTCCAGAGACATCTCATCCAGAGAGATTCCTTTATCCAGACAGTAAAGAACCAGTCTGCCGACAATACCATGAGCGTCACGGAAAGGTACTCCATGATTTACCAGATAATCTGCTGCATCTGTAGCGTTGGTAAATCCATGTTTCGCACTGTTTTCCATCACATCGTTTCTGAACTTCATAGTGGAAAGCATTCCATCAAAAAGTGCCAGACAACCTTTTACTGTATCAATGGCATCAAAGGTCAGTTCTTTATCCTCCTGCATATCTTTATTGTATGCCAGCGGAATCCCTTTCATGGTAGTAAGAATGGACATAAGAGCTCCGTAGACACGACCTGTCTTTCCTCTTACAAGCTCTGCAATATCCGGATTCTTTTTCTGGGGCATGATACTGCTTCCGGTACTGTAAGCATCATCAATCTCAACAAAACGGTATTCATTGGAATTCCAGATAATAATTTCCTCAGAAAAACGGCTTAGATGCATCATGATCGTAGAAAGAGCGGAAAGCAGCTCAATCACATAATCACGATCCGCCACAGAATCCATACTGTTTAAGGTAGGTCCTTCAAATCCCATCAAAGAAGCACTGTACTCTCTGTCCAGAGGATAGGTGGTTCCGGCCAGTGCACCGCTTCCCAGCGGACAATAATTCATTCTGTCGTATATATCAGAAAGACGGCTTCTGTCTCTTTTAAACATTTCAAAATAGGCTCCCATATGATGAGCCAGTGTGATCGGCTGTGCTTTCTGCAGATGAGTAAATCCCGGCATATAGGTGTGCAGATTCGCTTCCATGATCTTATTCAAAGTCTCAAGAAGATGCTTTACCAGTTTGTCCAGCTCCTGAATCTCATCCCGAACATAAAGTTTCATATCCAAAGCCACCTGATCATTGCGGCTTCTTCCTGTATGAAGCTTTTTCCCTGCATCTCCGACTCTGTCGATCAGGTTTGCCTCCACAAAACTGTGTATATCTTCATATTCGCTGGTAATCTCCAGCTTTCCGGCATCCACATCAGCAACGATGGAATCCAGTCCTTTTAAAATTACATCCCGTTCCTCTTCCGTCAGGATCCCCTGCTTTGCCAGCATCGTCACATGGGCTTTGCTTCCCTGTACATCCTGATGGAAAAACTTCTGATCAAAACCGATGGATGCATTAAAATTATAAACAAGTTTGTCCGTTTCTTTGGTGAAACGTCCTCCCCATAACTGAGCCATACTATAATCTCACTTTCTATTTTTCTATGGTACTGTCTGCTTTTATACGGTAAAGTACCAATAAATTTTAACACTGCCTTCTAAATTATGCAAGTATTTCTGTTCTCGGAGCGAACAGAATATACACAGCCACAATAATCCTGTCGGTACATTCCATATTCTTTTGAAAGCTCTGTTGAACGTTTATAACCGTTCTTCTTCTTAAAATCCGAAGGAAGCCATATTACCGGCTGTTCCCTGCAAAGTTCCTCCCCGATTTCATTGAGCTTCCGGGCATTTTTTAAAGGACTTATCGTAAGTGTAGTAGTCACATAATCAAAGTTTCCTTTTACCGCCTCTTTCACCGCTTCCCCAAGACGAAGCCTGAAACAGACACTGCAGCGCTCTCCTCCTTCCGGTTCCTTTTCCAGACCTTTTACAGCCTGATAAAATCTGTCTTTCTCATACACACCTTCCAGAAACGTCACCGGATATCGGACTGGAAGTCGCTTAATAAAACTTTCCTGTTCTTTTACACGTTTCCAGTATTCTTCTTCCGGATAAATATTGGGATTGTAATAAAATACAGTTATCCGGAAATTTTCGGAAAGTGTTTCCAGCACATAACTGCTGCAAGGTGCACAGCAGCTATGCAAAAGTAAGGAGGGTACTTCCCCCTCCTTCGTAAATTCTTCTATTGATTTTTCCATTTCTTTCTGGTAGTTTCTTTGATTTGGCATATTCATCCGCTTCCTTTTATAGTTTCCGCCCAATGGCTTCCCCTGATTTTACCACAGTTTCGTAACCGTGTCTGCTGTTTTTAAGAAGATCACGGTCAATTTGTACTTTTCCCGGTTCGGTAAGAAGGATGATTGTTGAACCACCAAATTCGAATCTGCCTTTTTCCTGTCCCCGCTTTACTTTTCCGGCCCCATGATAATTATGGATTTTCCCTACCATCAATGCTCCCACTTCCATCATCAGTACTGTGCCAAATCGCGTGGTATGGAGCAGACAGTATTCTCGTGTATTCTCTTTATAGATCGGTTCCTGATCATTTGCCACAGGATTCACGGTATGAAGGACACCGGGTATCCGATAATTACTTGATTTGACCCCATCTGCAACATAGCAGTATCTATGATAGTCATCCACTGTAAGGCGAAAAATGAATATGGAACCGTTCTGAAATCGCTTCGCCAGTTTTTGATTTCTCAGAAGCTGGATCAGTGTATATCCGGTGTGTTTGATCTGGAATCTTCCCTTTTCACTGATTGGATATACAGAAAGCTTCCCATCGCAGGGGCTGATAAAAAGATCTTCTGACTCCGGGATTGGCCGTTCCCCTTCTTTTAATTTTCTTGTAAAAAAATCATTGTAAGAGGAAAAACATTGCTTCTCCCACTGTTCAGGACATAAATGATGTCGTTTGACAAATCCCGGGATCAATAATCTGGAAACCGATGCATCTAAAAACAGACCTCCTATCTTGGATACCGGTGACTGTATCAAAAGTTTAACCAATATTCTTCCTGCAGCACAGCCGTATAATTTCTCAAGAAATTTGTCCTGAAATGATGTTTCTTCCCAATAGTTTCCTTGTCTGTCTGCATATTTCATACATCCGCCTCCTTAAAATACGTGAAATATTCGAAGCAAAGCCAGCGCTACTATGATGACAAGAACAGCCAGCGTAGAATTTTTCGGCTTTCTCATCTTAAAATCCACCACAAAAAGCATTCCTGTAGCCAGCATGCTGCAATGCAAAAGCAGGAAAAAATATCGAACCATCACAGTCCTTATCATATATACGAGCGGCATGATTACCGAAATGGATGTGATCGGAAGTCCACTATAGTATTTACGATTTTCGGAAGTTTCCTGCTGTCTTTTTATTTCCATCACATTAAAATATCCCAGACGTATCACGCCGCATACACCATAGATTGCCAGTATCACGATTCCGATTGGGCCATTCATCCCCAGAGAATAGGCAAGCAGTATGGGAAATACTCCAAAGCAGACCATGTCGCAAAGAGAATCAATCTGAATTCCAAAACTTTTTTCATCCTCTGTCCTATCCGTTTTTCGTCTTGCGATTTTTCCATCGAACATGTCGCAGAGTCCGGAAAACGCCAGACACAGCAGTGCTGCCTTATACCATCCATTTACCGCAAACATCATGCCTGCGATAGAACTTAACAGCCCAATATATGTAAGTATCACCGTATAATTATAAAAACCTATCACTTTTGTTCCCACAACCTTTCCATTTATCTTTGTGCCGCTGTTCTTGTTCGGCCTAAAGTAAGATGCCCGATTACTGTCATCACAGCACTGAGCAAAAGTTCCGTATAATAACTGAGCCCCCTGCTTAATATCATTCCCGGTAAAAGAAGCGCAGCTCCAAATACAGTTCGGAAGATAATGGAAAACAGCTTTTCTGAAATTCCCATTCCTCCCGGAAGTGGCAGCATATCCACAGCCACGGAAATAACTGCCTGAAGCATGATCAGATCATATCCACCGATTTTCCTAAGACCAAATGACCTGTATACAAAATAAGTGACCGCAAACAAAGCAATCCTTTGTACAAAGGTGATCAAAAATACATAAACGACCACCCGGAAATGTGTCTTAAAATAATCTGCCGTCTCATGATACAGATCCATAGACTCATCAAGCTTTTTGATTCTGGATGATGCATGACGAACAAGATGAAGCTTAACAAGCCATTCATATCCTTTCGTCATGATCTTCTTCATCAACATCGGATGGAAAACCAATAAAAGAAGAACTGACACACAGATTACATTAAGAAATAAACCCAAATAAAAAACTGGCATAATTTCCTGCAGGTATTTTTGTACAAATCCGTGCTGAAATACCAGAAGAAAAATTCCCAGTAACACTAAAACCATTTTATAGGTAATCGTAACAACCATCAGTACCAGTGACGATATGGGGATCGGCACTTTTTCTTTTTTCAAATATACCATCTGCATAGGCTGTCCGCCGCTCGCCGATGGAGTGATACAGCTGAAAAAAAATCCTACGGACGAAATCAGAAAGCATTTCCATTTGCCAAGCTGAAACTGCAGAGTTCCCAGAAGGTAGTGTATGATAATCGATTCTCCCCAGATAAAAAATACAACACATCCGATCGCCGGGATGATATATCTAACATCTGTATCACGGATCGCTTCTTTAATCTGTCTCAGATCTTCACCATAAAAAACTCCGTACAAAGTAAGTGCAAAGACGAGGAGGAGAAAGATACCATTTGCCAATATTTTTTTGTTGATTTTCATTATAAAGTTCTCTTTCTTAACCTGTTTTTTACAATATAGACATTATATCCGAAATTTCGTGCCACCACAACCAACTACCAAAAATATTACACATTTGTAATCGTTTCTTAAGATTTACAAATTCTGTTTAGTAACTTCAATCACATTTTTTCATATGATACTATATCAGAATAGTTTTGTTGATTTTCCTTATGGGGAGGATACTTATGCAGTCTTTGTTGGAACTTAAGGATATCGGAATATCCTATCATACCATGGATGGAGAAATTCCTGCCCTTTCACATATTAGTTTTTCCGTAGATGAAGGAGAATTTGTTGCACTGGTAGGTCCCAGCGGTTGCGGAAAAAGTACCCTGCTGAATCTGATTGCCGGGCTTCTTCGACCGGAACAGGGCTCTATCACTATCTACGGAAACCCTCTGCAGGATTCAAAACTTGCCATTGGATATATGCTTCAGAAAGATCATTTATTTGAATGGAGAACAGTATATGAAAATGTAATTCTGGGGTTGGAAATACAAAAGAAAATGACACCGGATCGGCTAAAACGGGTAGAGAAGCTTCTTTTTGATTATGGTCTTTCAGATTTTAAACAGGCCCGCCCTTCTCAACTATCCGGTGGAATGCGACAGAGAGCTGCTCTGATACGTACTCTTGCCCTGGAACCTTCTCTTCTTCTTTTGGATGAACCATTTTCTGCTCTGGATTACCAGACCCGTCTGAATGTAAGTGATGATATCGGAAAAATTATCCGCAAAGAGAAAAAAACAGCACTTTTGGTAACTCATGATATATCAGAAGCAATCAGTATGGCTGACCGAGTGATCGTTCTGTCCAAAAGTCCTGCCACAGTCCGCTGCGAACTGCCAATAGAACTGGGGATTGAAAATCGAACCCCCATGAATTCCCGAAGTGCTCCCGGATTTAAGAATTATTTTAATCAGATCTGGAAGGAGCTGAATTATAATGGCTGAATCTTTTTTTCAACAACAATATTTACGGAATCAGATGAAAAAGAAAAATTTCATCCGCATCATGCGGATTCTGTTGTTTTTCATTTTCCTGTTCCTCTGGGAAATCAGTGCACGTTTAGGGTGGATTGATTCTTTTATTTTCTGCAGTCCATCACGAATCGGATCGACCTTTATTCATATGCTTTTATACCAGGATTTGCTGAATCATATTGGTATCACACTTTTTGAAACACTTGCCAGTTTTTTTCTTGTGGTATTGTTTGGTGTTGGAATCTCCATCCTTTTATGGTTCTGCCCCAGACTTTCCTCCATTCTGGAGCCTTATCTGGTTGTACTAAACAGTCTGCCAAAGTCTGCCCTTGCCCCACTTCTGATTGTCTGGCTCGGTGCAAATATGAAAACTATTATAGTCGCCGGTATGTCTGTCGCCATCTTTGGCTCCATTATCAGTCTTTATACCGGATTTCAGGAAATTGATCAGGATGAGCTCAAACTCATCTACACACTGGGAGGCGGAAAAAAAGATACTCTTTTCAAAGTAGTCCTTCCGGCTTCTGTCCCTTTTCTTTTAAGTGTAATGAAAGTCAATATCGGCCTATGCCTTGTGGGAGTGGTAATCGGAGAATTTATCGGTGCGAAACAGGGATTAGGATATCTGATCATCTATTCCAGCCAGGTATTTAAGCTGGACTGGATGCTGATGTCCATCGTAATTTTATGTGTTATTGCAATGATCTTTTATCAGATTTTGAATCAGATTGAAAAACTAATTACCAAATAGTGATATGAAAACAGGCTGACGTACAAACATGTGTTTATGATCACATACTAAACGTCAGCCTGATTATTACTGAATTATCCTTTCGAGCGCTTTTTCATTTTTCGAGCAGTCATGGTACCGCCTACACCAACAGCCGCTGCTCCCCCTAAAATCATTGCTACACCAGCATTCGACATCTGCACTTCGATTTCATATGTCTCTATACATTCATCCTGAGTGTATGCCGTTATAACTGCCTTTCCCATAGATTTTGCTTCAATATTTCCTTCCTCATCAATATTGATGACATCCGGATCACTGGATTTCCAAAACACTTGTGGGTATGTTGCATTCACAGGTGTTACTTCCGCAGATAACGAAGCTGTTTCACCTTGTTTCATTTTTCCTTCAATACCTGAAATAATACTAATTTTTTCAACTTTTCTTGGGAGCACCTCAATCTCATAAGATGCACTGACATCCTTTTGTACCGCAGTAATTGTCACTTTTCCAACATTATGAGCTTCAATGTTTCCGTTTTGATCCATTGTTACAATATTCGAATCACTTACTTCCCAAGTAATATTTTGATCTGTAGTATTTTCGGGATAAATTTTGGCTTCTGCCTGCATATGATCTCCATGAATAATCGTTTCGTCTGCTAATATCTCAACTTTTTCGGCAACAACTTCATTAACAGTTAAAGTCAGAACATCCCTTTTTCCATTGCTTGTCTCTGCGGAAATTTCTGTTGTGCCTGGCGCAAGCCCTTTTACATTTCCCTCTTCATCTACTGCAGCAACCGTAGTATCACTGGATAACCATGTAATCGAAGTATTGTCAACATCTTCCGGTGTTATAATTGCTGATAAATGACACATTTCGCCAATATATATATTTTCTTTTGATTTCTCAATTTTTATACTTTCTGCCACTATTTCTTTCACTGTAATCTTGACGCTGGCAGTTTTTCCATTGAATGAGCTGGCGGTAATCGTAGCAGTACCATATCCGACAGCTTTAATATTTCCATCACTGACAGTTACTACATTCGAATCGCTGGTTTCCCATGACACATATGGATCGCATGCATTTGATGGTGATACAGAAGCCTTAATACTTGATGTTTCTCCATAACGCAAACTTGTTTTCTCCGCACTCATTGTTACACTGGAAGGTAATACATCAGTATATGGACAGTATCCATTCTCATGCAAATGTGCAGGATAACCACCGCAGTGATAATGATAACTGCCGAGACCACTTTTATTTTTGTTATCATGATGACCCCCACTGCTGTCTGTCCTTCCTGAATGTGCAAATGCAACAAATGCAGTATTAGTCAACATCACGATGACACACATCATTGTCAATAGTATTTTCCAAATTCTTTTCATTCGTAAACCCCTCTCATTAGTTTTTACATTATTCTACCATATCTCCTGCTATATTCTATTTGTAATCACTCATCGTAATCTTTTTTCGGTCGACAGCATTCGACATTTCTTTCATATTGAATTTGGAAAAATTGAGCAATATAAACTGTAATTCTTTACTCTATAAACATCGCATCCCCAAAACTGAAAAAACGATATCTTTCTTTCACTGCTTCTTCATAAGCATGCATGATTTTTTCTTTCCCTGCCAAAGCAGATACCAGCATCAGCAGTGTGGATTCCGGGAGATGGAAGTTGGTGATCAGTCCGTCTATCATCTTAAATCGATATCCCGGATAGATGAAAATATCAGTCCATCCACTTCCGGCACAAAGTACGCCGTCTTCTCCGGTGGCAGACTCCAAAGTTCGACAACTTGTGGTTCCCACAGAGATAATTCTTCCGCCATTTTTCTTTGTATCATTGATCATTTTTGCCTGATCTTCTTCCACCACATAGAATTCCGAGTGCATATGATGACTTTCCACATCATCGACTTTTACCGGACGGAAGGTTCCCAGACCTACGTGAAGTGTCACATGTGCGATTTTCACACCCATATCCTCAACCTCTTTCAGCAGTTCCCTGGTAAAGTGAAGACCTGCTGTAGGCGCCGCAGCGGATCCTTCATTCTTCGCATATACCGTCTGATATCTGTTTTTATCCTGCAATTTGTGTGTAATGTACGGAGGCAGCGGCATTTCACCCAGACGGTCCAGAATCTCTTCAAAGATTCCTTCGTAGTGGAACTGGATCAGACGATTTCCTTCATCCACCACATCGATGATCTCTCCGGTCAAAATACCGTCCCCAAAGGTGATCTGTGCACCCGGACGTGCTTTCTTTCCGGGTTTTACCAGGCATTCCCATATATCATTTTCCCTACGCTTTAATAGCAGAATTTCAATCAAAGCACCTGTCTCTAATTTATGACCATACAGGCGGGCCGGGATTACTTTTGTATCATTTATGACCAGACAATCACCAGGTTTCAGATATTTTGTAATATGCTTAAAGTCCGTATGTTCCAGTTCGCCTGTCTGACGATCCAGATGCAGAAGCCTTGAGGAAGAACGATCCTCAAGAGGATCCTGGGCAATCAGCTCCTGCGGCAAATCATAGTAAAAATCTGATGTTTTCATAGTCTCATATGCTCCTTATTGTAAAATGATTTATTTTTAATCAAAGATCTTCGGAAGTACGTTCTTTGGCTGATCTTTTATCACCAGATCCGCTTTGTGATCTTCGTAGTGATCCTCGTCGTGTATGACAACCAGATATTTTCCGTTAAAATAGCGGATATAGTTTGAATATACTTCTGACTTCAGTGTTGTTCCTAGAACAAGCAGGACATCTGCTTTTTCTACTTCTTCTGTTGTACGGGTAATCATCGAAGCGTCCATCATTTCTCCAAACAGAAGGATCTGGGGCCGTATTACGGATTTACATTTTTCACAGACCGGCACTCCCTTTGCGTCGCGTACATATTCCATAGAATAGTCCCTTCCGCAGCGCTGACATTTATTATTATAGATACTTCCATGAATTTCAAGAACATTTTTAACTCCAGCTCTTCTGGCAATGGAATAAATATTGGCTGTGATCAGGCACTGCAATTTTCCTTCCCGTTCCATCCTGGCCAAAACATCAGCTGAAGCAGTGGACTGTGGCATATAATGAAGCATCTCATTTTTATAAAAGCGGAAAAAACGTTCCGGTCTGGTATTATAGTAACTGCCTGTAAAAATATCTTCAGGCGAAACTCCATACTTTTCCTCAATTTCATAAGCTCTCTCCTGCTTTTTCACTCCGATATATCCTCCCTCTTCCATCATACCGGAGCCACAGATCGCCACTGTATAACTGCTCTCATTGATAATTTTTTTCAGTAACTCAATTTTCCTGTTCATCATATGCTTTCCCTCCTTCATTTTAATGATATCTTTTGACTCTGGCATCATTATAATTTCATCATATTCTGCAAGTCCTCTTTTGTACATTCCCTCTTTCCATACCGTGCTTTTTCATAATAGTAATGAAAGCTTTCTTTTTTCTCTTCCTCCATGTCCAGTTCCTTTTCCAGTTCTTCCGGTGTCTGATAAGACTTCGGAGGATTTTTTAGTTCTTTCAGCACACGCTTTTTATATAATTTCCGGATTCTTCCGGAGGGTGAACGATCCCAAAATAAATTTTCTTTTATCTGCCTGTTCAATGTACGCTTTTTTTCCGCTGAAGGTGCCGCAATCAGTCTTTCTATTCGGTCACCATTTTCCTCTGTATGAGAATTAAACTGCTGATACATCTCATAAATCTTTTTTATGATCATGCGAATAAAAAGAATTAAAATACCGAGAGCCAGCAACCATCCGATAATGTCCAGGATTTTATATAGTAATTCCATCAATGCAGAAGTCTCATACGGTTCCTGCATCATCATTTCCTGCATATTTTCTGTTGCTTCCTGTACCATTTCTTCCTGCCCGCCTGTTGGCAAAAGACTAAGAAGAAAAGCAATCAGATTTCTTAAAGCCCGTCCTGCCTGCCGGATCAGCTGATCTACGCCCAGATACGGAGCTACCAGCATAGCACATACAATAAATCCTGACTGAAGCCACATCATCCAACTGTTTATCCTCCCCAGACGCTTCACAGGAAGGCGTTCCAAAGTATTGTGTGTTTTAACAAATGCATCCATTTCCGTCATATTTGTATGAAGATTACATACAAGGAAATATGCACCTGCTCCAAATGAAGCATAAAGGGTCAGGAATTCTCTGTTAAAATGATTTCCCAGAAGGTACATAAGGAAATACACGATCAGCCATGGATACGCAGGAAGATCAAGCCAGCAGTCACGTTTCCCGGCTCTTGCGGCAAAATAGGAGAATGCTGCGATCACTGCACAGACTCCCATCCAAAATCGTGAAAATCCACTGCCGGCAACAATTGCTGCCAGAAGACCTGATACAACCGCAATCAGCAGATACTGCCAAAAATGCTTCACTTTCTCTACAGAAACAGATAGAATGCCAACCAGCGGTATCAAAAGGAGACTTTTAAAAAAGCTCAGCAAATCATTTGTTATAATTTGCTGCATCACACAACAGTATAACGCAGAAAGCAACAGAAAACCATTGCAGATTTCCAGACCTTTAATCACGTATTTTCTCATTTTTTCACCTCCCATCGTATCACGGACAAATCAGAGTCCATGGGAAGTGTCATATTCATTTCTTTATATAGAGTGGCAATCCATATACCGCCCGCTCCCTGATGTAATAATTCTTTAAATCCTTCATAACAGCTGATCCTCTGATTTTTGGAAATCATTACATAAGTCCGGTGGGTATGATCCATGGATTCCCTCTCTCTAGTCAGCACAAATTCCATTTTATCCGGCTTCTGCACCAGATCTATTCTGGATAAGCCTTCATTTGCCAGGCGCACCTGCTGTCTGCCGCTTCCCACCTCCAGATGGAAGCATTCTCCGGTCTTCTGATCTCTGCCGTTTGTCCGAACCCCTACAGGAATCCCACTCTGGATACATCTGGATATTAGAGATGCCGCAATCCGGATCCCCTCTTCATGGATCTCATCATACTTCCAAATTGTTTCATCCTCAACATCCAATAAAAGAACTACTTCCTGTGCAGCTGTAGAACCATACAGATTGACCATCCACTGATCCGATTTTGCGGAGGCTTTCCAGTTGATCCTGCTCATAGGATCGGAAAGCTGGTATTCACGGATTCCCTGAAATTCAAAAGGATCTTCAAACAGACTCTTTTTTGCCAGAACAGAACCCATCACTTTCTGGAAAGGAATTTCCAGCTGTCTTTCATCCACCAGGGAAGGATATACATAAAAATGATCCGGATGGCTCAGTGTTTCATAATGCTTTTGGGTCATCAGTGGACTTCTGGTGACCAGTTCTACTTTATCCAACTCATAATAGCCTCTTTTACTGCAGTGAAACGGAATGGTTCTGGTAATTCTCTGATAACTGCCCACCGAAAATATATCTCTCTTGTAACACTGATCCGAAACACTTGTATTTTCTCCGTCTGCAAACCAAAGATTTCTATGAATATGAAAACCAACCTGCAAAAGAGGAAGAAAAAGCCATTTGTTATTTGTAATCGTTTCTGTCAGCTGTGCGTCCTGTCCTTCCATGGCCGGCTCTTTCTGAAACTCTACCCGTGCATCCAGCTCTCTTTTCCAATACTGCTGATAAGCGGCATTTAAAAGGTAGCTCATCAAAAACGCACCGATCAAAATAACTACGATCGTCATTTATTTTCTCTCCCATTCCTCCGTAGGCACTGTGATCCGATTCAGAATCTCTCTGATTTTTTTCTCTCCCGTCAAAGCGCTTCCATATCCTCTGGAAAGTACCAGACGATGCGCCATCACAGGAACAGCTACAACTTTAATATCCTCCGGCACCACATATTCTCTGTCATGAATCCAGGCATATGCCTGAGAAGCGTGAAGCAGAGCAAGCGAACCTCTCGGGCTGACACCGGAAAGAATTTCCTTATCTTCTCTTGTAGCCTGTACAAGCGATACCATATAAGATAGAAGGTGTGGATGCACATATACCTGATTTGCAGCTTCTCTTGCGGCAATAACATCTATACCACTGCACACGGCTGAAAGGGTTTCATAGGGCTGTTTTTCCAGAAAACGCTGTAAAATAGCCAGTTCTTCTTTTTCTCCCGGCAATCCCATCGAAAGTTTCATGAAGAAACGGTCCAGCTGTGCTTCCGGCAACGGAAATGTACCTGTAGTCTCAAGTGGATTCTGGGTGGCAATAACAAAAAACGGCTCCTCCAGCTTTCTGGTCACTCCATCCACCGTAACCTGCCTTTCTTCCATACATTCCAGGAGACTGGCCTGTGTTCTTGGTGTGGCACGATTAATTTCATCTGCCAGAATCATATGGGCGAATACCGGACCTTTCCGAAACTGAAATTCTCCCTCTTTCTGGTTAAAATAATTCAGCCCTGTCACATCTGACGGCAAAAGATCCGGTGTAAACTGAATTCTTCCAAAGGAAACATCCATGGACTTTGCCAGGGATTTTGCCAGCATCGTTTTTCCGGTTCCCGGCACATCTTCCAACAAAACATGACCTCCCGCAATCAAAGAGGTCAATACCAGATCGATCACTTTTCCTTTGCCTATCAGTACTTTTTCAATATTTTCTTTTACAGTCTGTACCCAGACTCTTTCACCCTCCCTGTTACTTTCCATCGTATCTTCATTCCCCTTTCAGCAGTATTCGTTTCTCTTTCGTATCTCATTATGATCATCGCTTTGTGGTCCACTGAGAGCAATCCCATACACTGGTTGCCACTGCCTCATAAAATTCAGGCTCATGACACACCATAAGAATGCTTCCTTTGTATTCTTTCAGAGCACGTTTCAGTTCATCCTTTGCATCCACATCCAGATGATTGGTGGGCTCGTCCAGCACAAGAAGATTTGTTTCCTTATTGATCAGCTTACACAACCTGACTTTTGCCTGCTCACCACCGCTTAATACTCTCACCTGACTTTCAATGTGTTTGGTAGTCAGACCACATTTGGCAAGTGCGGACCGGACCTCATACTGCGTGTAGGAAGGAAATTCCTCCCATATTTCTTCGATACAGGTTTTCGTATTATCTGTCGAAGATTCCTGCTCAAAGTAACCGATATACAGATAATCTCCTAATTGAGCGAATCCTTCCAGCGGTCGAATCAGTCCCAGAATACTTTTCAGCAGTGTGGTTTTTCCGATTCCGTTAGCACCGGTAAGTACTACCTTCTCTCCTCTTTCCATTTCAAGGTTCAACGGAACAGACAATGGTTCTTCATAGCCGATCACAAGATTTTTCGTACAGAAAAGCTGCTTTCCTGCCGTCCTTGCTTCCCGAAATAAAAACTGTGGTTTCGGCTTTTCCTGTACCAGTTCAATTTTTTCCATCTTATCCAGCTTTTTCTGTCGGGACATGGCCATATTTCTTGTGGATACTCTTGCCTTATTTCTTGCTACAAAATCTTTCAGTTCACTAATCTCTTGCTGCTGTCTTTTGTATGCCGCTTCCAGCTGCGCCTTCTTCACAGCATAGACTTCCTGAAAATGCTCATAATCCCCCACATATCGTTCCAGTTTCTGATTCTCCATATGATAAATGATATTTACCACACTGTTCAAAAACGGAATATCATGAGATATAAGAATAAACGCATTTTCATATTCATTCAGATATCTTTTCAGCCATTCAATATGCTGCTCATCCAGATAATTGGTAGGCTCGTCCAGAAGTAAAATATCCGGCTTTTCCAAAAGCAGTTTTCCAAGAAGAATCTTGGTTCTCTGACCGCCGGAAAGCTCCGTCACATCACTGTCCAGACTCAGTTCGATCAATCCCAGTGCACGTGCTACTTCCTCTACCTTGGCATCTATGATATAAAAGTCATGCATCGTCAGCAGATCCTGTATGGTACCAAGCTCTTCCAGCATCGTTTCCATCTCTTCCGGAGATGCTTCTCCCATCTGCTCACAGATCTCATTCATCTTATTTTCCAATTCAAATAGCCAGGAAAACGCCGATGACAGTACATCCCGGATCGTCATTCCCTTTTCCAGAGATGCATGCTGATCCAGATAACCGACACGCACATTTTTTGCCCATTCAATTTTCCCCTCATCCGGCATCATCTTGTCTGTAACTATTTTAAAAAACGTGGATTTTCCCTCTCCGTTCGCTCCAATCAGACCGATATGTTCACCTTTCAGCAGACGAAAGGAAACATCCTGAAAAATCGCCCTGTCACCGAATCCGTGAGAAAGGTGTTCTACGTTTAATATACTCATCTCAACTCTCCTTTATAACTTCTTTTCACATAAAAAGGTGCCCCGAGTGTCACGCACCGGAACACCTAAGAACAGCAAAATAAATTGTACCCAACAAGCATACAGACCGCGGCTATAATCACTGTCCATACATTAGTGGGAACGATCAGCTGAATCAGCATTCCCACGCCTATCCAAAATAAGATAAATCCGAGGATCCTCGTGGTTTACCCTCTCCTATTTCTCTTCTTGATTCAGTATATGCTCTACATCATCAGAAGAACACTCATCTTTTTTACCTTTTCCAGTAAATTTATCTGCAAGATCCGGTACCATATCCAAAATCTTGGTGATAGCATCCTGGTTTCTCACGTTAACAAGCTTGGTTCCGTTTTTATTGATCACCAAAACTGCGGAAGGAGAAATCTTTCCTCCCATACCGCCGCCTCCATTATTCTTTGCATTCTCAGCAAATGCTCCGGCTGCTACACCAAAAGATACATCCACCAGCGGTAAAATAATGTTATCTCCTGCTGTGATCGCATCACCCACAACTGTCTTTGTGGTGATAAAACTGTCCATTCCTTTAAACAATGCCTCTACTGTGTTCTGAAAATTATTATTGTCTGCCATATGAATTATGCCTCCTTCTGTTGAAACCTCTGATAGGTCGCTTTTACTTCTCTGTTTCGGTAAATCTGTAATGCCTGCAGCAACAGATAACCACCAAATATTCTCCCTCTCAGTTTTACTTCTCCCTCAAAAACCGTCCGGTCAAAAACGGGAGTTATCTGAAATCTGTTTTTATACAGCGGACACAACAGACTGGCTGCTGCCAGTGCTTTTCCCGTCAGAGCAGGATCGTCAAATCCGAAAAGAAGTTTTCCTGTTATCTTTCTCGGTATCATATGACGGATCAAAAGTCTGCCTTTTCCTTTCAGGAAATGAACCGCCTGTTTGGTATCATCCATCTGTAAAAATGTATACCACTGTTTTATTTTATCACAGATTCCCCGGAATGTTAACCGTATTTTTCTAATCCCTGCCACTACTTTTCCGGGGAATTTGAAGATTCCTGTGATCAGATTCTTTGCCTTATTCCAGATACTGCTTATTCTATCAGAAACAGGATCCGGCGCTTTCTCTGTGTTATGATTAATCGTGTCTGTTTTATCTTTAACACTTTTCTGTACGGTATTACCTTTCGTAACATTCTTATCCGCAGCAGTTTTTTTCACGCTGTTATCATTTTTCGATTGGGAAAATGATTTTTCGTTTTTGTCTGACTGAGTCGTTTTCTTTTTTGTTACTTTGCGTCTTTTCTTTCTGCGCTTTTTCCATTCTTTCAGCTTATCCATCAGTGCAAACAGCGGAATCCCAAAAAGATATATTTCAAATGCAGTCTTCCCTCCGGAATATAGCACCCGTACATAAACCAGACGAAACAGCCAGGAAACACCTGCTTTCCCATAAAGATCATCTTCCAGTTTGTGACCTTGTGCGCGGTAGCATACCGGTACAAATAAAACTGAAAGAACGATAAATAACAGGATACCCACTATCACTAACAGAAGAATTCCCAGTATTTTTAAAATTGCAATCAGGATATGTAGCATTTTTACTCACCCACTTCACTTTCATTCTCTTCTGTCAGCCTTTCCTCCAGATATCGGCGGACATCTGTATTTCCCTGCTTTTGATAGGTCTCTTCTACGATTTTTTCCACCACTTCCAATGCTTCTGTATATCCGGCCGCCAGACCCACGATCATAGGACATAGCTTTCTTAAAGTCTTTTGAGCTAACTGATTTGCCTGAATGATTTCCAGCAGATTTTTTTCATTAGATGCCAGTGTGATCAGATAAATATCATACTGCAGCTTACCCTGATTAATTTTTTTTATGACAGCGGGAGCTTTCTTTTTAGCATTATCCCCTATATAAAGCTTCTTATACCATTTCAGCATCGATAAACTCAACCTTCTACTTTTCCTCTTCTTTCAGACGTTTTTCGATGGCATCAACTACAGACTGCAATACTTTGATCCGGGCATAGTATTTACTATTTCCCTCCACTATGATCCATGGTGCATACGTGGTCGAGGTATGTACCAGCATATCATCCACCGCCTGTTCATACTGATCCCATTTTTCACGATTTCTCCAGTCCTCGTCTGTGATCTTCCATTGCTTTTCTGGATTCTCCATTCTCTCTTTGAATCTTCTCGCCTGTTCGTCTTTATCAATCTGAAGCCAGAACTTCAAAACCACCGCTCCGGAATGTACCCAGTTGGCTTCCATATCATTGATTTCTTTATAAGCCCTGCTCCACTCATCTTTCGTACAGAAACCTTCAATTCTCTCTACCATAACTCTTCCGTACCAGGTACGGTCAAAGATGGCAATATGTCCCTTTTTCGGAACATTATTCCAGAATCTCCAGAGATAATGATGAGCCCTCTCGATATCATTGGGAGATGCGGTAGGATTTACCTGGTATCCTCTCGGATCCATCTTTTCCGTAAGACGCTTGATAGCTCCGCCTTTTCCTCCGGCATCCCAGCCTTCAAATCCAAGAATCACAGGAATTCGTTTTTGATACAATTCTCCATGCAGTTCCTGAATCCTGTTCTGCAGTTTTTCCAGTTTTTCTTTATATTCATCTTTTGTATAACTCAAACTGAGATCCACACTGTTCAGACTGGATGTTCGAAGAACAGCATCTTCACCGTTGGTCTTCTCAACAGCCTTATCCGTTGTATCCTGCTTTTTCGGAACATCTTCTTTTGCTTTCGCTTCTTTTTTCTGCTTAACTTCCTGGATTTTCTGTTCCATCGCCGCAATCACAGCAGAGTAAATCTTAGCCGTCGCAAATTCTCTGTCGGTAGCCTCAATGATATGCCACGGAGCATAGTCTGTATCTGTTCTCTGGAGCATCTCATCATTCATCTTTTTATACTCATCGTATTCTTTGTTTCGCTTCAGATCGGCTTCCGTCACACGCCATGCGCTGGATTTGGATTCCATAAGCTTTTTAAACCGTTTCTTCTGTTCTTTCTTATCAATGGCAAGAAACAGTTTGATAATGACATAGCCTCCATCCGTAAGCTGTCGTTCAAAAGAATTGATTTCTTCGTATGCATAACTCAATTCCTTTGATGTAGTAACTCCATCAAAACGGTCAACCAGTACTCTACGGTACCAACTTCTGTCAAAAATAGCGATTCGTCCTTTCTCCGGTGTCTTGGTCCAGAATCTCCACAAAAACGGACGCAGCTGCTCATCTTTGGATTCCCCGTCGATTGCATAAACACTAAATCCTCTGGGATCCAATGCAGAAATCAGTTTACTGATCTGTACACCCTTTCCTGCAGCTCCGAAGCCTTCAAAAACAATCATCACCGGAATACCCAATTCCTTACATTCCCTCTGAAGTCTTGATAACCGGGGCATCATGTTTTCCATCCTTGCTTTGTACTCTTCCTTCTCCATCTTTTTCGTTAAATCAATCTGATCCAACATATACAACCCTCCTTTCATTTTTTGAATGTGCCACGCACATATCTCCTAATAGCAAACAAGGAAGGGTATGTGTACATCCCTCCCTTGTCCAACTAAACAGTTACGCTAAAAATACTTGCGATTTCCCCACAGGTTGGATTTCCTTAAATCCAAATATTCATTATATGCCATTTCCAATATCTGACGTTCATTGGAAAATTTGAGCAGATGGTAAGCTTCGTGGAATTTGTAATATCCGGAATCAACAAAATACTCCTCACGTTGGGGTTTGCTGTAATAACTGTTCGCCATCATCAGATACCAGTGTACTTCTTTTTCAACTGTATCCTCCGGTACTGAAAAACTGTACTGACTCTTCCCAATATATTTGATGACAGATGCCTGTACTCCGGCCTCCTCTCTTACTTCCCGTATTGCTGTATCCTTATACTCTTCTCCAGCTTCCACAGTTCCCTTGGGAAGAACCCAGCCTTCATACTTATTCTTATAACTTTTGTATAAAGTAAGAATCTTCCCCCGATATATTACCACTCCGCCACAGCTTGTTGCCTCAATCATTTGCGCTTCCTCCTGTAATGCGTTGTGTCTTTTATTGATTTTAGTATACCTCTTTTCGGAAAACTGTGCAACCTCTAATATACTTGAGTTTCCGCAGTCTTATCCACAAAACGCTAAATCTGTTGTATTGAATATACACAACTTTCAAAAAACACCCAAAATATAAGGAATCCT
>SFGF01000113.1 GCA_004556655.1 Lachnospiraceae bacterium | reverse complement strand
TACTACTATTAGGACTTGGTTTCCACTGCTTTTTAATTTAGGAATAGAAAACTGTGCCACAGCCTTGGCAGGCCATCGCGCAGCGATTTTGTTCAATCGGAATTTATGGAGGTATCAAATATGTGGCTATTATGTATTGGATTAAGCGTTGTTTTAACGATTGTTTCACTTGTGCTGGTATCAAAAAAACGAGATAAGGCAATGTGGGCATCTGTTAGTTCATTAGTGCTTGTGATTGTTTCATTGTTACTTGAATATAAGATGGTTTTAGACTGGGTAAACAAAAGTGATTGGTCAGCAATGCTTGATGTAGTTCCAACTATGTTTTTTCTGCTTTGCATATATGTCGTTGTAATGATTTTTGTAAATGTGTTAATAATCTTTAAATCTAAGAAGTAAAGACAACTTCCAGTAATACGCTCTGTTGATGTGCTGATTTTTCTGCGCTATACTCCTTCAAAAAGGAGTGTGCTCTTATGGGTAAAGAAATCTATAACATTATCAATGATATGGCAGAGGTACTAAATGCATCACAGATGCAGAAATTACAAGAAGTTTTAATAAATCGTTTGTCAGAGAATAACACAGTTGACTATTTACAAACCGGTAATGAGGAATTTCTGGATATGTTTTTAACTGCCAAGCATTTAGAAGGGTGTTCTGACAAAACAATACGCTATTATAGGTGTAATATTGAAAAGATGTTGGATACAATAAATAATCCGGTCATAAAGATAACGACCGAGATGCTACGAAAATATCTTGTAGAGTATCAAACGATAAATAATTGTGGAAAGGTAACTATTGATAATATTCGTAGAAGCCTTTCCACATTCTTTTCTTGGTTGGAGGAAGAAGATTATATTATAAAAAGTCCGATGAAAAGAATTCATAAGGTGAAGACAGCGATTATTGTAAAAGATACTATTTCAGATGAGAAAGTTGAAATCCTTAGGGATAATTGTAATAATTTACGTGACAGGGCAATGATTGATTTCTTGCTTTCGACAGGAATTCGGGTAGGTGAATTGGTAAGATTGAACATTGATGATATAGATTTCTCGGAACGTGAATGTGTTGTTTATGGAAAAGGAGATAAAGAACGTAAAGCTTATTTTGATGCAAAGACAAAGATTCATTTGATAAACTATATCGAATCAAGGACAGATAATAATAGTGCATTATTTGTTTCTCTGAATAAACCACACAGTAGACTTACTGAAAGTGGTGTAGAATTGCGCCTGCGAGAAATGGGTAAGAAGTTGGGTATAGAAAAGGTGCATCCACATAAATTCAGGAGAACTATGGCAACTAGAGCAATTGAAAAGGGAATGCCGATAGAGCAAGTACAGAAAATACTTGGACATGAACAGATAGATACAACGCTCAGATATGCTATAGTAAATCAAAATAACGTGAAGCAGTCACATAGAAAATATATTTCATAGTGATTTTACGAGAGTGAACGGAATTAAACAAGTCACTTTATGGCAGATATTTAACTATAATATATTGGAATAGGTTGAATTTATCCTAGAAAAAGTGATACACTAACGATATAAGATTTAGGGAGGTGTTCGCATACAATGGTTTCAATTACAGAAGCAAATCAGAACTTTTCAAAAGTTGCAAGATTAGTAGATGAGCTTGGCTCAGTTGTTATACTTAAGAATAATGCACCAAGATATTTAGTAATCGATTTTAGCAAAGCGGATGAAAGTGCTGTAGCTAAGGATGAAGATGTACTTGAGATTTCAAAACGATTACTTGCACAGAATAAAGAAGCTTACGAGGTGCTTGCTAAATGAAAAGACTGAGTAAAGAGCAGATTTTGATGCTCCATTCACAGCTCATTGAACAGACTGGTGGAACCCATGGTGTAAGAGATTTCAATTTGTTGGAATCGGCTATTGAGACGCCATTTCAAGTATTTGACGGAGTGGAATTATATCCAACAATCCAAGCAAAAGGGGCACGTCTTGGCTATGGTTTGATTCAAAATCATTGTATGTTGGATGGGAACAAACGTCTAGGAACGCATGCGATGCTTGTATTTTTTGCTTTAAATGGAATTGAATTACGGTATACACAAAATGAACTATATGAAATGGTTCTTTCAGTAGCAGATGGTAGCTTGGAGTATGAAGCGATGCTTAGGTGGGTATTGGAACATCAAGAGTAATTATTTATTTAATAATGCGTGCATTCATTCTTTATACAGGGTCTAAATGCATGCGATTATTTGAATTTGACGGGGAGGTCTCATGAGGACAGAATATAAACACAATCCGCCCATTCCATATAGTCTGCATGATATGCGGGTCAAAAAGATTATAATTCAAGATAAGACAATAGCACTTGAATTTGAGGACGGATATGTAAAACTTACAGAACCTTTTGAACAGGTCGAGGGAAACATCACAATCGAAGGTGTGGATTTTGATTGTACCTGCGTTATGTTGCAGAGCAAATGGGGAAACTATGGAAAATTCAACGGTGAGAAATTAGAACTGGAACACTTTATAAAGAGATACAAAAACTATAGCTTTGAAATTGTAGATGAATTATATGGGTATAATCAAGTATTGTATTCTGGTTATTTATCTATCTTAGAAACAGAAGATTTAGTTCAAATGGACATTTCAATTTACTTTACGGGCAAAATTATTTACGATACAAAAGAGTAACAAATTCCAGGCTTGCAAAGAGTCTGAAAGCACGTGATTATTTGAATTTTACGCATCGTTAAGAAAGGAGTAAAGTATGTTAGAAGTAGGAACCAAGGCACCAGATTTTGAGCTGTTTGACCAAGATGGAAAATTGCATAAATTAAATGATTATATTGGAAAAAAGGTTATTTTATATTTTTATCCAAAGGATAATACACCGGGATGTACAAAGCAAGCATGTGGATTTTCTGAAAGATATCCTCAGTTTACAGAGAAAGGAGCAGTTGTCCTTGGGGTCAGTAAGGATTCAGTGGCTTCTCATAAAAAATTTGTAGAAAAATACGGATTGGTATTTACGCTTCTTGCAGACCCGGAGTGCACCGTAATTGAAACATACGATGTATGGCAGGAAAAGAAAAATTACGGTAAGGTTTCTATGGGGGTTGTAAGAACAACATATCTAATAGATGAGCAAGGAATTATTATTAAAGCAAATGATAGGGTGAAAGCAGCAGAGGACCCGGAAAAAATGCTGCAGGAATTAGAATAATGAAAATAATATTATCTCCAGCAAAAAAGATGAATATAAACCTTGATACTTTAGAACCTATGGGATTGCCCATGTTTATTGATAGGTCTACGGAAATATTAGCATGGTTAAAAGGCAAGTCTAAAGATGAGTTAAAGGAATTGTGGAAATGCAATGATAAAATCGTGGAGCAAAATGTGAGACGTTTAGAGAATATGGACTTGTACCATAGGCTTACACCGGCGATATTATCATATGAAGGAATTGCGTACCAGTACATGGCTCCTACAGTATTTGAGGATGGGCATTTTGAATATATACAGGAACATCTAAGGATATTATCAGCGTTCTATGGTGTTTTGAAGCCAATGGATGGAGTAACACCTTACCGCTTAGAGATGAAGGCAAAAGCTACAATCGGAAATGAAAAAAACTTATATGAATATTGGGGAGATATGCTTTACAAAGGTGTTAGAGATGAGAAGGGCATTATAATTAATCTGGCATCAAAAGAATATTCTAAATGTATCGAGAGATATCTATCCGAAGAAGATACCTATATATCTATAACATTTTGCGAATTATCTGCCGGGAAACTGGTAACAAAAGGTACTTATGCAAAAATGGCACGAGGTGAAATGGTTAGATTCATGGCAGAAAACTGCATTGAAAATCCCGAAGAAATAAAGAAATTCAATAGACTTGGATACGTTTTTAGAGAAGACTTATCTTCTAAAATAGAATATGTTTTTGAAAGAAGACTGTGAGTTTGCTATCATAGTTTTTCTTTACTTTAATAAAGATATATGGTACAATATTTTATGGCATATGCTAAAAAGAGGTGTTAAGATGCCAAGATGCAGAAAGAGAATAGTATGTAAAGAGCCTGATGTTAAAGTGTTTATACCTCAGCAAAATGATAACAGCGAAATGTTGATTATGACTGTTGATGAATACGAAAGCATAAGACTGATTGACTTGGAAGGATTCAGTCAGGAAGAATGTGCTAATAAGTTAGGTGTTGCACGGACAACTGCTCAATTAATTTATAATAATGCGAGAGAAAAAATTGCAAAGGCGTTAGTGATGGGAAAGGGGCTTCAAATCGAAGGTGGAAATTATGTGCTTTGTGATGGAAGCCCGCATTGTAAAAAATGTCATTTGACGAAATCTTACTTGAATCAAAGACAATTACAAGAAAAGGAGAATGGAATTATGCGAATAGCGGTAACATATGACAACGAAGAGGTATTTCAGCATTTTGGAAGAACCGAGAATTTTAAAGTATATGAAATAGAGAATAATCAAGTCATTTCTTCGGAAGTGATTAGCTCAAATGGACAAGGACATGGTGCTCTGGCAGGAGTGCTTGCAACAAATCAGATAGATGTACTTATTTGTGGCGGTATCGGAGGCGGTGCACAGATGGCGCTTGCAGAAGCCGGAATAGAACTGTGTGCAGGTGCAACGGGAAATGTGGATAAAGCAGTTTCAAGTTATCTTGCCGGTACACTTGTAAATACCGGTTCAAATTGTAATCACCATCACCATGAGGATAGACATACTTGTGGAGACCATGGATGTGGAAACCATGGTTGTGGAAAGCATTAATTTATAAAACGAATTGAGGTGTAAGAAATGAAAGTGGTAATTGTAGGTGGTGTGGCTGGTGGAGCTTCGGCCGCAGCAAGAATTCGCCGTCTGGACGAAAGTGCAGAAATAATTGTTTTTGAAAAGACAGGATATATTTCTTACGCCAATTGTGGTCTGCCATATTATATCGGTGATGTAATCACAGATTCCAGTGACTTGTCACTTCAGACGCCGGAAAGTTTTTGGACAAGATTTCGGATTTTAGTAAAAGTAAATCATGAAGTAACTAACATTGATGTGACCCAAAAGACAGTAACAGTAAAAAATCTGCTTACAGGTACAGAATGTGAGGAACCTTATGATAAGCTCTTATTATCTCCGGGTGCAAAACCTGTAAGACCAAATCTGTCCGGAATTGACAGTGAAAAGATTTTTTCGCTAAGAACGATAGAAGATACGTTTCGGATTCATGATTATTTGGAAAAAACAAAAGCGCAAAGTGCTGTGATTGTGGGCGGAGGCTATATAGGTATTGAGGTTGCGGAAAATCTTAAGGAAAAAGGTCTTAATGTGACGATTGTTCAGAGGCCGAATCAGTTGATGAATACGCTGGATTATGATATGGCTTCGTTTGTTCATAGTAAGCTTCGTGCAAAGGGGATTTCATTAAGACTGAATAGTAATGTTACCTCTTTTCGACAGGATGGGGAATGCATTGTGACCCTGCTGGAAGATAATAGTGAAATAGCAGCGGATATGGTTTTGCTTGCCATAGGGGTGGCACCCGAAAATAGTCTTGCAAAACAAGCAGGACTAAAGCTTGGTGTAAAAGGAAGTATTGTCGTAAATGATCGTATGGAAACCTCTGTACAGGATATTTATGCTGTGGGTGATGCTATTCAGGTGAAACATTTTGTGACAGAAGAAGATACCGTAATTGCACTTGCAGGACCGGCGAATAAGCAGGGACGTATTGCAGCAGATAATATCTGTGGAGGGGATAGCCATTATCAGGGTTCTATGGGTTCCTCCATAATAAAGATATTTGATATGACTGTTGCAGGAACTGGTTTGACTGAGAAAGTAGCTAAATCTATGGGAATTGATTGTGAAAGTGTTGTCCTTTCTCCAGCTTCTCATGCAGGTTATTATCCCGGTGCAAAAGTTATGACCATGAAGGTTGTTTTTGAAAAGGATACATGGAAACTTCTTGGAGCGCAGATTGTGGGAACAGAAGGTGTGGATAAGAGACTGGATGTGCTTGCCACAGCAATGCATGCCGGTATGAAAGCGAATATGCTTAAGGATTTAGATTTGGCATATGCACCACCATTTTCATCGGCGAAGGACCCTGTTAATATGGCAGGATTTATGATTGAAAACATCAGGAATGGCTTTGTGAAACAGTATCACTGGGATGAGATTGCAGGCCTTCCGAGAGACGGAAGCGTTACATTATTGGATACCAGAACGGCATATGAGTATAAAAGTGGACACATTGATGGATACATCAATATTCCGGTGGATGACTTGAGAGAACGAATGAATGAAATTGATGACAGTAAGCCGGTGTATGTAATATGCCAGAGTGGTCTCCGAAGTTATATCGCTTGCCGAATATTAACTCAGAATGGTTTTGATTGTTACAATTTTTCAGGTGGATATCGTTTTTACGCAAGTGTCATCCATGAAAAACAAATGAGTGAATGTACATACCCTTGTGGTATGGAAAAATAAAAAGGAGGTATTTTATGAGGTACATATGTCAAATTTGTGGATATGTCTATGATGATGAAAAAGAAAAAGTCCCATTTGAACAGTTGCCGGCGGACTGGAAGTGTCCGCTTTGTGGTGCGGTTAAATCTGATTTTAAGCCGGAAGTACCCAAAACAGAAGTAAAGCCAGTCAGTGTGAATACAGAGGCTGCAGACCTAAAAAAACTTTCAGCGGGACAATTAGCTGCGGTATGCTCTAATCTTGCAAGAGGTTGTGAAAAGCAGTACAAATCGGAGGAAGCAGGTCTGTTCAATGAACTGGCAGCATATTTTACCAGTATTACACAGGCAGTAAATGATGCAACTGTTGAAAATGTGGCGAAACTGTTACAGGAGGATATAGATAAATATCCTACCGTTAGAGCTGTTGCGGACCAAAATAAAGATAGGGGTGCAGCAAGAATCTGTGTATGGGGTGAAAAGGTTACAAGAATGCTTTCATCACTGGTAAACAGATATCTGAATGAAGGAGAGGCAATGCTTGCTGATACAGACATTTGGGTTTGTACAGTGTGTGGGTTTGTATATATTGGAGAGACACCACCTGAGCTTTGCCCGGTATGTAAAGTTCCTCCTTATAAATTTGAAAAGATAGAAGGGAGGGCATAAACATGGAATTAAAGGCAGTTAGAAACCTTAGACTTTGTACAAAGGATTGCCTGTGTCTGTATGTATGTCCTTATGGAGCGACAGATACGGAAGATAGTATTATTGATATCAATAAATGTGTGGGATGCGGAATGTGTGCACAGGCTTGTCCTAGTGGAGCTATCAGCATGGTACCCGTTGAGTTTCCGCCACAACAATCTAAAACGGATGAAGTAAAGGTTACATTAAACGAACTGGCACAGAATAAGTCTGATGGTGAGACTATGGCCAGACAAATAGCAGATACAACGGATGGGGAAGGACTTAGCCGTTTAATGAATGCGGTAGCCAAATCAGAAAGACTGATTGCGGAAGATATTGTTAGAGAAGCAGGTTTTATGCTTCCACAGAGCAATAATGTACATGAGTTATTAGAGGAGTTGATTGCAAATCCTCCTACGTCAGACTTTCCAATGGATACAGCAAAGAAGTTATTAGAAATTGTTCCAAATAATGAAAAAAAAGAAAAATCGAAGGGAGAAACAATTATGACAACATGGAAATGTACAGTATGCGGATACGTTCACGAAGGAGAACAGCCACCGGAGCAGTGCCCAATATGTAAGCAGCCTGCTGAGAAATTTGAGAAAGTAGCAGAGGTTAAGAAGAACCCATACGCAGGAACCAAAACAGAAAAGAACTTATGGGAAGCATTTGCCGGTGAGTCACAGGCAAGAAATAAGTACACTTACTTTGCATCTGTAGCAAAGAAAGCCGGATATGAACAGATTGCGGCTTTGTTCTTACAGACAGCAGAGAATGAGAAAGAACACGCAAAGCTTTGGTTTAAAGCCTTGGGCGAACTTGGTGATACAGCAGAAAACCTTCTTCATGCAGCAGAAGGCGAAAATGCAGAATGGACCGATATGTATGAGAGAATGGCAAAGGATGCAGAGGAAGAAGGCTTTACAGAACTTGCAGCACAGTTTAGAGGTGTAGCTGCCATCGAGAAGTTGCATGAGGAAAGATATCGTGCATTGCTTAAAAATGTTGAAACTATGGAAGTATTTAAAAAGAGTGGCGTAACTATGTGGGAATGTCGTAACTGCGGTCATGTAGTAGTCGGTCTTGAAGCACCGGAAGTTTGTCCTGTATGTAATCATCCACAGGCATATTTTGAAGTACATAAAGAGAATTATTAATAGGGAGTTTTTTTATATGAAATATTATATTTGTGAGCATTGTGGAAATATCATTGAATATGTGAAGGAGTCAGGTGTTCCAGTTATGTGCTGTGGTCAGAAGATGACAGAGATTGTACCGGGAACCAGTGAGGGAGCACATGAGAAGCATGTACCTGTTGTAATAGTGGATGGAGACAAGGTGACTGTTGAAGTTGGTGAAGTAGAGCATCCAATGGTAGAAGCACATTATATTCAGTGGATTGCTATTGAAACAACAAGAGGTGGTCAGAAAGTTAAATTAGAATATACAGATAAACCAAGAGCAGAGTTTAAACTTGCGGATGGAGAAGAATTTGTGGCAGCCTATGAGTACTGCAATTTACATGGGTTATGGAAGAAATAAGATATAGCAAATAGAGGTACAAATTTCAGTTTTGTGTTGAATCTCTAAGCAAAATAGCTTATAATTTGACATGCTACATATAGTTATTATCCACAGTTATCGAGTAGGTGTTATCAATGCCGATAACAAAATGATAACATTAGCTCGTATAGGCAGGATAATATGGATATATCAAATAATCAAAAGAACGAGAAACATTACAGAGAATAATTCCTAAACAAAAAGCGTTAGTCTTTGTAGA
>SFGF01000029.1 GCA_004556655.1 Lachnospiraceae bacterium | reverse complement strand
AAAAGTCGAGGGATATGGAAAATATGTATAGCTTCCCTATCCCTCGTAAAAATGCAGTATTTATTATTATCAATTATTCTTCATGAAACAACCCTGCCGAAAATTTAACCGATTTACCGAAAACTGTATATTATGTTGCAATACATTCTAACATTTCTCTGCAATTTCAGGTACTGTATTTGCGCTGTATCTGATAAAAGTTAATAGCCGTACGATACAAAAATATCTATTTGCTGACAAAAGGACAGCCGGCTTCATCTTCAGCCGGCTGTCCTTTTGTCTAACTATAGTTGTGCAACAGTTTTTATCACTTTTCTGCTATTATTTGTTGTCCAGATTCAATACCAGATGTCTTGGCAGACCATTTACCATGATCGGCTGATAATCTCCCTGAATCAATGGTTTTACATAATCAACAAAGTCTTTTGTCACATAGTTTCCTTCTTCATTCATCCATTCTCTCGGAACCAGCTTCTCTTCGTTTGCAATACGATGTACATCATAGATTCCTGCAGATGACATATATGGATCATCAGACTCACGATCAATAACAACCATGTTTCCATTGTATCCTTCATCAGCAGCTTTTACGGCAGCACCACCTACCATAAATGCCTCATCAATATCCACACGGGAAGCCATATGAGAAGCACTTCTCTGCAGTGTAGAGAATTCTACGCTTCTTGTCTTACAACCAATCTCTGCTCCCAGGAAAGCTGCAAGATATGCTGCTGTTCCCTGAAGCTGTTTGTGTCCGAATGCATCCACATAATCAGCACCGCCGGACAGTTCACATACATAACGTCCGTCAGCCAGTTTGATTCCTTCAGAAACAGCAACTACGATTGAGTTTTTCTCCTTCAGCAGTTCTTTTATTTTTGCCAGGAAAGCATCAATATCGAAAGGAATCTCCGGAAGATAAATCAGATCCGGTCCTTCACACTCCTCTGTCTTAGCCAGAGCAGTTGCACCTGTCAGCCATCCTGCATTTCTTCCCATAACTTCCACTACAGTGATCATGTCTTTTTTGTATGTCAGTCCCAGAGCATCACGGATAATCTCTTTTGTGGAAGCAGCAATATATTTCGCTGCACTTCCGAAACCAGGTGTATGGTCTGTCAGTGCCAGGTCATTATCAATTGTTTTCGGAACACCCAGGAATTTCTGCTTATGTCCTTTTACGATTGCATAATCAGACAGTTTCTTGATCGTATCCATAGAATCGTTTCCACCGATATAGATAAAGGAATCGATCTCCAGTTTATCAAGAATATCAAAGATTTTATCATAAATTTCCATATTCTCATGGATCTCCGGCAGTTTAAAACGGCAGGAACCCAGAAATGCAGATGGTGTTCTCTTCAGAAGCTCAATATCCAGATCGGAATGAATCTGAGTGGACATATCCACATAGCGCTCATCTAAAAGTCCCTGGATACCATTAAGCATACCATATACTTTATCGAATCCACGCTCGATTGCATTTTTATACACGCCAGCCAGACTGGAATTGATTACGGATGTGGGTCCGCCTGACTGTCCTACAATAATATTTCTCATTTTTGCCATAATTTTTTCTCCTCCTTGATAATATAATTCCGTCATACATTTTCAAGCTAATCGCCATTATAACAACTTTCCTATATTTTTGCAATATTTTTTTGTATTTTATGACCATGATTTGTCTGAATTTTTTATTTTTTTCTATTTTCTCGTACAATTCATTCGTATTTTGACTTTTTCTTTTTGTCATTTTTATTGACGTTTTTTGCAAAACAGAGTATGCTTTTTGTAACAGACACAAAGTATTTCAGACGATAATACCGATATAGGGATTATTGCCACAAAATTAAGCGAGGTTACCACATGAAAGAAACTATTTATACAATTCCCCTTAATGATGCTTTTAAAGCTGATGACGAATGTCCTTTCTGTTATCTGGAACGGGAAGCCGAGCAACACGCTCTGGAATTTATCCTGGGAAGCGGAGCTTCTTACATGGAAGATGATATCCGTATGGAAACCGATAAAATCGGCTTTTGCCGCCATCATTACAAAATGATGTACGACTATGGGAACAGGCTGGGAAGCGGTTTGATCCTCAGTACTCATATGAAAAAGCTGAATCAGGAAATGACAGAACAGATGAAAGCTTTCACCAGCGGCAAATCTACTTTTATGGGGCGAATGAAAAAAACGGAACTCAATCCGGATGCCCCTGAGACTTCTATCGGTCAATGGATCAGCCAAAAAGAACATAGCTGCTATGTATGCGACCATTTTCATTCTAACTACGAGCGTTATCTGGATACTTTCTTTTATATGTACAAGAACAGCCCTGAATTTGTAGAACTTTTTAAGAGCAGTAAGGGATTTTGCCTTCCTCACTTTAAAGATCTGGTAGAAGTTGGGGAGAAAAAACTGAATGATAAACAGAAAGCTGAGTTTTTCCCTGTCCTTTTTGAACTCATGGAAAAAAATATGAAACGGGTAGAGGAAGAAGTAACCTGGTTCTGCGATAAGCAGGATTATATGAATCGGGATAAAGACTGGGGCAACTCCCGGGACAGCGTACAGCGGGCCATGCAGAAATTAGGCGGAGGATACCCGGCAGATCCCGTCTTCAAAATTGATTACTGATTGTTCTTTTTGTATCGTGAGGTATTGATAGAACAAAGACAGTGATCCGTTTCAGAAACAGGTCGCTCCCCTTCATCTAACTGCTAACTTCGACTAAGACGCTCCGGAAAGCCGTCGCGCCTAAGTCTCCATAAGCAGTGGATATTCAGGCTCGCTTGTCCCAATGTTTCTGAAACGGATCATTGTCTTTGTTCAAATCTATCGCTCACGATACAAAACGATGCCGGAAGACATAGTCTGTAACTTACCACAAATGGTTATGAGCGTTTTTAATCTCGTATTGCCAGTAAAGTACAGTGGCAGATAATATGATATCCTGCATATCAATGTCATTGGGGAAGCGACCTGACATTGAATATGCAGGATATCATATTATCTGCCTCACAACTTTTTATGTCATATACGAATTAAAATGTAATCTTCTTAAAATGCAAGTTTCTCAGCCAGATATGCTTCCAGCTCTTCGATTTTAATTCTTTCCTGTTTCATTGTATCGCGATCACGTACGGTTACTGCACCATCGTTCTCGGAATCGAAATCGTAGGTTACACAGTACGGAGTTCCAATCTCATCCTGACGACGATATCTCTTACCGATATTACCTCTGTCATCAAATTCGCAGTTCCAGTTTTTAGACAACATCGCAAATACTTTCTCAGCACCTTCGTTCAGCTTCTTTGACAGTGGCAGTACACCTACTTTTACAGGCGCCAGAGCCGGATGGAAATGAAGAACGGTACGTACATCATTTCTCTCTGCATCCAGAACTTCTTCATCGTAAGCGCTGCACAGGAAAGCAAGTACCATACGGTCAGCTCCCAGTGATGGCTCAATAACATACGGAATATATTTTTCCTTTGTCTCATCGTCAAAGTATGTCAGATCCTGGCCGGATACATTCTGATGCTGTGTCAGGTCGTAATCGGTACGGTCTGCAATTCCCCAGAGCTCACCCCAGCCAAATGGGAACAGGAATTCCACGTCTGTAGTAGCTTTGCTGTAGAAAGAAAGTTCTTCTTTCTCATGATCACGGTAACGTACTTCCTCATCTTTCAGTCCCAGTTCATGCAGCCAGTTCAGGCAGAACTGTTTCCAGTATGCGAACCATTCCAAATCTGTATCAGGTTTACAGAAGAACTCCAGCTCCATCTGCTCAAATTCTCTGGTACGGAATGTGAAGTTACCCGGTGTAATCTCATTACGGAAAGATTTACCGATCTGTCCGATACCGAAAGGCAGTTTCTTTCTGGATGTTCTCTGGACATTTTTAAAGTTAACAAAAATACCCTGAGCAGTTTCAGGTCTCAGATATACTGTATTTTTAGCATCCTCAGTAACTCCCTGGAATGTCTTGAACATCAGGTTGAACTGACGGATATCTGTAAAATTATGCTTACCGCAAGTAGGACATGGAATCTGATGCTCTTCAATGAAATCTTTCATCTTTTCCTGGCTCCATGCATCAACACTCTCTTCCAGAACGATTCCCTTTTCCGCACAGAAGTCTTCGATTACCTTGTCCGCACGAAAACGCTCATGGCATTCTTTACAGTCCATCAGAGGATCAGAAAAACTTCCCAGATGACCGGAAGCTACCCATGTCTGCGGATTCATCAGGATTGCACAGTCAACTCCCACATTGTATGGATTTTCCTGAATAAATTTTTTCCACCATGCTTTTTTTACATTGTTTTTCAGTTCTACACCAAGATTACCGTAATCCCATGTATTAGCCAGGCCACCGTAAATTTCGGATCCCGGATATACAAAACCTCTGGATTTTGCCAGTGCGATAATCTTTTCCATTGTTTTTTCCATAATTGATCTCCTTTATTCTAAAAGTATTAATACCTCATTTGGCACTGTATATCACATAGCCAAAAGCCTCTGTGGTCACCTGTGTATTTTCATATATAACATCAACATCCTGCTCCAGTTTTGCCTGTTTGTTATTCAGGATCTTCATATTATTACTTACATACAAAATCTTCCCCGGAACCTGAACATTAAGCGGCTCCCTGATGATGATCACCTGCTGATCTGTACAGCTGTCAAGAACTGTCCCAGAAGCAATTTCCTTTCCCTCAACATCCTGAAATGTCCCGGCAAATGTATAACCTTCTTCTTTTGCCTGCCCTACGGTACCCGCAAAAAAATCCACCTGATTGAATTCTCTGTAAACATCATCCGATTCGTACTGAAGCAAGGCAGTTGCCACTCCTTCTTTCACTTGAATCTTCATGATTTTCACAGCTTCTTTGCCAAACTCTTCGTTATAGGTATCCGCAAGTTCTTTTATACTTGCCTCCAGTTCTTCTGCATCATAATTTTCTGATAAAAATTCCTCGATCAGCGCCTCTGTCACAACCCCTTCCTTATTTACTGTCACAGTGGATTCTTTTGCTCCATCAATCCCACCGCATCCTGTTAAACAAAAAAGAATCACCAGAAGCATGGCTGCACTGCGTCTTTTCATAAGCACTCCTTCACATTATACATTCTGAATACAGGTTTTTCAACCCTATTATTTTTCACTTTTAACTGCTCATGATTTCCAGAATCTCCAGACTTTTAAACTTACGATCCGTATTCCGATCCATGTATTGATCCATCCATACTGCCGTCTCTTTCTCTGCCTCAGGCGTCAATGCAAATGTATACAATTTTTCCATCGGTGACGCAATAATAAACTGAAACGCATAAAGAGCCGTTGGAGATATTGTTCTTGCATCTTTTACTGTTTTTGCACAATTTGCACAGATGCATCCACTATACCGCTGCGATGTGTGTGTTAGACTTTCATGATTTCCACAGATCGCGCATTCAAACAGATTGGGGTATTCTCCGTTGATCACCATAGCTTTCAATTGAAAGATTGTGCGGATCAGCCGGTCAGATATCCTGTCATTCAGCAGCGCCTTCATTGTTATGTACAGAAGATTCAGCATATCCGTCTCCCGATTTCCTTCTCTTCCATAATAATCAGCGATTTCCAGAAAATAAAACCCATAATAGACTCCCGGCTGTCTGGAAGCCAGTTCCGTAAAATACTCTTTAATATTTGCCTGTCCCAGTGTATAGGCTGTTCGTCCCTCATATACCTGAAAACTTCCAAAGACAAAGGGATTGGCTATAGCCAGAAACGGACTGTTGCTTTTTCTCGCGCCTCTGGCAAACACCGTAATTTTCCCTCTTTCTCTGGTAAGAAGTACCATACGCTTGTCATAATCTCCCACCGGTGCTGTATTCAGCACCATTCCGGTGACTGTAATGGGTTCACTCATATATTATATCTCTTTCTTATCGTATCCGAAGTTTTTCATGAGAGTATCACTGTCTCTCCAGTCTTTTCTCACTTTTACCCAGATTTTCAGATTTACCTTTTCTTCCAGCATTTTTTCAATTTCAAATCGGGCATTACTTCCGATTTTCTTAAGCATGCTTCCCTGTTTTCCGATTATGATTCCTTTGTGAGAATCCTTTTCGCAGATAATCGTTGCCTCAATATCAACAATATTCTGTCCTTTTCTTTCTCTCATTTTCTCGATGGTCACAGCAATTCCGTGAGGAATTTCCTCATCCAGTGCATGCAGTGCTTTTTCCCGTATCACTTCTGCAACGATCTGACGCTGCGGTTGATCCGTCACGGTATCTTCATCGTAAAACATAGGACCATACGTCATATATTTAAACAGTGACTGGATGATATCATCTGTATTCTGTCCCCGCAAAGCAGAAGCCGGTATAATTTCCGCAAAATCATATAGCTTGCGGTATGTGTCAATCACCTGCAGTACTTCTTCTTTTTTAATGGTATCGACCTTATTGATGACGAGGATTACAGGAATATTTATCTTTTCCAACTGTTCGGCTATATGCTTTTCCCCTGCTCCAATGAAGGTGGTAGGTTCTACCAGCCACAAAACGACATCTACATCCCGCAGCGTCTGTTCTGCTACATTGACCATATACTCTCCCAGTTTATTTTTCGCTTTATGAATTCCCGGTGTATCCAAAAATACGATCTGCCCGTCCTCACAGGTGTATACCGTCTGGATTCTGTTTCGGGTCGTCTGGGGCTTTTTGGAAGTGATTGCAATTTTCTGTCCGATCAAATGATTCATTAATGTAGATTTTCCCACATTCGGTCGTCCGATAATCGCCACAAAACCCGATTTAAAATTATCTTTCATTTGCTTTTCTCCCTATCATTTGCGTTTTTCTGTAACCTTCTGACCGATTTAATGCACCAACGGTTCTATATGTTTCAAAATATTCTTATTTTTGTCAATTGCAGATTCACTTCCCACCACACAGATATTTTCCTGTTCCAGAACAGCCTGGATCAAATCTGCCAGTGCACGGATATCTTCCGGCTGTGCATTCAGGATTTCGTCTCTTTCTTTTTGAAGATCTTCTCGATCAAGACCCGCAAACCATGCATTCAGTGCAAGTGCTCCCTGTGCGGAAGGATTCATAGGTACATCCAGTTCACTGATGGTACCAATAATATACTTTGTCATCTCTCGTTCATCTGCTTCAAAATTCCGCAGATACTCCGGTGTCCCCTGAAATACCTCCAACGTATTTTTCAGATGTGGATCCCGGTAAGATACAAGGAAACTGTCCCCTGTTCTTCTGAAATTGCTCATACAGCCATATGCACCGCCCTTTACACGAAGATTCATCCAGAGATAATCATAGCTCAGAATCACTTTCAATATCCTCAAAGCTCCTGTATATGCAAATCCGGCTTTTTTGAAATTCCCGCTTTCCGCCACATACTGAACCTGCCCTGCAGTGTAGAAGCCTTCATTTTTCTGTCCAAAATCATATCGGATCGAACCTGTTCTTACCGGATCACTGTAAAGAAGCGGTAAAAGTCGGGCGATCTGTGCTTCCAGTCCCTGATAACCATCCTGATCCACAGTCACACTCACAAACAGATTTTCCTTCCGGAAGATCATATGCATCAATTCTTTGAGATTCTTTTTCAGAACTTCTTTCTTTTCTTCGAAATTCTGCTCCAGTTCCTCCAACAGACGGAAATAAGTAATTCCACTGATTCTGTCCTGAAAAGCAGA
Source organism: Lachnospiraceae bacterium (assembly GCA_004556655.1). Classification (GTDB taxonomy): domain Bacteria; phylum Bacillota; class Clostridia; order Lachnospirales; family Lachnospiraceae; genus Oliverpabstia. Next base: position 69,969 of record SFGF01000029.1, on the reverse strand, counting down.
AGCCGGAGAATAATAAGAAGTCGCACGCATCACTGCGGTAGAATGTCCGGCTTCTCCCAGGGAAGATTCAAGCCTTGCTTTCTGATGTGCAAGAATCTCATACAATCTCTTATCGTCGTCAAAATCAGAAGTAAACAGGATCTCTCGGATCATATCAAACACGAAATCCTCTTTCGGTGTAAGATACTTGGCTCTCACGCCAAACATTCTCCTACAGTCCTCATTGTTCTCTTTATGATTAAACACTTGCAGACCGCAGTTGATTCCGCCGCTTTCAGCATTGATTTCATGAAACAGTTCTCCATACGTATAATGAGCTGTATCCACATAGCCGAGTACTGCTTTTAAAATTCCCATATAGGAGATCAGTTCATCCGGAACTTTACTTGTATCAAATAATAATGTCAGATAACTGATCCCATTGGTATCCACATCATGCTGCAATACCGTTGTCCCATCGACCTTGTGAGGAGTATTATGAATTTCCACAGTCTCTTTTTTGATATCTGTGCGTTTCAGCATGGGGATTCTGGCTTTCGCCTCATCAGAATCCTCACTTTCCTGAAAATCCTTCAGTGCCTTTGTCTTTTTAACCATTTCCTCCAGCTGCTGATTTGTCAAAGTCTTTTTATATGCAGCAAGCTTTTCTTCCAGTCCCTTTTCTTCTTTGGAAGCCAGACCCTTTTTCGGAATGCCAATCACCACCGCTGTGTGTGGATTGTTCAGCAGATATTTCTGAATCAGTTCTTCAAAATATCCCTGTCCTGCTTTTTCCTTCAATGACTCAAACACGCCCAGACGTTCCAGATGAATGAAAGGTTTCTCATCATCGTAGAGCCAGCTGTCGAAAACATCGATTCCATACATAAGTCCCTTTGGGAAAGAAGAATAATCTGCCTCTCTGAATCTGAATTCCAGATAATTGATTCCGGCTGCGATCGCTTTTGGATCTATCCCTTCACGGACAATTTTTTCTAATGTTTCTTTTATGATACGAAGAAACTCTTCTTTCTCTTCCTTTTCTGCATTTTTAGCTATAACAGAGAAAAACGGCTGATAAATTCCATCGCTGTAGCCTCCATCCACATCTTTTCCAATTCCCGCATCCAGCAGAGCCTGACGAAGCGGGGCACCCGGTGCAGACAAAAGAACATAATCCAGAACTTCAAAGGCTGTACACAGCTCCACATCCAGACCATTACCGGTTACCATACTGCAGGACAAATACGTAGCCTCATCCTCCGAACCATTTTCTGAAACCGGATATTCAATCACATGTTCCACCGGTTTGACAAAAGGCTTCTGCAGCGGTATCTCCGATTCCACGGAAATCCTGTCGAACTTACTCAGATATTCCCTGTCCATCCATTCCAGTTTCTCAGCCATATCCATATTTCCATATAAATAGATGTAACTGTTGGATGGATGATAATATCTGCTGTGAAATGCCAGAAAATTCTCATATGTCAGATCCGGTATTTTTTTCGGATCTCCGCCGGACTCCACACCATATGGAGTATCCGGGAACAATACATTGAAAATCTCACGATCCAGGATCTCTTCCGGGGAAGAAAATGCACCTTTCATTTCATTATATACAACACCATTGTATTTGAGAGGAGCATCTACAGATTCCAGCTGATAACACCATCCCTCCTGGCGGAAAATTTCTTCTTTTTCGTAAATATTCGGATAAAATACGGCATCCAGATACACATGCATCAAATTCTGAAAATCCTGATCATTGCAGCTTGCTACCGGATACATCGTTTTATCCGGATAGGTCATGGCATTCAAAAAGGTATTCAGAGAACCTTTTACCAATTCCACAAACGGATCCTTCAGCGGAAACTGCCGGGAACCGCACAAAACACTGTGTTCCAGAATATGGGCCACTCCGGTGCTGTCTGAAGGAGGAGTCCGGAATGCAATATTAAACACTTTATTTTCGTCCTCATTTTTCAAAAGCATCACCCGGGCACCACTTTTTTTATGCCTCAGTAAAAATCCTTCTGTATGAATGTCTTCAATCTGCTGATGTTGCAGCAGCTCATAAGCTTTACAATCTGTTATTTTCAAAAAATGACCTCCGTTTCTTTTTATCTAATATGCAGAGCGGGTACTGCCTGTATCCCGCTCTTTTCTGAGTTACCCGACAAATGGGTTGTCATTTATAATATTTTAATAATGTCTCTATCTGTTCTTTTTTGAGAATCAAGTTGATTCCCTCCGGATTCAGTACATATCCCTGTACATCCTTGATCATGTGCGCCGGCAGCTGTTCAAATGCAATCTGAATGAGACGATGCTTCTGCTCTTTATTTTTATAATGCTTCATCAGTTCACCTGTATCTGAGAAAATCGGCTGGAATCGCTCTCCCTGCTTATTCTGTACATAGAGGAGACGAATATTCTCCTGTCCCTTTTCATTCTTTTGTACATCTACAGGCATCAGATACTTGGATTTTACCAGATTCACAGACATCTCTTCTTCAAGTTCTTTCAGCGCTTCTTTATCCGGCTGTACCCCAGGCTTACGAAGCTCCTGCAGGAAATAGATGGAAGAAAGCATCAGCTGCGGATTCAGAATCGGTCTCTGTTTTTCCGGCAGTTTCTCATAATCCGGTATTCTTACCACCTTTGTCAGTTCAAGATGATAACGCATCTCTCCATCCTGAAATACAATTTCATTGATTCCCATAGCAAACAGATTCATGTAAAACATCGGTGCTTCTGTTTTCTTCACTTTCACCCCTATCAAAGGCATCTTCTTTTCTGTATAGCTTTTCGCAAATTCCTGAACTTTATCCTGATCCGTGAAAATCCATACCTGATCATTAAATGTTTCTTCATCGCAGGTTGCAAACGGCATCCTTGTCACTGCGGAATATACTACGTACATTTCTTCCAGATTCTGAAGTTTTCTTATCACAAATACCTGATCCACTGTCATTCTTCCCTACTAATCCTTTCTATCCTTTATTGTTCCGAAACAGCCGTAATCCATTCCTGCTGTTTCAGGACAAAATATTTTCTTATTTTCACTGGAATTCCAGTATATCACAAAAAACCCTCTCAGGAAAGTCCTGAGAGAGTTTAACCTGCATATATTTTGATGAGTTTCCCGACAAATGGGATCATACTGCGAATTTCTCCGTGCTTCACGCTCCTAAAATTCCCTCATCATATCTTGGAATAACCGTAGCCGTTTACAATCGCATCAATTTTCTTTCGAGCTCTGCAGTGTGGGCATTCACGTGTCGTATAACTACGATAATTCGGAACCTGCCGTGAAGTAAAAATTGCATTTACCGGTACCCCATTGATTTTAGAAACCGCACTGAAAATCGCACAGGCACCCTGCAGTTTACCTTCATAATAATTGACACAGTCAAAACAAGCCTGCAGTGAACCACCTGTTGTAGCTGACGCGGTCAGAATCAGAATATTTTTATTCTTGATCATAGGAACCATGTTTTCCTGGAACATCAACTGACCATTAATATTTACTTCCGGAGACACTACATAAACTGTCTCATGAGCATTCATAGACATAATCCCTGCATTCATCAGTTCTTCTGCAAGATAAGCACCAATCACTTCCGTTCCGTCCATACAGATAATGGTATCCACGATGGTACTCAGTTCATAGTGGCTTGCCAGAACTTTCGCTACAGCAGAAGCTTCTGATGCTCTGGTTCGGAGAGTTGCCATGTCAAAATAATGAGTAATGTGAGAGTGGGGTGTAGCAAAATGTCCCTCATACACTTTCAATGCAATCTTTCTATTCGCTTCCGAAAAAATCTTATGCATCCTGCTCTCCATAAATCTACCTCCTTACATCCTGTTTTACAGCCGTTCAACGCCCTTCGACTGTATATATTTGATAGATTTATTATAACACTGCGATTCTTCGGAATAAAGTACTTTTTTCTGAATATTTCAAATTTATCTATACTATTTCATTTTTAGTCTCTGCAAAACAATCTCCCTCGCCTTTATTGCCAAATCTTTATCCACTGCTTCCACCCCGTTAAGCGAATAGGGAATCCCCAGAGTCTCATATTTTTTTACTCCCATGGTATGATACGGAAGTATTTCAAGACCAGCCAGATTGCGATACGTCGCCAGCAGATCTCCCAGTTTTTCCAGCTGCTCCTTTCCGTCTGTCATTCCAGGTACCATCACATGACGAACGATCATGGGAATCCCGACTTTTTCCAAAGCACGGGCAAACTCCAGTACAGGCTCTTGTTTCTGTCCAGTCAGTTTCAGATGCCCCTGTGGATCACTGTGTTTGAAATCCAGAAGAACCAGATTCAGACTGGAAAATAATTTTTCAAATTCTGCCTGCCTGTTTTTTCGATATACAATTCCCGAGGTGTCAAGACAAGTATGGATTCCTCTTTTTCTTGCCTCAAAAAATAATTCCGTCAGAAACTTTAACTGGAGTAATGGTTCTCCCCCAGTAGCTGTGATTCCTCCATTCTGATAGAAAACTTTATTTTTTTCATATTGTTCCAGAATCTCATCCACACTCATCTGCATCCCTGCATTGATTTCCCATGTATCCGGGTTATGGCAATACTGACACCGCATGGGGCATCCCTGAAAAAACACTACAAGACGTATCCCGGGACCATCAACAGTTCCAAAACTTTCCAACGAATGAATTTTCCCAGTAAATTTTTCTCTCTGTTCCATCTTTACATGCCGCCATGGAAAGTTCTGGAAATCACCTCATCCTGCTGTTCTTTTGTTAATTTGTTAAAATTGACCGCGTATCCAGACACCCGGACCGTAAGCTGCGGATATTTTTCCGGATGCTTCTGTGCATCCAAAAGTGTCTCTTTTGTAAAGACATTGACATTCAAATGGTGTCCTCCTTTTTGTGCATACCCATCCAACAAATGGACCAAATTATTAACCTGTGATTCATCTTTCCCTAATGCCCCAGGTATAATAGAAAATGTATTGGATATCCCATCCTGTGCATCCATAAACGGCAGCTTTGACACAGAACTCAGACTGGCTACCGCACCATGACTGTCTCTTCTGTGCATGGGATTTGCTCCCGGTGCAAAAGGTTCCCCCGATTTTCTCCCATCCGGTGTAGAACCGGTCGCTTTACCATATACGACATTTGAAGTAATCGTAAGAATAGAAGTAGTCGGTATTCCGCCCCGATACGTATGATTTTCTTTGATATAAGACATAAAGCTGTGCACAATCTCATATGCAATTTCATCTACCCGATCATCATCATTTCCATATTTGGGGAAATCACCTTCCACCTGATAATCGACTACGATTCCATCTTCATCTCTGATTGGCTTAACCTTTGCGTATTTTATCGCAGACAAGGAATCCGTCACAACGGACAAACCTGCAATTCCGGTTGCAAACCAGCGAGTTACCTCCCTGTCATGAAGAGCCATCTGAATTCTCTCATAACAATACTTGTCGTGCATATAATGTATGATATTCAATGTATTTACATAGACTCCCGCAAGCCATCTCATCATTGCATGAAATTTTTCCATCACTTCCTCATAATCGAGAGTTTCCGAAGTAATAGGCCGATATTTTGGTCCAACTTGTTTTTTGCTGATTTCATCCACACCGCCATTGATTGCATACAAAAGGCATTTTGCCAAATTCGCGCGGGCTCCAAAAAACTGCATTTCTTTTCCTATTCGCATAGAGGAAACACAGCAGGCAATCGCATAATCATCTCCATGGGTTACACGCATCAGGTCATCATTTTCATATTGAATCGACGAAGATTCAATCGAGGTTCTGGCACAGAAGCGCTTAAATTTTTCCGGCAGTTTCACAGACCAGAGAACTGTAAGGTTTGGTTCCGGAGCGCTTCCCAGATTTTTCAAGGTATGCAGATACCGATAGGACATTTTTGTTACCAGAGAGCGTCCGTCAATTCCCATACCACCGATGGATTCCGTAACCCAGGTGGGATCGCCGGAAAACAGTGCATTATATTCCGGTGTCCTTGCAAATTTCACAAGACGCAGTTTCATAATAAAGTGATCCACAAACTCCTGAATCTGTTCCTCTGTAAACAGCCCGTTCTTCAAATCTCTCTCCGCATAAATATCTAAAAAAGTAGAAGTTCTGCCCAGAGACATTGCTGCCCCATTCTGCTCCTTGATCGCCGCGAGATATCCAAAATACAGCCACTGAATCGCTTCCTGTACATTGGCTGCCGGCCGGGAAATATCAAATCCATAAATCTGTCCCAGTTCTTTCAGTTCTTTTAATGCCTTAATCTGTTCCGAAAGTTCTTCCCGCTGTCTCGTCACCTCTGAATACATCACAGTCCTTGTGGTATCTTTCTGCCTTTCTTTGTCTTCCAACAGACGATCAACCCCATAAAGCGCTACCCTGCGGTAATCACCGATAATCCGGCCACGCCCATATGCATCCGGCAGTCCTGTAATAATATGACTGGATCGGCATGCCCGCATCTCCGGTGTATAAGCATCAAACACTCCTTCATTATGTGTTTTTCTGTATTTGGTAAAATATTCTACAATCTGCGGATCTACATGATATCCGTTATCTTCGCATGCCTTTACTGCCATACGAATTCCACCATAAGGCTGCAGCGATCGCTTAAACGGCTGATCCGTCTGAAACCCGACGATTGTTTCTTTTTCACGGTCCAGATATCCCGGTCCATGAGAAGTGATCGTGGAAACCACTTTTGTGTCCATATCAAGAACGCCGCCTTTTTCCCGTTCTTCTTTTGATAACTCCATAACCTGTTCCCAGAGCTTCTTTGTCCTGTCGGTTGCACCGGACAAAAAAGACTCATCGCCATCATAGGGAGTATAATTTTTCTGGATAAAATCTCTCACATTAATTTCTTTTTCCCAGATTCCTTTAACAAAACCTGTCCACTCCTGTCGCATCTAATGTCCTCCTGTCTTAATCTTTGTATTGTCCTTCCTATTAGCTTGCGAAAATGCACCATAAATATACACCATATGCAAAAGCTTTTTATGATTCGTAAATGTCAGTCAGTGCGATAAGGTTAGTCTATATTAACCAGTTAAGAAAATCAACCGGTAAATTCTGGGATTTATTACATAAAACCTTTTTTACATGCGAAAACCCCGGGAATTTTAAATCCCCGGGGTTAATATTATCTTTTCCTATAGAAAACTATGAATTACTCATCTTTTCCGTACAGAGTAACCAGTTTCTTCAGGTAAGCAAGTCTTGCTTTTGCTTCGCTCTCATTCTTAGCAAACAGTCTAGCAGCTTTTTCCGGATTAGAACGTTTCAGAGAATTGTAACGAACTTCTCCATCCAGGAATGCCTGGTAATCATCTGTAGGCTCTTTGGAATCCAGAGTGAACTTGTTCTCTGCTGCAGGATTGAAGCGGAAGTTGTGCCAATATCCACACTTAACTGCCAGTTCTTCCTCAGTCTGAGCTTTTGCCATACCTTTCTTGATACCATGGTTGATACATGGAGCATAAGCGATGATCAGGGATGGTCCCGGATAAGCTTCTGCTTCAGAGATAGCTTTAACAGTCTGGTTAAAGTCAGCACCCATGGAAATCTGAGCTACATATACATAGCCATAGGACATAGCGATGGAAGCCATATCTTTCTTCTTGGTTTCTTTTCCGCCTGCTGCGAACTGAGCGATTGCACCAGTAGGAGTAGATTTGGAGGACTGTCCACCTGTATTGGAGTAAACTTCGGTATCGAATACCATTACGTTGATGTCTTTTCCACTTGCCAGAACATGGTCAACACCACCGAATCCGATATCGTAAGCCCATCCGTCACCACCGAAGATCCACTGGGATTTCTTAGCCAGGAAATCTTTGTTAGCAACGATGTCTTTGCATGTTTCACATTCGCATCCTTCCAGAGCTGCAACCAGTTTATCTGTAGCAGCACCGTTGGTAGCACCTACGCTGTAAGTATCCAGCCATTCCTGACAAGCAGCTTTTACTTCTTCAGAAGCTTTGTCACTTGCAGCTACAGCTTCAACTTTAGCTTTCAGTCCTTCACGGATTGCTTTCTGAGCCAGCAGCATACCATAACCGAACTCTGCGTTATCTTCGAACAGAGAGTTAGCCCATGCAGGACCCTGTCCTTTTGCATTTACAGTGTAAGGTGTGGACGGTGAGGAGTTACCCCAGATAGAAGAACATCCTGTTGCGTTTGCGATGTACATTCTGTCACCGAACAGCTGAGTGATCAGTTTTGCATATGGTGTCTCACCACAGCCTGCACATGCGCCTGAGAACTCAAGCAGCGGCTGTTTGAACTGAGAACCTTTTACTGTATTCTCTTTGAATTTAGCGATAACATCTGCTTTCTCCGGCAGAGTTACTGCATAATCGAAGAACTTCTGGGATTCCAGATTTGCTTCCAGGTTTTCCATAGCAAGTGCTTTTGCACCTTTCTTACCAGGACAAACGTTTGCACAGGAACCACATCCGGTACAATCCAGAGCGGATACTGCGATAGCAAATTTGTATTCTTTCATACCGGTCATTTCCAGAGATGCAGGAGCATTTGCTGCTTCTTCAGCTGTCATAGCAACCGGACGGATAACTGCGTGCGGACAAACATATGCACAACGGTTACACTGGATACAGTTTTCCGGATTCCATACAGGAATATTAACTGCGATACCACGTTTCTCGTATGCAGATGTTCCGGATGGTGTAGTACCATCAACATATGCTGTAAATGCAGATACAGGCAGATTGTTACCTTCCTGAGCGGATACAGCAGACTGAATATTGTTAACAAAGTCAACAGCGTCTTTTCTTCCGCTTTCAGCTTTGATTACAGTCAGACCTTCATCTGCAGCATCTTTCCAACTTTCCGGAACCTGAACTTCAACAACCTGTTTTGCACCTTCGTCGATAGCTGCCCAGTTCTTAGCAACTACGTCATCACCCTTACGTCCGTAAGTAGCTTTTGCTGCTGCTTTCATCAGTTCAATTGCCTGCTCTTCCGGAATGATAGCAGCCAGTTTGAAGAATGCGGACTGAAGGATTGTATTGATACGGGTTGGTCCCATACCGGTTTCAATACCGATCTTAACACCATCAATTACATAGAATTTGATGTTATGATTAGCAATAAATGCTTTTACCTGTCCTGGCAGATGTTTTTCCAGACCTTCCATATCCCATGGACAGTTCAGCAGGAATGTACCTCCGTCAACCAGTTCCTGAACCATGTTATATTTTGTAACATAAGACGGATTGTGGCATGCAACGAAGTTAGCTTTCTTGATCAGGTATGTGGATTTGATTGGTTTCTTTCCGAAACGCAGGTGGGACATAGTAACACCACCGGATTTCTTGGAGTCATAATCAAAGTATGCCTGAGCGTACATATCAGTATTATCACCAATGATCTTGATGGAGTTCTTGTTAGCACCTACAGTACCGTCAGCTCCCAGACCCCAGAACTTACAGTTGATGGTTCCTTCCGGAGTTGTAACCAGAGGAGCACCGATTTCCAGAGACAGGTTAGTAACATCATCAACGATACCCAGTGTAAATTTCTGTTTTGTTGTGTTTTCATATACAGCTACGATCTGTGCAGGAGTTGTATCTTTGGAACCCAGACCAAAACGTCCTGTAAATACAGGTACATCATTGAATTTAGTTCCCTTCAGAGCTGCTACAACATCCAGATACAGCGGCTCGCCAAGAGCACCCGGCTCTTTTGTTCTGTCCAGAACAGTGATCTGTTTTACAGTCTCAGGAATTGCATCGATCAGAGCCTGTGCACAGAATGGTCTGTACAGACGAACTTTGACAACGCCGACTTTCTTTCCGGCAGCCATCAAATAGTCGATTGTCTCTTCAATGGTATCATTTACAGAACCCATAGCAACGATTACATGCTCTGCGTCTGCTGCACCATAGTAGTTGAACAGTTTATAGTCTGTTCCGATCTTTTCATTTACTTTATCCATGTATTCCTGTACGATAGCCGGAAGAGCATCATAATACGGGTTACATGCTTCTCTTGCCTGGAAGAAGATATCTGGGTTCTGAGCGGAACCTCTCTGGCATGGATGATTTGGATTCAGAGCATGTTTACGGAACTCAGCAATCGCATCCATATCAGCCATATCTTTCAGATCTTCATAATCCCATGTTTCAATCTTCTGAATTTCATGAGAAGTACGGAAACCATCAAAGAAGTTGATAAACGGAACTTTACCTTTGATTGCTGCCAGATGAGCCACCGGAGTAAGGTCCATAACTTCCTGTACAGAAGACTCACAAAGCATAGCTACACCAGTCTGACGACATGCGTAAACATCGGAATGATCTCCGAAAATAGAAAGTGCGTGGCTTGCCAGAGCACGTGCGGATACATTGAATACGCCCGGAAGCTGCTCACCAGCGATTTTGTAAAGGTTTGGAATCATCAGCAGAAGACCCTGAGAAGCTGTGTATGTAGTTGTCAGAGCGCCTGCTGCCAGAGAACCGTGAACTGCACCTGCAGCACCTGCTTCGGACTGCATCTCAGTTACCTGAACTTCCTGTCCGAAGATGTTCTTTCTTCCCTGAGTTGCCCATTCATCTGTAGCTTCAGCCATAACAGATGATGGAGTAATTGGGTAAATGGCTGCTACGTCGGAATATGCATAGGATGCATGAGCGGCAGCATGATTACCATCCATGGTTTTCATTTTTCTTGCCATTTTTTGTTTCCTCCTTAATTTGAATTAAACATAATTTAACTCTTGTGAGTTATTATAACATGGTTTCCAAAACATGTCTATTTTTTGATTAAAAAACCTTTCATGTTTTTCGAAAAAAACAAAAAGAGAAGCAATTTGTCCTGTTTTTCAGTACAAATCGTTTCTCTTTTATTATGATCCGACAAACTCTTATTTATTAACGATTGTTTTCATGGTTTCCCATTTATCTTCCATATCCTTCACAAGCTTCAGCTGTGTTCTTGTCCGGTCAAGATTCTGTCCTTCATAATGCGTTTTAAAATATACATCTCCCTCAAGATAATCTGTCAGAAACCGCATACCACATTCCAGTGTCATAATCTTTGCCCCCATAGGCAGTGTCTCAACTTCCCGCTTTGTCAGACTTCCCCGGCATCCTTCCATAAATCCATCAAAATATGCCTCAAAAAGTTCCATACTGCATGTCACTTTATCCAGATCTTTTTCATCTTCAGCAGCTGTACTCGCTCCAAAGCGGATCGCATCGCCAAAATCATGAGCTGCAAATCCCGGCATAACGGTGTCCAGATCGATCACACAGATTGCTTTTCCTGTCTCCCGGTCAAACAAAACATTGTTCAGCTTGGTATCGTTATGGGTTACCCGCAGAGGAACTTCCTTGTTTGCAAGCAGGTTTCCAAAGAAATGGCAGTCCTGTTCTCTGTCCATTACAAAACGAATCTCCGGCTCCACTTCTTTCGCACGGCCCATCACATCAGCTTCCACGGCTTTTTTAAACTTATCAAATCGATCCACCGTATTATGGAAATTTACAATTGTCTCATGCAGTTCCTCTGCCGGAAAATCTGACAGGAGATACTGGAAATTACCAAAAGCATAACCGCTTCTGTTAAAATCCGCTGCACTTTCCGCAAGATCATAGCTTATAGTATCTACAATAAACGTATATACTCTCCAGCCTTCTCCATCCTCTTCTTTATAATAGGATTCTCCTGTTCTGGTTGGGATCACCTGCAAGGTTTCTCTGTCCGGATCTCCTCCCTGAGCAACAATTTTCTCTTTCAAAAAACTTGTGACACGCATAATATTTTCCATCAATTCGTCTCTGTTTTTGAAAATTTCTCCATTCATACGCTGAAGAATATAAGCTTTTTCCTCTTCTCCCTGTTTTTCAATCAAACGAAACGTATCATTGATATGACCGCTTCCGTAGGGTTCAACGGAAAGAATTTCTCCGTCAATCTGAAATTTCCCTGCCACTTCATACAAATTCTTTTTTGAAACAGTATTCATACTGATTAGTCCTCCCACAGTTTTTCCGGATATCTTCCTTCATCTTTCATTTTACGGATTGCATTGACAACTACCGGTTTGTCTTCTTTATAAGTTACCCCATACCATTTATCCAGAGATTTCAGTACCCGAACATCTGCTTTATTCTCTGCCAGAAGCTCTCCCACTACCGATGGAAGGAAATACTCGCCTTTCATCGGATTTTTCTCAAGTGCTTCCTTAAGAAATGCCGGGAAGCGTCTTTCCAGTTCCTTCAGAAGACTTGCAGAAAAGCCCCACATATTCATGGAGACTGTACTTCCCTGTGGAATCGTAACCCATGTTTTTCCGTCATCTTCGGTATAAGCTGCACCTTCCGGACGTTTCTCAATATGAGTACGTTCATTGATTCCGATCAGATAACCATTTTCATCTGTCACACACACACCTCTTGCCACATGACCATTCTCTGTCAGCGTATTTTCCAGAACGTATCCAACCATCGTGTAATGATATTTTTCATCGTCCTCATGTGTAGTGAGGAAATCATAAATCATCTGAAATGCATGACTTCCATAGTAATCATCCGCATTGATTACAGCGAACGGTGCATCCAGAGTACCCAGACAACTGAGGACTGCATGGCCGGTTCCCCATGGTTTTACCCTACCTTCCGGGACCTGAAAACCTTCCGGAAGATTCTGAATATCCTGGAACACATAAGAAACCTTCATGATTTTACTGATTCTGTCACCGATACATTCTTTAAAATCTTTTTCATTTTCTTTCTTTATAATAAAGATTACTTCCTCAAATCCTGCTTTTTTTGCATCAAACAAAGAAAAATCCATAATGATATGCCCCTGCGGGTCAATCGGATCAATCTGTTTTAATCCACCGTAACGGCTTCCCATTCCTGCTGCCATAATTACTAATACTGGTTTTTTCATAATTTTGCTTCCACCCTTTCCAAAATGATCAGCGGAAATTTCCGCTTCGTTTTCTATATAGTAACACGTTTTTTCCGCTTTGGATTTACACAATAATTAATTTTGTTTGCACAAAAATCTGTTTTTCCGTTATAATCAGAGTATCAAAGATTTCAGGAGGGTTATCCATGTCTTTTGAAAGCCTTATACTCAAAGAAGAACTGAATATTTCAGAAATTATTACGATCCATTATTTTGAATATACCAGCACTTATCAATTTTCAGGAGAATCTCATGATTTCTGGGAATTTTTATGTGTTGACAAGGGGGAAGTGGTTGTTACAGCCGGTGATACTTCTCATGTTCTCACCCGGGGACAGATTATTTTTCATAAGCCTAATGAATTTCATAATGTCAGGGCCAACGGACGAATTGCACCCAATCTGGTGGTCATTTCTTTCGTATGTAATTCTCCATGTATGAAAAGATTTGAAAACCTGCTTACAGAAATCGGAGAAAAGGAGCGCACGATCCTTGCAAATATTATTTATGAGGCCAAACAGAGTATCCTGACACCGCTGGATAATCCGTTCACACAAAAAATGGTCCGGCGGGGAAATGCTCCCTTTGCGTCTGAACAGCTGATCAAACTCAATCTTGAACTTCTTCTTATTACTATGATTCGGCAAATGGACAGCAGACAGCTGCCTGCCCCCACAGTCAAATCGGTCCGTAAAAAGAATGATGCTCTTCTTTATGCCCAGGTCATTACTTATCTTGAGGAACACATAAGGGAAAAACTGACATTGGAGGAAATCTGTCATGCCACTATGGTAGGACGTGCACAGCTGCTCAAACTTTTTAAAGACCAAAATGGATGTGGTGTCATTGATTACTTTTCCCATCTGAAAATTGAAACCGCAAAAAAAATGATTCGTGAGGAAAGTGGGAATTTTTCCCAGATTTCTGATTATCTAGGATACTCTTCCATCCATTATTTTTCCAGACAATTTAAAAAGTTCACCGGAATGACTCCTTCCGAATATGCCTCTTCCATAAAAGCTTTATCCGACTGATTGATAAAAGATTTTTCGTCATTTCTTCGACGGTAAGAACTTTCTATTTTCTGTCTTATGATAATTCCTACTTGCTTTTTACGGATAAATAAGATAGTTTAAAAGTATGAATTATGTAGATGAGGAGGTTTTTCCATGAAGATTATTGTAACAAAAGATTACAATGACATGAGCAGAAAAGCAGCAAATATTATCTCTGCTCAGATTATTACGAAACCGAACTGTGTATTGGGACTTGCTACCGGTTCTACCCCAGTCGGCACATATGCTCAGCTGGTAGAATGGTACAAAAAAGGGGATCTGGACTTTTCTCAGGTATCCACAGTGAATCTGGATGAATACCGGGGTCTGGATCACAGCAATGATCAGAGCTATTACTATTTTATGATGAACAACCTGTTCAAACATGTCAATATCGATCTTTCCAGAACCAATGTGCCGGATGGTACCAATCCGGATCCGGTAAAAGCATGTGAAGAGTACGAAGAAATTGTAAAGAGCTACGGCGGAGCTGATCTGCAGCTTCTTGGTCTCGGTCATAACGGCCATATTGGTTTCAATGAGCCGGCTGATGAATTTCCAAATTTCACACATTGTGTAGACCTTACCGAGAGCACAATCAAGGCCAATGCCCGCTTCTTTGAAAAAATTGAAGATGTTCCTACACAGGCTTATACCATGGGTATCGGAACAATCATGAGAGCAAAGCGAATTCTTCTGATTGCCAGCGGAGCTGACAAGGCAGAAGCTGTAAAGAAAGCGCTTCAGGGTCCGGTTATGCCGCAGATGCCGGCTTCCATCCTGCAGCTGCACCCGGATGTTACTGTAGTTCTTGACGAGGCAGCTGCTTCTCTTCTGTAAGCCACACAAAGGTGGATAATCAATCCACATAGAAAAATGCCATATAGAACATAACGATACCAATCAGCAAAATCACTGCTCCCATCACAGAGCGAAGGGTTTTGCTGATTTTTTCATATTTGGGATCATACATCCATTTCTGTACCACACTGTAACTTGTTCCGGCTACCACCAGAAGAATACTGTGTCCAACCGCAAACATAGCCAGCAGGAAAATTCCCCACAAAGTATTGCCGGACTGTGCCGCCATTGCAAGCAGCGCGATCATCACCGGCGTAGAACAATGGGAAGAGATTGCTCCGCTCAGCATTCCTGCCAGCAGTGCTCCAAGGTATCCTCTCTTGCTCACTTTGGGACCGCAGTGACATTTTCCTTCATTTTCCTCACAATTCGTGGGATGTTCATGTTCATGCTCATGATGGTGGCGATGGTCATGACATTCACATCCATGTTCCGGATGCTCTTCTCCCGTTCCATAGTCATGCGGATGATTGGGAATCAGACGTATCACACCCCAGATCTGCAAAGCCATTAGAATCATAATGATTCCAAGCAGTGCATACCACCAGGTACCGATTTCATGCATATAATGTCCGATGACGGAAGCAAGAGAACCAAAAACTAGGAAAGTAATGGAAAGTCCTGCTGCCATGGTAAGAGAAAGACGAAATGCCTTTTTACTGTCTTTTTTTGCTGAACCCCCGATATATGCGATTACCATGGGGACGCTGGACAATGAGCATGGAGTAAATGAAGTAATAATACCGGCTAACAAAGATAATACCGGAGCAATCCAGATATATTTCTGTATCATGTGTGCCAGAGTGTTAAGAATTTCAGTCATATCAAGTAACTCCTTTCATTTGAACATATGAGCGTTCTTTCATTTTGTCTGAAAATCATGCAAGGGACATGAGTCGGATTTTTCTCCGGTCATGCCCCCTGTTTTTCATGTTATATTGCAACTATTTTAATTATCTTCTTCCTGCATCAGATATACCTGACGTTTTCTTGCCATTTCATCGCTGGCCAGATATTCGTCGTATGTGGTGATCTTATCGATCATAGAGCCGTTTGGCATAATTTCCATAATACGATTGGCAGTGGTCTCAACAAACTGATGGTCGTGGGATGCAAAAAGCAGTACACCCGGGAATTTGATCAGCCCGTTATTCAGTGCAGTAATACTCTCCATATCCAGATGATTGGTTGGTTCATCCAAAATCAGGATATTGGCACCGGAGATCATCATTTTCGACAGCAGACAGCGCACTTTTTCACCACCTGAAAGTACTTTCACTTTCTTGACACCGTCTTCTCCGGCAAACAACATTCTTCCAAGGAACCCACGAACGTAGGTTACATCTTTGATCTCGGAATACTGGGTCAGCCAGTCTGCAATCGTCAGATCATTATCAAATTCTTTGGTGCTGTCTTTCGGGAAGTAAGCCTGAGATGTGGTAACACCCCATTTGTAGTATCCCTCATCCGGTTCCATTTCACCAACCAGAATTTTGAACAGGGTGGTTTTTGCAAGTTCATTGCCGCCTACAAAAGCTACTTTATCTTCTCTTCCCAGGGTGAAAGTAATATTATCCAGAATTTTTACTCCATCAATAGTTTTTGAGAGATTTTCTACCATTAACACTTCATTTCCAATCTCACGGTTTGGTCTGAAGTCAATATACGGATATTTTCTGCTGGAAGGACGAATCTCCTCCAACTGAATCTTTTCCAGAGCTTTTTTACGAGAGGTAGCCTGTTTGGATTTGGAAGCATTGGCACTGAAACGGGAAATAAATTCCTGCAGTTCCTTAATCTTCTCTTCTTTTTTCTTATTTGCCTCACGCATCTGCTTAACTAAAAGCTGACTGGATTCAAACCAGAAATCATAATTTCCGGCATAAAGCTGAATCTTTCCATAATCAATATCTGCTGTATGTGTACAAACTTTATTGAGGAAATAACGGTCATGAGATACCACGATCACGGTATTCTGGAAATTGATCAGGAACTCTTCCAACCATGCGATCGCATCCAGATCCAAATGGTTGGTAGGCTCATCCAGAAGCAGAATATCCGGATTGCCAAACAGCGCCTGTGCAAGCAGTACTTTCACTTTTTCACTACCGTTCAGATCTGCCATCTGCGCATAATGCAGTTCTGTAGGAATACCCAGACCATTCAGAAGCTGTTCCGCATCAGACTCTGCATTCCATCCGTCCATCTCCGCAAACTCCGCTTCCAGTTCACTGGCACGGATTCCATCTTCATCCGTGAAATCCTCTTTTGCATAAATCTGTTCTTTTTCTTTCATAATCTCATACAGACGGGCATTTCCCATAATTACCGTATCCAGAACCGGATAGGCATCATACTTGAAATGATCCTGCTGCAGAAAAGAGAGACGCTGTCCCGGTGTGATGGTCACATCCCCGTGAGTCGTCTCCAACTGTCCGGAAAGGATTTTCAAAAATGTGGATTTTCCTGCACCATTGGCACCGATCAGTCCATAACAGTTTCCTTCCGTAAATTTAATATTTACATCTTCAAATAAAGCTTTTTTTCCAATACGTAATGTTACATTATTTGCTGCAATCATGTCATCAATCCTTTTCTCTCTTGAAAATCATCGGTTGCTTTGTCCAATCCTTTCCTATTCTACAGGAAAATTTCAGTTTTGCAAGAGGGAAAATGTAATTTCTCTTTATTTTCTACCTATTTTTATCTGACGAACCAAATAGCCACTTGCTGTCGTGGTATAAACCAAATGTATTGAAATGAAGTTTTCCAAAATGGGTTGTCGAAAAATAGAGGTATTATCTGCCCGATTTTATGTAGAAAAAACTCTTTCAGCAGATAGTGAAGATTGAAATCAATACTCTGTATTTCTGGCTTTGGTGCTGACATCAATATAAGGAGATTTTCAGAGATATATCCGATAAAAATTAAGTAAAATTACTGATTTTAGCATATATGGGCAGATAGAAACTTTTATTTTTAAAGATATCGATTATAAAATCCTGCAAAATAAGCTGTTTTGGGCAGATAGGCTTCCAATTTTTAGGGACTCTCGTTGAAAAAATGATTTTTTTCTTCTAAAATCAGGCAGATAAGATAAGAAATTCATAAACTTCTATCCTTTTAGCTTTTATCTTTTCATCAATATAATGAATTTCTCCATGGGCTATCCGCCAGAAATGCTTATTACATCTCAGTTTTATGTTTTCTAAAGCTCAAAGAGCTGTTGGGGATGTCTTCTCGTTTTTCTGTTCTGATTTTGGCGCAAAAAATCCCTGTGACTGAATTTTTGCAGATGCATCTTTCTATACAATTTCAGTGTCTTTTTTTCCTCCATATTTTTCGATTTCATGATGTAGAAACCGAAAAATGTGAAGAGAAAAAGGAGCAAAAAGCAGCTTAGCCAAAAGAGAACTGCTTAAAATCCAAACAAAGGGGGCTGCGCTCTGAAACGGATATTGCTAAAAGAAGGAGACAGTCCGGTAAAAATCCGAGGCTTTGAAAAAGCCTGATTTTCTGAGGGTCTGTCTCCTTCTTACATATCAGGGGCAAAATCACTATTTCTCAATAGCCCCCAAAATTCACATACTTACAGATCAATACTTAATCTAACTGTAATTTATTATATAGTTAAAATTATCATGGCATATTAATACTTCCGCTATAACTTGTAAGCGTCTCTGAATACCCATTGGACGCAGTAACTTTTGCTAATACCTTAGTTCTATATGTACCACTACTCAAATTAGATGCAGTAATACTTTTTGAAGTACTTGAAGTGTTATATGCATATACTGTAGTAGTACCAACCGTATTCCAAGATGTACCGGATAATTTCTGTAAGTAGAATACGACCGTTATTTCTTTCATTACTGCAGCACAATGTACATCCGCTCTCATGCCTACCTTGGTAGAATTTATTTTGGCAATAGACGCATATACATTCATCAAATATAATGAATATGGATTAACCGACTGATCCGGTTCAATATCCATCTGGAAATCTTCTTCTATAAGTTCATACCATTCATTTACATTCGTTTCTTCTGCACACACAGGTATTATTTGCATAAACAACATCACCATCGCTAAAAATAAAGCCCATATTTTTTTATTTTTCATAAACATTTCCTTTCTAATAATAATCAATATTTTCCGCAACTTTAATAAATTCTTCTTTAGAAACTGAGGCGCCAAGTGAAAGTACATCGTTATTTTTCATAATATCAAATGACCAACTATGATCTTGATATCCTTCATAAATCTGAATCTGCATATTTATATGTTCATTATTCAACAAAATACTTTCCTTTTTCTCATCATCCACAAACCCAAACGCCGTATCGTCAACTTGCTTTTGTTGGAAAATATAAATATATTCTGATGATTTAGCAAGTTTTATACTAATTATTCGAAACTGCTGTTCATATGTAGCTTCTTCAACAATAAATCCTTCAGGTATATAACCCAAATGAAAAATCGGACACTTTAGTTCTTTACGAATCTGATCACTTACTTCCTCTAATGTAGTACCTGAAAAAAATATATAATTAGAGTCATTGTCTGTATCAAACTCGATTTCATTATTTGTTCCATACATCGTATGTTGTTTGTCACCTAATATAAAACTATTCTGAAATATCTCCAACAGCCCTTCACCATTCACTTGTTCCACCGTGAAGTTACCAACAAGCAAAACAACCATTGCAGCAGTTACGATTCCTACAATTTTTAAAAAACTCTTTTTTCTTTTTTCACGTTCTCTTTTATTTTTGTCTATTGTTTCCTTTATAACTTTCCGAAATTCCTGATCCCATTCATCTGGTATTTCAAAACATTCACTTTCTTTATCCTGTTCCATTTCACTCATAAGTGCGCCAAAATTTTCTTCAAAATATTTATATTCCGGGCTGTCCTGAATTTGATTCTTTTTCCTCATTATTCCCCCTTCTTATAATGTAATGCTTGACGATGAGTTACGGATAGCAGCCATGCCGATTGCATTGTCTTGTTTGTTAAGTTATAAACCTCATGGATGTTTGAAGAAAGTTCAAACCACACAACAAGCATGATATCATGCACATCATTTTCTGATAACCAAGTGCATTTCTTTGTTAAATACCAATAAATGCAATCTTTGTTTTCTTCATATATTTTTAGGCAGATTTCTTTGTTCACTATCTTTTCCTCTTAAGTAATATAACATGAAGAAAACAAAATTCTTCCGCACATTAACACCACTCCTTTCTTAAAGAATTGACAACATGTAGCCAACAAATATTTTCAACTTCCATACTGCCGTTTATTTGTTTTCAGACATTATTCTTGTATTTATTTTAATATATTGAAAATAGTCTTTTCAACTACTTATACCTATTCTCTTAATAAATCGTCCAACCAAATAAGACATTTCACAACATTCTATAACATGAGACAAGGACAAAGGGTCAATCACGGCATGCTCGCGTGCCTGAGAATGACCTGAAGGCCTTAAAAGCATGAGGAAGTAGCCCGAATAGAGCAGATTCCCAATGTTTTTAGAATTTCGAGAGTGCGAATCCCAAAAAAACGCAAAAAAACAGGACATCGGTTTTCACCGACATCCTATATTCTTTATCTCTTTGCTTTTCTGTAACCTGCCTTCTGTGCCTCTTCTTCCGATGAAAATATTACCAAGTTTTTCGAATCCGCCATCTGATCATATGCGGCCTGACCTGGGCAATGATATATTTTTGAATTGGAATTTCCACGAATCTCACCGTTTTCTGATTCAGAATTATTTGTACTATCTTCCGGACTACTTTCACCAGTTACATAATCTATGTTTATTCCGGGCTGAACATTGTAAACAAATACATTATAAGAAATACCTTCTCCATTATCTTCCACAGACAAAGCCTCCATCTGTACACCAGAAGCCAATAGATTGTCTCCATCAAAAACTGGTGTTACTCTATAAAGCACATGATGCCCCGTTTCTTTGATGTAATCAGCCACCATATTTTCAAATGGCAGCATACCGTCAACGTTCATATACCTCGTTCCGGTGATCAGATTCAACTGATTTGCATTCTCAGCCGTTAACTGATACCCGATCAAATGACAACGGTTATAGAGATACTTTCCATCCACATTATCATATTTTACGGTATGCCATCCGGTAGGCTTTACTTGTCCAATAGAACCTCTTTCTTCCGTTGGCATTAAATCACGTCCTATACTGGCAATGGCTGTACCACACCGACCAAGGCTATCCAACTCATTGTATTGTTCAAACGACTGATCTGTAATCTCAGTTTCCGAAAAGCCCGGAATATTATCATTTATTACAACATAAGGTTCACCGCTGTATTCCGGTATTTCTACCATCGAAATACTAGTACTGCCAATATCATCATTCTTCTGCAAATCTAATACTGAGCATCCCATAAATGTTAGAAGCAAAGTCAATATGCAAGTCAATCTACAAAGGTAATGCTTATTATTCTTCATTAATTATTTCCTCACGAATATTTCTTTTGTAATTTTTTCATGTGAATTACCTGAAAATTCTTTAGTCTCAGACAATATCCATCCATTTAAGTCTATGGGAAAATATTGATCAGCCGGATATTTACGATTCCACCGATAAAGGATTATTTTCTCAACAAAACTTTCTTCAATAACTGCCGGATTCTCCACAAAAACATACTGTCCGATTAACTCTCTAAAAGGTAACTCCTTCACAATTTTGATATTACAAACATTGCCATTTGAAAATAGTGGAGCCGAATATTCCTGCATGTATATGCTATGATTTTTACACATATCCATTATTTCCTTGCTAACCACTTTATCCTGACTTACCCTTCGGTGATTAAACATCATTCCCATTCGATCATCAACACATGCGATCAGATACATTGTATTCACCTCTCTCTTCCATTAACTCATTCTTGCCTATTATAACACAGCAATAAGCTTTGAAAAACAAAAAAATGGCATATCGGACTTTTACATCTGATATGCCTATCCATATTACTCTATATCATCACGTTGCTTTTTACACCATTCTGCTAGATTTCTGGAAACAAGACTCTAGAACGGTGTACCATCCAGATCATATGGTGTTGTCTGATACACATAATAATTCAGCCAGTTCGTATACAGATTATTTGCATGCGCTCTCCACAAAAGCAGTGGTTTATTCTCCGGATTATTATCCGGATAGTAGTTTTTCGGAAGCTGGATATCCAATCCTTTTCCCTTGTCTCTCTTGTATTCTCCATCCAGTGTAACACGATCATACTCCGGATGACCCATCACGAAAATCTGTCTTCCATCCATCGCCATACACAGAAATACTCCTGCCTCATCCGATTCTGCCAACACGGTCAGAGCATCACAATTGTGTATATCTTCTGCCGGCACTTCCGTATGACGGGAATGAGGTGCAAGAAATGCATCATCAAAGCCACGTACCAGAGGAATCTTACGATTTTTCACCCGATGCCAGAACAATCCGAACATTTTCTGGGAAAGTGGTTTTTTCTGCAGACCATAGTGATAATACAACCCTGCCTGAGCTCCCCAACACAGATGGATTGTAGATGTTACATGCGACTTGGTCCACTCCATGATTTCTGTTAGTTCTTCCCAATAATCCACTTCTTCAAATTCTATCTGTTCTACAGGAGCACCTGTGATGATCATCCCATCAAACTTCTGGCTCTTTACCTGCGGAAATTCCACATAAAATTTATTCAGATGACTTCTGGATGTGTTTTTGGACTCATGGCTGCTGACCGCCATAAATGTCACATCAATCTGGAGCGGTGTATTAGAAAGAGAACGAAGGAGCTGAAGTTCTGTTTCCTCTTTCAGCGGCATCAGATTCAAAATAAGTATCTGAATCGGACGAATGTCCTGATGCATAGCTCTCGTCTCATCCATTACAAATATATTTTCATGTTCCAATATTTCTTTTACCGGCAAATCGCTCTGTATTTTAATAGGCATATCTCTCGTCTCCTGTCATTTTTATATTCCATAGTTTTTGCATCTATATCACATCTGTTTCTTCAGCTTCCACTTTCTTTACATCAACGGTGCAAACAGTCTGAGTACCTTCCCAAAAAAACGTGTGATCAATTTTTCTTTTTTATAATCTTCCATGGTAATTCTTTTGCATTTCTTCAATGTCTCCTGGAAATCTTCCTCAATCTTTTCTATCTCATCCACCTGATACATAAGTGTGGCGCATTCAAAATGCAAATACAGACTGCGATAATCCAGATTGATCGTTCCCACAACCGCCTTTCTGTCATCCGAAGTAAATACTTTGGCATGAACAAATCCCGGCACATACTGATAAATTTCAACTCCAGCACGCAAAAGTTCCGGATAATATGTCTTACCTAATGCAAACGCATAAGGTTTATCCGGAATACCCGGCATTATGATTTTAACATCTACGCCTCTTTTCGCCGCATATGTCAGCGCTGTGATCATTTCATGGTCCAGAATCAGATAGGGAGTCATAATATGTACATAATCCCTTGCTGTATTCAGAATATCCATGTAAACCAGCTCTCCGACATTTTCATCATCCAGAGGACTGTCCCCATAGGGTATCACATATCCTTCTGTTTTTTCCTCCAATACGGGAAGTTCTACATTCAGATATTTATCATAGTCATCATTTTTTACGTCAAAATCCCAGAGCTGTAAAAACATCCAGGTAAAGCTTCGTACAGCTTCCCCTTTCACCATAACAGCCGTATCCTTCCAGTGTCCGAACCGTTCTTTTTCATTAATGTATTCATCTGCCAGATTGATACCGCCTGTAAATGCTGTATGACCGTCAATTACCACAATCTTTCTATGGTCTCTGTTGTTCTGAGTAGTAGAAAGCGCAGGCTTGATGGGATTGAATACTTTGCAGCGGATTCCTTCTGCTTTCAATTTTTCAGGATACGAATGTGGAAGAAGAGATACCGTACAAGTGCCGTCGTACATAAACCGCACTTCCACCCCTTCTTTTACTTTTCTCTTAAGAATCTCATGGATTGTATTCCACATTCGTCCTTCCGCAACTATGAAGTATTCCATGAATATAAATTTTTCTGCCTTTTCCAGTTCCTCCACAAGAGTTTCAAATTTATCCTCTCCCAGTGGAAAATACTTCACACAACAATGATCAAAGACCGGAAAACCTCCTTTTTCTGCCACATAAGATGCCAGATTTCCCATCTGTTTGTCATCGGCTTCCAGTTTCTCCTGTATCTCCGGTTTCTGTACAAGATAAGGTTTCAGCACTTTTCCTACCTGAATCAGACGGGTATTTACAAGTCGCACGCCTACCTGCATCTCCACAAAAAGATATAAAAGTGCACCAAAAACCGGAAGAATCGTCATCGGAACCATCCAGGCAAGCTTAAAATCCGGATTTCCCGGTCGGTTGATCACAATAATCACAATAGCTGCCGACAGCAAAATGGAAAATCCATAAGCATAGATAGCACGCTCTTGCAGTTTTAATACCTCCAGTGCCAGAAAAGCAGCCTGAATTACCAGTAAAAGGATAATGACTCCGGTTCGTCCAAAGACAATATGAAAAAATCCTTTTTTACTTTTTTCTACAATCTGCTGTCCTGTATCGGATTCACGGATTTCCTGCTGAACCGTTTCCTTTATTTCCTGAACAGATGCTTTTATTTCCTGTACTTTTCCCATTCTCCACCTGACTTCTTTCTATTCCATCATATGCTGCGTATTATCTTAAGTCACTGTCACTATTCTAATCAAATTTCCAAAGAATGTCAACGCTGCCCGGACAAAACATCCTATATTGTCCGTGGCAAACGTTATTTACACATCTACTGTTCTTCCAACATTCGAATAAAATCTTCCTCCGAAATGATCGGAATCCCCAGTTCTTTTGCTTTTTTGTTTTTAGAAGAACCCGAAGCCACATCATTGTTGATCAGATAATTCGTTTTTGAAGTTACGCTTCCGGTCACTTTTCCTCCTCTTTTTTCTATCTCCGTCTTTACTTCATTTCTGTTTGCAAAATGATTTACATTTCCGGTAATCACAAAATTGATTCCTGTAAACTTCTGATTCTCATTCACCTGAGGTACTGCCTTCAGCTGAAGATGTGACAGAAGATGATCAATCACCTCTTTTCGCCCGGCTTTTGCAAAATACTCCACAAAACTTCGGGCAATGACCGGACCAATTCCGTCAATTTCAGCCAGTTCTTCTTCTGTCAGATTACGTATTTTCTCTATGTCATATCCGAATTCCCTGCAGATTACTTTTGCATTGGCCAGCCCGATATTGGGAATACCAAGTGCGTAAATAACCCGGGGAAGCTCCGTATTTTTTGCTTTTTCTATACTTTCCATGAGATTGCGGAAAGATTTTTCTCCAAACCCTTCCATTTGCACGATTTCATCTTTGTATTTTCCAATCTCAAAGATATCGCCAAATTCATGAATAAAACCTTTTCCGATAAATTTTTCCAGTGTTGCTTCGGAAAGTCCATCAATATTCATGGCATCACGACTCACGAATAAGGTAAAGCCTTTAATTGCTTTTGCAGGACATTCCGGATTACGGCAATAGAGAGATTCCACATCATTAACCATTTCAATACTGGTCGGTCCCTGACAAGCAGGACAAATGGTCGGAATCTCTTTTACACCGCTGCGGGTAAGATTTTCTCCAATCTGCGGAATAATCATATTCGCCTTATAAACCCGGATTGTATCGCCGATTCCCAGTTCCAGCTTTCGCATAATACTGACATTATGAACACTTGCCCGGCTTACCGTAGAACCTTCCAGTTCTACCGGTGTAAAAATCGCCACCGGATTAATAAGCCCGGTTCGGGAAGGACTCCACTCGATTTCCTCCAGGGTTGTCTCCGCCATCTCATCCGCCCATTTAAAAGCAAAAGCATTTCTTGGGAATTTCGCTGTTCTTCCAAGAGAATCTCCATAGGCGATATCATCATACAGCGCTACCAATCCGTCCGAAGGAAAATCATTTTGCTGTATGTTTTCAGCAAAATACTCCATCGCTTCATCCAGCGTATCCGCATTCACTACCCGATATTCCACGATCTCAAATCCCTGTTCTTTCAGCCATTCCATCTGGCATTGTCTGGAATTTTGGAAATCCACATCATCTGCTTTTACAAGTGCAAATGCATAAAACCTCACATGGCGTTTTGCTGTAATTTCATTATTCAACTGACGGACAGAACCACTGCACAGATTCCGCGGATTCTTATATCTGGCATCCACATCTTCTATCATACAGTTTATTTTTTCAAACTCTGAATATGTGATAATTGCCTCTCCTCTCAGGATCAATTCACCCCGATAAGGAATTTTGTGCGGTATATTATCAAAAACTCTGGCATTATTGGTAACTACCTCACCGATCACTCCGTTGCCTCTTGTGACCGCTTTCTGCAGTTTTCCATCACGGTACGTAAGAACGATTGTGAGTCCATCCATTTTCCAGGACAACAAGGTTTTATGATTGCCTACAAAGCCTCTGAGCACCTCTCTGTCTTTTGTCTTATCCAGAGAAAGCATGGGGGATTCGTGTGTCTCTTTTGGGAGTTCATCTACAGCCTCATATCCCACAGATACTGTCGGACTTCCTGCCAGTACCATCTGTGTCTCATCCTCCAGACACACTAGTTCATCATACAGACGGTCGTATTCCAGATTGCTCATGATTTCCCTATCTTCCTGATAGTATGCTTTCGATGCTTTCTGCAAAATCTCAGACAACTCTTTCATTCTGCTGATTGCTTTCTGTTTCTTTTCCTTTTCCATAGATTACCTCTTTATTCTTTCTTTTACTGACAAAGACGAAGATGATGTCAAAAGCCGCTCCAGTTCCCTTCTTTCTTTTCCTTCTACTTTCCGCCAGGTACCTTCTTTCAATTTACCCAATTGAATATTCATAATTCTGATTCTTTTCAAAGTGACCACACGATACCCCAATGCTTCGCACATTCTCCGAATCTGCCGGTTCAGACCCTGGGTCAAAATAATTCGAAATTCTTTTTCTCCAATCTGTTCCACGCTGCATCTTCTTGTCACGGTATCCAATATAGGAACACCGGATGCCATCTCCCTGCAAAATTTCTCCGTAATCGGTTTATTGACAGAGACAAGATACTCTTTTTCATGATAATTGCCCGCACGCATGATTTTATTCACCAAATCGCCGTCATTTGTCATCAAAAGCAGCCCTGTAGAATCTTTATCCAAACGCCCTACCGGAAAAATCCGTTTGGGATAATTCAGATAATCCACCACATTATTCTTTTCCCTCTTCTCTGCGGTACATACGATCCCGGCCGGTTTATGAAACGCCAGAAGAATCTTTTCCTCTTCTTTTTTAATTGCTTTTCCCCGGACTTTCACCACAGACTCAGGTGATATTTTCATACCTGTAACCGCTGGTTTTCCATCCACCGTAATCTGTCCGGCCTCTGTCAGCCGGTCTGCTTCTCTCCGTGAACACACACCCGCCTCACTCAGATATTTGTTCAGTCGAATCTGTTCCAATTTTTTCTCCTTCCTGGTTTTACAGAGTAAAACAGGAGTGCTGCAAAACCACAGCACTCCCTGATTCATACTTTGCGCTTACAAAAACAAATCTCCACGCACATAACCAGTCTGGCCATTGAACTCAATCTGAATCCAGTCGCCTTCCTGACCTGTCTTTTTTACTTCCTGTCCTCCAACCAGCTCACCAAGCTTATCGGAATCCGTTGACGCCTCTTTACGTACATTGCAGTTTGACTTGACTGTGATCATAGAACCCACCTCTGCCTCCATAGCGGCAGAGCCTTCTACTCCCAGTTCTGATAAATAGGATGCAAGTTCCGTATCCCCGGCAAGTGTATCATCATACTCTTTCTGCTTAGCTTCCAAAAGCTCCTGACAATCCTGATCGTTCATCACTTCTGTGATATAATCCTGCTGTTCCTGTGTCGGTTCAGCAACAATATAAAGACTTCCATCTTCTTTCGTATCCACATACAGGCAACTCACTCCCGGCAAAACCGTATCATACCCAACATACTTATGACCATAGCTTGCAAATACCACATAGCTGTCATCTGTCAGTCCCTGTTTTGTATAAGTCTCAATACTGCTGTATCCCTCAATATATTTGGAATTTGAAATTGCACTTTCATCCGAAGGATCCAACTGGTCAACCAGTTCTTTCAATCCCTGGATATCCCTGTTGCCTAATGCCGTATAATACTTTTGCATCAGTGCATTGACAGTGGGATATGCATTCTTCTCAAGACTGTTTTCTACTGCTGCTTCCTGCGTTGGTTCCGGAATCTGTTCATTATTCTCCGTCTCATCCGCCTGATTATCTTCCTGTTCCTCTATCAGATCTTCCTGCTGCTGTGTCACCTCATTGTCATCCTTCCTGGTATCTCCAAAAACAGAAGACAGGAAACGGATTCCAAAAAATAAAATCACCAGCACGATAATGATGCCGAATCCCAGCATAAAATATCTCAGATTATCTGATAACCATTCTCTAAAATCATCCATATCGTTAACCTCCTTCAAATGGGCACGATCAATGGTTCCTCTTATGCCTATATAGCAGAAAACGCATCTGGAGGGATTCGAACCCCCGACACATGGTACCGGAAACCATTGCTCTATCCCCTGAGCTACAGATGCGTATCTATGAGCTTATCGCTCACACTAATAAACTATAGCATATTTGGGGAGATTTGTAAAGTGTAAGTTTAAATATGGATTCTTCCATCTTTTTTCAGATAATAATAAGCCTGATCAGAAAGTACTTCCCGTGCATCCACGTGATGAACATTGATTTCTGTTACCATCTCTGCCAGACTTTCCTGGTCATAATTTCCATCTTCCGGTATCAAAATGCATTCATGGACACTGCTGGGAAGAATGTAAAAATTATCTCCCAATAATTTCTGTGCCTGCTTAAGAATTCCCGGATAAAAAACAGTGCCGGCTCCAAATCTTCGTTCTTTATTTGTCAAAATATACATCGGACATCTTTCCTCACTCAGCATCTCATCCATATCCTCTTCTTCTATTCCTGCAAGCTGATCCATAGTCAAAAATTCCGCCGGCAGGCACAGACACGTATATTTTACAGCATTTTCTTCCAGTTCTTCCTCTGTGATATCCCACATGGCAAGGTGACTGTTCTGTATCAGAATAGTAGCGGGCGGCTCGACCTCATCGATCTGATAATAGAACACCATAGCCAAATCCAGAATTCTTCGATGCGGTATCTTTTTAAGCATCTCCCTGTTTTTTTCATAATTGATAATTTTATAAAAAATACGGGACTTTAGCTTATCGTAATCTTTAAAAAAATCATCTTTTTTCTACCAGCTTCTCCATGGAAACACCTTTTTTCCAGTACTGATAGTATTCTTCCACATAAATCACCGGCGATGTGTTCTCTCCTCGTCTGCTGAATACGATTCCTTCCATATAAATTCCGTTATTCTTTGGAATACGTTCCAGAGAGATTTCCACACTTTCACTGATTTCCTTTTGTACCATTTCTACTAATTTCATTTTAAAACTCTGATAATCCAAATTTCTGTTCTCCTTTATATGAAATTCGGATACTCTGTGGGGAAAACGCACGACTGTGCAATAGAAAAATAGAAATAATATTCGAACGGCAGTCCTTGACTGCTTTTTTATTTTATAATATTTCCGGATAATACGCAAGAATTATTTGGACTTTTTTACAGCGATACGAAATAAAAAGGTAATTATTAAAAACACCCCGAAAATATGAATTTCCGGGGTGTTTTGCATCATGATTTCTGATTTTACTGAATCACTCATACACGTGACAGATATTCACCTGTTCTGGTGTCAATCTTAATTTTATCTCCCTGGTTAACGAACAGAGGAACGCTTACCTGAGCACCTGTCTCAACAATCGCAGGCTTTGTAGCACCCTGTGCTGTATCGCCTTTAAATCCAGGTTCTGTATCTGTAATCTCCAGTTCAACAAACAGAGGCGGTTCAATAGCGAATACGCTTCCGTTGTAAGAACAGATTTTTACAGTTTCATTCTCTTTCACAAATTTCAAGGAATCTCCAACTGTATTTTTATCTACTGCAATCTGATCATAAGTTTCCATGTTCATAAAGTTAAACAATTCACCATCAGAATACAGATACTGCATATCAACTCTGTCGATACGTGCCTGAGGGAATTTTTCAGTCGGTCTGAAAGTTTTTTCAACCACACCGCCATTGATAACATTTTTTAATTTGGTTCTAACAAAAGCTGCACCCTTTCCAGGTTTTACATGCTGAAATTCGAGAATCTGAACAACGTTGCCGTCGATCTCTAATGTAACACCATTTCTGAAATCTCCTGCTGAAATCATATTAATATTCCTCCTTAATTCTGGCTATTCTATATTCTATAATACCCAAAGAGATTTTTCAACTAATTTTTTCAAATCCTCCCGGATTTCATGTTTTTCTGGTAAAAATACAGAACAATTTTCTCCAGATATCGCTTAAACACAATCTGGATCTCCTCTTTTGGATGAATCGGCTTTACCAAAATATTCCGCATCCCGCATCTTTTTGCTCCATATACATCTGTAAACAGCTGATCTCCGATGAAAATTGTATTTTTCAATTTTGTATGCATCAGCTCCATCGCCTTCATATAATTTTTTCTGGAAGGTTTATGTGCATCCTCTATATAATACACCTGCACATCCTTGTTGAACATGGTCACCCGTTCGATCTGATTATTAGAAAGCAGACAGCACTGAAATCCCAGTTCTTTCAGATGCGCAAATAGTGCCTTGGCCCGATCATCCGCCGGCGCTCCATGAGGTACCAGGGTGTTGTCGATATCAAAAATCAATCCTCTGTATCCTTCCTGATACAGCTTGTCGAAATCAATCTCATACGTGGAATCCATCCAGCAGTCCGGATAAAATGTCTCAAAAAGCATCTTTTGTTTTCCTCCCTCTATCTGGTCAAGAACCATTTCATCCGCTCAAATTCTTCTGCCATCAGATCATATCCATGACGGTAAAACGCTTCCAGCCGTCCCTTATCCCGTTCCAGTCTTGCAACAGGTGTCATTTCAGGCCGTATCACAAAAACTTTACCTTCTTTTTCCCATTTATCGATACAATCCATGGTTCTGTTATAAACTTTTGCGCGGTTCTTTAATGATTTTACCAGATTTGGATATGTTTTTCCATACATGGCGGCATATAGTTTATCTGATTTGCCACCTTCTTTTTTTCTGTATCCTTTGTTACGGGTAAGGATAATCACATTTCTGCTATGTCCGGTTTTTAGAGAATGAATAATCGGTACAGAATCCGCAATTCCTCCATCAAGATATGGGATTCCATCTACCATCACCATATTGGTCACAATCGGCATGCTGCTGGAAGCCCGGCAGATATCCATCATCCTCTTTCTATTGGAATGTTCTGTAAGATACTGCGCATTTCCTGTAATGCAGTTGGTCACAACCATCTCACACTGCATATCTGATTGAAAAAATGTATCATAATCAAATGGGAAAATTCTCTCCGGATATGCTTGAAACAGCATATCCATATCCAGCAGCGTACGAGTTCTTACTGTATTCTTTAAGCTTACGTATCTGTTCTCTTTTTCTGTGATGATCGTGCACTTTTTCATCCTACCTGGTTGTTTTGCTACATAACCGGTAGCATTACATGCTCCGGCAGAAGTCCCCACCACATACGGAATATAATAATCCTGTTCCATCAGATAATCAAGAACGCCTGCCGTAAAGATTCCCCGGTTAGCTCCTCCTTCCAAAACCAGACCTGCTTGTTTCATTATCCTCATCTCCCCTATCTGTTATCAAGATCAATATAATGTTCCACTTCTTTGACATTCATATAAGCCGGACGAATTATCTTATCCATGTTGATCAACTCTTCCATTCTATGTGCACTCCATCCCACAATACGTGCTATTGCAAACATCGGTGTAAATAATTCGGTCGGCAGATCCAACATACTGTAAACAAATCCGCTGTAGAAGTCCACATTGGCACTTACCCCTTTATAAATATGACGCTCTTCACCTATAATCTTCGGTGCAAGCCGCTCCACCATGCTGTAAAGTGCAAAATCCTTATCTCTTCCTTTTTCATGAGCTAACTGTTCTACAAATTTTTTGAAGATTTCAGCACGGGGATCAGAAATAGAATACACTGCATGACCCATTCCATAGATCAGACCTTTCTTGTCAAATGCTTCTTTGTGGAGAAGTCTTCTCAGATAATTGCCGACTTCTTCTTCATCTGTCCAGTCTTTTACTTCTTTTCTCATATCGTTAAACATTTTAACGACTTTGATGTTTGCACCGCCGTGTTTCGGTCCTTTCAGAGATCCAAGTGCTGCCGCTACCGCCGAATACGTATCCGTTCCTGATGAAGTAACCACATGAGTCGTAAATGTAGAGTTGTTACCACCGCCGTGCTCCATATGAAGAACCAACGCCAGATCCAGAATGGTAGCTTCCAGGTGAGTATACTTTTTATCCGGTCTCAGCATACGGAGAATATTTTCCGCCACAGACAGAGTCGGATCCGGATTATGAATATATAAACTTTTTCCTTTAATATAATGATTATACGCATGATATCCATATACAGACAACATAGGGAATACACTGATCAGATTCAGACACTGCCGCAGTACATTTGGCAGCGACGTATCATCGGCATTGGAATCGTACGCATACAGAGTAAGTACACTCCTGGAAAGTGTGTTCATCATATCTTTACTGGGTGCTTTCATGACAACATCACGAACGAAGTTCCTCGGCAATGCTCTCTGATCTGCCAGAATCTTTTTGAACCCATCCAGTTCTTCCACAGAAGGAAGTACACCAAACAAAAGCAAATACGCAACTTCTTCAAAACCATACCTTCTCTCACGCAAAAAACCCTGCGTCAGATCATGAATATCATATCCCCGATAATACAGTCTTCCTTCACATGGTACGCTTTTGCCGTCAACGATCTCAGTAGAATGAATAGCGGAAATTTGCGTTAATCCTGCCAAAACACCTTTACCGTTAATATCACGCAGCCCACGCTTGACATCATACTTTCCGTAAAGAGAAACATCCATCTTACTGTTAGAAACGCAAACATTTGTCAATGCTTCCATCTCCGGTGTTACCTTCATCTTAAAACCTGCCATATTTTGTCCTCCTAATCTTTTCTTGCCAAAACCGCTAAAAACTTTTGTTTTTCGACCATGATGCAATTTTTTTAATTGCATATACACTCTTCAAGTTTTACTTCGAAACCATGTTACAGAATTCCATTTTCAGTCAGAAACTATTACTATTATAACGGTTCCCTGATGAAGGTACAATATTCTAAATCTTAAAAAAATGTGAACATTTTATTTTTACGAAGACTTACGCAATTAATGGAGCCTCCTGTTTCCAAAGCAGGTCGTTCCCAATACTTTGAAAACAGGAGGCTCCATTTATTACTTGGTCACTTCATAAAAAATAATCCTTATCTACTGCTCAATACTTCTTCTTCGTATCTCTGTACTTCTTTATACCAGTTTTCTCTAACCGGTACGTTTTCCTGTTCACAATAGTAGTCCCATACAGCTCCCATCGGATAGGTTTTGAGTTCTTCCTGAAGCATCATCAGTTCTGTAAATCTTCCCTGATCCTGCAGTTCTTTCAATTTCTTATTTGGAGAAAGAAGTGCACACAAAAGAGCTTTTTGCATATTTCTCATACCCACAGTCCAGGCAGAAATACGATTAATGCTGGCGTCAAAATAGTCCAGAGCAATGAAAACTCTGTCAATTGCATCATTTCTTACAATTTCTTTTGCAATTTCTTTTGTCTCGTCATCCAAAAGGACTACATGATCGCTGTCCCAGCGCATCGGTCTTGTCACATGAAGCGCAACCTTATCATTGAACAGAAGCATGGAAGAAATCTTATCTGAAACCATCTCTGTCGGATGATAATGTCCGTTATCCATAAGCGGAATGGTTCCCGGTGTCTTTGCCACATAATTCTGAGCAAATTCTGCAGAACCTGCTGTATAAGCCTCCAGACCGATACCGAATACTTTGGACTCCACACATACATATACTTTTGATCTATCATAATCAATGCTGAGAATCTGATCCAAAGAGTCTTTGTAACGCATTCTCGGTCCCAGTCTGTCTGCAGGAATATCTTTAAATCCATCTGGAATCCATACATTCATTACGCAGGGAATTCCCGTCTCCTCTGCGAAATACTCAGATATTCTGACACATGCCTGCCCATGGCGAATCCAAAACTGACGGATTTCTTCATCAGGACTGGTCAGTGTGTACTCACTTGCCTTCGGATGAGAGAAGAATGTAGGATTAAAATCCAGTCCCATTCCTCTTTCTTTTGCAAATTCCACCCATTTTGCAAAATGTTTCGGTTCCAGAGCATCACGGTCTGCACGTTCTCCGTCACCAAAAATGGCATAGCATGCATGAACATTGATTTTCTTGGTTCCCGGAACCAGTTTCAACACTTCATCAATATCAGCCATCAATTCTTCCGGAGTGCGGGCCTTTCCCGGGTAATTTCCTGTGGTCTGGATTCCTCCGGTCAGCGGACCATCCTGGTCAAAACCAACCACATCATCACCCTGCCAGCAGTGCATGGATACCGGAATTTTTTTCAGAACTTCCAGGGCCTGGTCGGTATCCACCCCGATTTCTGCATACATCTCTTTCGCAGCTTCATATCTTTCTTTGTTTGTCATGATTATCTCCTTTCCTTTTACACATCATTTTATGCCTGATATACTTTTATATCAAAAGACTCATGAATCACATCACGTGCCTCTTCTACCTTTGAAAATTCTCCTGCTTTCAGCATCTGGGCTGTCAGATTTCCAATCGCTGTGGCCTCTGTAGGACCTGCATGAATTTCTTTCTTTGTCGCCTGAGCGGTCAGTTCATTCAGATATTCCGCATTGGCTCCGCCGCCCACTATATGTATTCTGGAGAAGGTGCGGCCTGCCATTTCTTCCAGTTCTTTTGCCGTCTTTGCATAACATTCTGCAAGACTGGTGTAAATTACGGTTGCGATTTCTCCTAGAGTCTCCGGAACAGGCTGACCGCTTTCACGGCAGGCTGCCTTTACTTCTTCCGTCATATTTTCCGGTGCAAGAAATCTCTCATCATTAGCATCCACACGGGAAGGAAAATCTTTTACCTCTGCTGCCATCGCACAAATTCCCCCAAATCCATAAGCATCATTAAATTCATGACGCACCGATTGAATCATCCAGAGTCCCATGATATTTTTCAGATAACGGAAGCGATAATCATATCCTCCCTCATTGGTAAGATTCAGTTCACAGCTTCTTCTTGAACAATCTGCCTCTTTTCTCTCCAGGCCCATCAGAGACCAGGTACCGGAACTGATATAGATAAAATCATCATCATTTGCAGGTACCGCCAGAACTGCTGATCCTGTATCATGAGTAGCCGGAACCACAACATCCAGATTGAATCCTACCTCTTTTTGAACTTCTTCAGTCAATCCTCCGAGATTAGTTCCCGGCATTACCAGTTTACAGAACATTTCTTTGTTATATCCAAGCATGTCCATCAACTCGTAATCCCAGTCCTTTGTCACCGGACTCACCAACTGTCCGGTTGTTGCCTCGGTGTATTCGTTCACTTTCTGACCTGTCAGCAGATAATGGAAATAATCCGGTACAAACAATAATGTCTTTGCTGCTTCCATATGCTCAGGATGCTGCACCTTAACAGCCATCAGCTGATAAATAGTATTGAATATTGCTTTCTGGATTCCAGTTCGTGCATAAAGATCTTCCAGAGAAATCGTCTCATATACTTTCTCATCCATCCCTGTGGTTCTCTTGTCACGATATCCTACTGTATTTCCAAGTATCTGATCATGTTCATCCAGCATGACAAAATCCACACCCCAGGTATCAATTCCCATACTCACCGGGATTTTTCCAAGTTCTTTACATTTTTTCATACCATTGATGATTTCCTGATAAAGTCTGTCGAATTCCCAGCAAAGTTCACCGTCTTTTTTTACCATTCCATTGGAAAAACGATAAATCTCTTCCAAACGCATCTTACCATCTTCCATCCATCCCAGGATATGTCGTCCACTGGAAGCACCGATATCCACAGCCAGATAATATTTCTTCATGTTACGTCCTCCTTTACTTTAGTTTTATATTAATTATTTTTCATACAGAAATCTTTCCGGAAGATTTACATGAAATCCATCAGCGACCTGACGCAGATTATCTGCAGTAATCGTCTGAAGTTTATCAGGACGAATAGAAAGCACTTTAACCAGAATCTCTGCTGATTTTTCCACTGTATGCATAAGACCGAACGTCAGATCAAAATCTTCACCTGAACAGAACATTCCATGATGTGCCCAGATTGCCACATCATAGGACTCCATCAATTTACTGGTTGCAACAGCAATATCACGTCCTCCCGGAACCATCCACGGAACAACTCCCACACCATCCGGAAATACTACCGGACATTCTGTGGCAGATTCCCACAGTTCCCTGGTAAATATTTTATCTTCCAACGGAAGTACAAATGTGAGAGCGATGATATTCGTAGTATGTGCATGATAAATCACACGGTGTTTTCCTCCAGTAACCCGTTTTTTCACTTCATGGTTCATCAGATGTGCCGGAAGTTCACTGGTTGGGCGGCCTCCTTCCACAAGCCCCCATCGAATCCTGTAATTTTCACCTTTACTATCAAGCTCTATGATGGTCAGACATGCTTCCGGATCCACAATGATATTTCGGAAATACTTGCCACTTCCTGTAACCAGGAAAAACTCACCGGCAAGCCCTGGCACAGACGCACCAATTGGCTTCCATTCACCATGATCATTCAAACGGGGACGGATCTCCTCAACCTCTTCCTCTTTCAATCTGTAAGAAAGGTTACCTCCATTTCTCTCATGCCATCCCTGTTGAAAACCATCATCAGCCATTTTGATGAATCCTCTTACAAACTTTGTATCAAGAATCTTCATATCCAAATTTCTCCTTATGATTTATGGTATTGGTTTTTTGACTTATCTCTATTTGATTGTCTATATTATATATCTTTTATCTCTAATAAATAAGAACCCAGTTTGACCAGACAGTGTCCTTATTTGCTCTAAAATCAAGGGGACAGAATCGAATCAAATTATAAACATGGCTCTTATGCTAATAACACTATTTTCAACCGTATATTCTATGACATAATAAAAGAGACCACCACTCCACGAATCTTCATTCGTTAAAGCGACAGTCTCTTAGCTCTTATTTAATTACTTCTACAAATTTCTCGTATGCTTCTGCCCATGCATCCACATTTTCCGGCTCATATACACAGATATCAGAGGATCTTCCAATCAGATCACGAGCTGTCTGCAGATCATGAATTTCCGGAACATCCTCAGCTGCTACCAGCTGCATAGCCAGATTACCCAGAACCGTAGCTTCAATCGGTCCGGTAACCACTTTTCTTCCACATGCATTTGCAGTAAACTGGCACAGCAATTTACTCTGAGTTCCGCCGCCTACAATATAGATTGTCTCATAATGCTTTCCTGTACATGTCTCAATCTCTTCCAATGCCATTCTGTATTTCAGTGCAAGGCTCTGATCAATACAGCACACTATATCGGCAATCGTTTCCGGAACCGGTTGTCCGCTCTTTGCACAATATTCACGAATCCTTCTCGGAATATTTCCTGCAGGTACAAACTCAGGTGCATCCGGATCAATGAAATTCTGAAGTGCCGGAACCTGTTTTGCCATGGTTTCCAGTTCACCAAAACCATATTCCTGTCCTTCACGAATCCACTGACGACGACTCTCCTGAATCAGCCATGTACCAATGATATTTTTCAGGAAACTTGCTTTATACTCACATCCACCTTCATTGGTAATATTATATTTCTCAGAATTTTCATCGATGATCGGTGCATCCAGCTCTGTTCCCAACAGTGACCATGTTCCACTGCTCAGGAAAATAAAATCTTTTTCTTTTGCCGGAACAGCAATCAAAGCGCTCTGTGTGTCATGAGATGCAACTGATACAACATCTACTTTATCTACACCCAATTCTTCACAAATCTCATCAGACAACTGTCCGATCACGGTACCACACGGTACAATATCTGTAAATATCTTCTCCGGCAGTCCCAGTGCTTCCAGAACTTCTTTAGACCATGTACGTTCCTTTGCATCCAAAAGTTGAGTAGTAGAAGCGATAGAATATTCTGTACTCTTTACACCGGTCAGGAAGTATGCAAATAAATCAGGTGTGAGCAGAAGTTTATCCGCTCTTTCCAAAACATCCGGACGTTTTTCTTTCAATGCTAACAGCTGAAATACGGTATTTAATTCCATAAACTGCAGACCGGTAATCTCGTAAAATTTTTCCTTTGGCAGATACTCAAAGCTCTTTTCTATCATACCTTTTGTTCTGTCATCTCTATAGTGAATCGGGTTTTCAAGAAGCTTTCCCTCTTTATCCAGCAAGCCAAAATCAACACCCCAGGTATCAATACCGATACTATCAAATCCACCTGCAAGTTTTGCTTTTACAATGCCCTGTTTGATTTCATAGAACAAACGGAGCGTATCCCAATACATTGTTCCATTCACAATTACGGGATCATTGGAAAAACGGTGGATCTCTTCCAGTTCAAGTGTTTCGCCATTGTAAGTTCCGATCATGGCACGGCCGCTGGATGCTCCAAAATCAAATGCTAAAATTCTTTTGTTCATGTGCAAAATCCCCTTTCCATTATGTAAAATTTCCCCGGGGTGAAAGCCCCGGGGAAGTTTATTCACGTTATAACTTTTCTTTTAAGCCTTCCGATAACTTACCGTATGACTTTTCCTCTTTAAATTAGTCGTACAGGTTCTGAGCGATTTCTTCGTTGTTCATGTTATCAGCTGTATACCACTGGCATCCTGTATCTGTATTCTCAACAGATTCTCCGTTAGCTGATGCATACAGAAGCTCAACCAGTTTTTCACCCATTGCTACAGGAGCCTGAGTAATAGCACCTGCAAATGTTCCATCAGCTACAGCGCCTTTGATAACTGCACCAGAGTCAAATGCTACACCAACAACTTTGTCATCGCCTGATCCAAATTTCTGAAGTGTTTCATTTGCACTAACCATAGCTTCACCGGAGTGCTGGTTGGAACCATAGATACAAATTGTATCTTCTTTGTTCAGGATTGTTTCACAGTCTGTCTTGGACAGGGAAGCATCTACAGAAGCAGGAACTGCTACTTCGATAATAACATCTGCGCCATCGTTCTTTCCAACTTTGGAGTCAGTAACATATTTATCGTTACCTTCAACTGTTACAGTTTTTCCATCAGCCTGAGCCAGTTCAGCGATTTTGTCGATGAAACCAAGACCACGGTTGATAATGGATTCAGCAGTAGCATCCTGAGAAAGAACACCGATTCTTACAGCACCAGATGCGTTAGCAATTCTGTCTTTGATAATTTTATAAGTTTCTTCTGCTGCCAGAGCACCTGCTGCATAGTTGTCAGTAGAAGCGTTTGCCAGTACGGCACCTTCCGGAGCACCAGATACACCAGAGTCAAAACCGATGATCGGAATACCGGAATCCATAGCTGTCTGGATTGCATCCAGAGCTGCTGTTGTATCCAGAGCTGCAAAACCGATTGCATTTGGCTCAGCATTGATTGCGTTATTCAGCATCTGTACCTGGTCAGCAATATCGGACTCTGTATTCGGTCCAACAAAGTTAACTGTTGCTCCCAGCTCAGCAGCTTTGCTTTCAGCACCTTTTTTAACTGCCTGCCAGTAAGCATGCTGGAAACCTTTGGATACGATTTCGAAATGCATATCTCCTGCAGGAGCTGCATCTGCGGTATCGTCTGCTGCGTCTGCGGTATCCTCTGCTGCATCAGCAGTATCCTCTGTTGCTGTGTCATTGCTTGCTGCGTTGTCGCTGGAAGCCTCTTTGCTTCCGCAGCCTGCAAACATGGTAGCTACCATTGCTGTACTAAGTAACACGCTTAAAACTTTTTTCTTCATTGATAAATCCTCCTTTGATTTTGTATATGTAACACGCAATCTGCGTAACATATTCTTCACTTGTTTGCATTAAACCATTAATTTCATTTGTTGTCAATACAATCTTTTCAGAAATTTCGTGTTTTCTGAAATATTTATAACAATATAATCATTATCTTGCTTTATTTTTCAAAACATCGATAAATACTGCCAGAATCAATACCAGACCAGTGATAATCTGCTGCATGTTTGCCTGGAATCCAACGAACGGAAGACCGATTTTCAACAGAGCCATAACGAATACACCAAGCAGGGTACCAATAATGGTTCCTGATCCACCGTTCATGGAAGTACCGCCGATAATAGCCGCACAGATAGCATCCATCTCAAGTCCTGCACCAGCTCCAGGTGCTACAGAAGAAGCAAGTACACCTGCGTAAGCGATGGAAGCAAAACCAGTGAACAGACCAGAAATCACATATGCCAGCCACTGCCATTTCACTACGTTTACACCGGAAAGTCTCAGTGCTTCCTTGTTACTTCCGATAGCGATGATATAACGGCCAGGTCTTGTCTTATTCAATACTGTTGACATAACGATCGTTGCAACGAGAACCAGAATGAATCCAATTGGAAGAATGATACTTCCTGTGTTCAGCTTGAACATATTACGATATGCACCCTGAGCAGATCCTGAACTTGGCCATGCTACAGAAAGACCACCTGTAAAGATAGAACCCATACCTCTGGTAATCATCATACTACACAGTGTGGCGATAAATGGAGGAAGGTTCAAAACTGCAACCAGAAAACCATTGAAGAATCCCATAATCACACCACAAAGAATAGAAACCAGAATACCAACCCAAACCGGAACACCCACATGTACAACCAGATATGCACCGATCAAAGAGTAACAGATCATACCAGTACCAATAGAAAGGTCTACACCACCGGTAATCAAACAGAATGTAACACCAATTGCCATAAATGCAATATAATAAACGGTATCCAGCAAACTCAGGATTGTTGTATACTGTCTGAATGATTTACTTGCAATACTGAAAACAAGAAACAGTACAACCACTGCCAACAATACTACAATCTGCTGGGAACCAACTGCTTTTACCAAAGGATTATTTGAAAAAGCATTTCCTTTTTTCTCATTTTTTGCCATCTCTTTCATCTCCTCCTAATCTCTAAGCGTTGCAGCATGCATGATGTTTTCCTGGGTTGCCTCTGCAATATCGATCTCGCCAGTCTTTCTTCCTTCACACATTACCACGATACGGTCGCTCATTCTCAGTACTTCTGTCATTTCAGAGGAAATCATAATGATTGACTTTCCTTCTGCTACCAATTCGTTCATCAAATGATAAATCTCACTCTTTGCTCCAACGTCGATACCTCTTGTAGGCTCATCGAAAATCAGGATATCACAGTTTCTTACCAGCCATTTTGCGATAACGACTTTCTGCTGATTACCACCTGACAGATTTACTACCAGCTGATCCACATTCGGTGTCTTTGTTTTCAGCTGCTGCACATATTTCTGTGCAACTTCATTTTCTTTCTTCTTATTAATGAAGATACCGCTCATGTAATCGTCCAGTGCTGCCATAGTTGAGTTCTCAGCTACACTCTTCTGCACAACGATACCAAAACGCTTTCTATCTTCTGAAAGATAACCGATTCCACATTTTACTGCATCCATCGGATTCTTGATATCTACTTTCTTACCGTTTACATAGATATCTCCACCGTCTTTCGGATCTGCTCCAAACAACGCTCTTGCTGTTTCAGTACGTCCTGCACCCATCAAACCGGAGAAACCAAGAATCTCACCTTTATGAAGTTCAAAGCTCACATCACGAACCATCTTTCCAGCATTCAGATGTTCTACTTTCAGAACTACCGGAGCATCTTTCGGTACAGTACTTTCTGTCTTCGGATCTTCATAAATAACACGACCTACCATCATTTTAATAATATCGTCTTTGGTTGAATCTTTTGTGATCAAAGTTCCCACGTAACCTCCATCACGCATAACAGTTACACGGTCGGTAATCACTTTAATTTCATCCATACGATGGGAGATATATACAATTCCCAACCCCTGATCTCTCAGGTCACGGATAATCTTGAACAATTCTTCGATTTCTGATTCTGTCAAAGCTGCAGATGGCTCGTCAAAGATAATAACTTTTGCTTCATGGGAAATAGCTTTCGCAATCTCACACATCTGCTGTTTTCCTACTGTCAGGTTACCCATTTTCTCTGTAGGATCGATATCGATATTCAATTTATCAAAAAGCTTTTTAGCTTCTTTATTCATCTTTGCGTCATTGATCAGCTTACCGCTCATCATTTCACGACCGATGAAAATATTCTGAGCCACAGTCAGGTGGTTCATCATATTCAACTCCTGATGTACGATAACAATACCTGCATCCTGAGCATCTCTCGGGTTGGAGAATTCTACTTCTTTTCCTTCATATGTTATTGTACCGGAATCTTTACTGTAAATACCGGTCAGAACTTTCATAAGAGTTGATTTACCGGCACCGTTTTCCCCCATCAACGCATGTACTTCACCTTTACGGATTTCCAGATTTACATGATCCAGTGCATGCACGCCCGGGAAAGACTTGTCGATTTCCTTCATTGTTAAAATAACTTCGCCCACGTCTTCACCTTCTATCCTTTCCATTCCTTAACACTTTAACAAATACACTGCTATGATTAATTCTTTCTCTGACGGCTTCGAACATCCGCATAAACTGCTACGATAACAATCAGACCGGTAATTACATACTGCCAGTCTTTCTGGAATCCCATAGCCAGAATTCCTTCCTGAAGCAGAGAAATAATCATAACACCGATGAAGGTTCCTCCGATGGATGCAAGACCACCGGACATGGAAGTTCCTCCCATAACACAGCTTGCGATTGCATCATTGTTATATGTATCGCCAAGACCCGGCTGAACGGTTGAATAAGCGCCTACAAAGAAAATTGCCGCAATACCTGCAAGTGTTCCGCAGATTACAAATGCCAGAAACTCCCATTTCTTAACATCAACACCGGAAAGACGAACTGCTTCTTTATTACTTCCCAGGCAAAGAATATAACGTCCGATTTTTGTTTTATTCAAAATAATCGCACAAATGACAGCTACAACAATAAAGCAAATCAAACCTGTAGGAATCTGAGTACCGTTCACACTGATTTTTACAAGTTTTCTGAACCATCCGCCCTGAGCAGCCTGTGGCCAGCTTACGGACTGTGTTCCTGTAAATACAGAACCGAGACCTTTGGATAAAAGCATACTCGCCATGGATGTAATAAAGGAAGGCATTCCCATATATGCTACCATGAAACCGTTCAGGATACCAAAACAGGTACCTACCAGTATGCTGACGATCAGTGCTACAGCCATCGGCCATCCTTTTACAGTAAGGAGCTGACCGCCGATCAAAGCGGAACAGAACATTACCGTACCGATGGAGAAATCGATTCCTCCCGTCGCAATAACAAATGTTACACCCAGTGCCAGGAAGCCAAGGAAATATGCATAGTTTAATGCACTCAGGATTCTGTTATACTTCAGGAACGTAGGTTCCAGAATCGCAAACGCAATATACATCAGAATCAAAACTCCTGTAAGCACCAACCGGTTAAAACCGATTTTCTTGACAAACGCATTGTTTTTAATTTTTTCCACGTTTTTCTTCCTCCTACTCTCTAAGTGTCGCAGCATGCATAATGTTTTCCTGAGTTGCTTCGGAGATATCCAGTTCTCCTGTCTTTCTTCCCTCACACATTATCACAATGCGGTCACTCATTCTTAATATTTCTGTCATCTCAGAGGAAATCATAATGATTGACTTTCCTTCTGCAACCAGTTCATTCATTAATTGGTAAATCTCGCTTTTCGCTCCAACGTCAATTCCTCGGGTCGGTTCATCAAAGATAAGAATATCACAGTTTCTTATCAGCCATTTTGCAATAACAACTTTCTGCTGATTTCCACCTGACAGATTCACTACCAGCTGATCCACACCCGGAGTTTTCGTTTTCAGCTGTTTTACATACTTTTGTGCAAC
The DNA here is from genome assembly GCA_004556655.1 of Lachnospiraceae bacterium. Lineage (GTDB taxonomy): Bacteria > Bacillota > Clostridia > Lachnospirales > Lachnospiraceae > Oliverpabstia. Next base: position 25,817 of record SFGF01000029.1, on the reverse strand, counting down.
TTCATTTTCTTTCTTCTTGTTGATAAAAATTCCACTCATGTAATCATCCAAAGCAGCCATCGTGGAATTCTCAGCTACACTTTTCTGTACAACGATTCCATAACGTTTCCGGTCTTCTGACAGATATCCGATTCCACATTTTACTGCATCCATCGGATTTTTAATATCCACTTTTGTGCCGTTTACATAGATTTCTCCGCCATCCTTAGGGTCTGCTCCGAACAGTGCTCTCGCCGTCTCTGTTCTTCCTGCACCCATCAGACCGGAAAAACCAAGGATTTCTCCTTTATGTAACTCGAAGCTCACATCTCTGACCATTTTCCCGGCATTCAAATGTTCCACTTTCAGCACCACAGGTGCATCCTTCGGCACATTACTCTCCGTCTTGGGATCTTCATAGATGACACGACCAACCATCATTTTAATGATATCATCCTTGGTTGATTCTTTCGTGATCAGCGTTCCCACATAACCACCATCACGCATTACTGTTACACGATCCGTAATCACCTTGATCTCATCCATACGATGGGAAATATATACAATTCCCATTCCTCTCTGGCGCAGATCCCGAATGATTTTAAACAGTTCCTCAATCTCGGATTCTGTCAGGGCTGCTGATGGTTCATCAAAGATAATAACTTTCGCTTCATGGGATATGGCTTTCGCAATCTCACACATCTGCTGTTTTCCTACTGTAAGATTTCCCATCTTTTCTGTAGGATCAATTTCGATGTTGAGCTGCTCAAACAATTTTGCTGCTTCCCTGTTCATCTTTGCATCATTGATCAGCTTACCGTTCATCATCTCACGACCGATAAAAATATTCTGTGCAACTGTCAGATGATTCATCATGTTCAGTTCCTGATGTACGATCACGATTCCGGCATCCTGTGCTTCTCTTGGATTGGAAAATTCTACTTCCTTTCCTTCAAAGGTAATGGTTCCGGAATCCTTACTATAGATTCCCGTCAGGACTTTCATCAGAGTAGATTTACCAGCTCCATTCTCCCCCATAAGAGCATGAACTTCACCCTTGCGGATCTCCAGATTTACGTGGTCAAGTGCATGTACACCAGGGAAGGACTTATCTATGCCCTTCATTGTCAGGATTACATCACCCATCTCTCCACCTTCCATTTCCGCCCGTTTATCGTTTTGGGTCTTTTCACTCCACATTCATGGATTATGTGAATAGTATATGTCTAAATTATGAATAGTTGAATGGAATATTTTCTAAAAAAAGGTTAAAAATTTACGGTTAAATTTATTTGAACGGAAACAAGAGTTTTTCGTTTTCTCCGGTGTACATGTTTTCGGGGGTGACCAGTTCACTTCCTGCGTCTACCTGCCGGGGAACTTCTTCGCCTTTCAGCATCTCAATCGTATATTTAACTCCAAGATATCCCATCTTAAAAGGTTTCTGGATCACAAATCCTTTAAAGATACCCTGTTCCATCAAATTGATTTCTTCCTGTGAACTGTCGATTCCGACCATACTGATCTGATCCTGAGCTCCCGCATCCCGCACGGCTCTTGCTGCACCCCGGGCGGAGTATTCATTTAGTCCTGCAATCACTCCAAGATCAGGATATTTCTCCATCAATTCTGCAGCAAGTTCATACGCTTTCTCATATTGAGAACCACAATATACCACTTCTGTAAATGCGTCCGCCTTATCTCCCAGACCTTCCCGGAAACCCTGTTCTCTCTCAATAGCTGTCGAAGACCCTTCCACGTGTCCAACAACTGCAACTTTTTTTCCTTCTTCAAGAAGGGATGCTGCATATTCTCCCAGTTTTTTTCCTGCTTCCAGATTATCTGTAGACACCTGAATGTCTTCAATATTTTCATCAATATTGGAGTCAATCATCACCAGGCGGATACCTTGTGCTTTAATCTCTTTCAGAAGTTCCGTACTCTGTGTATAACTGACCGGAGAAATCAGAAGTGCATCCGGTTTTTCCTCTCTTTCCAGAATTTCTTTCAGATATGCATTCTGTCCCTCATAGTCCGTCTCAGATTCAGGCGCTTTTACCTCAAGAACAGCACCATATTCTTCTGCCGCAGTATTAGCGCCTGCTATTAATGTAGTCCAGAAATCATTGGTTTCATCAATAATTTTGGGAATATATACAAGAGTAATTTCTTTACTCTCCTTTATCTGACGCCTGTATCCATATATTCCCACAACCGATAAGGCAAGAATCATCATAAAAATCAGAACAATCCATCCTTTATGCTTTTTCATGAACATCCCTCCGCTCTTTCGGTATCTTCACTGTTGCAACCGTTCCTTCACCTAATTTGCTCTTGTATGAGATTCCGTATTCCTGACCATAAGACAGCCGGATCCTTCGTTCCACATTGTACACACCTACGCCGTTTGAACGATAATTCACTTTATGGCGTTCAAAAATGTGTTCCATGGTATCCTGATCCATACCCACACCGTTATCTATGATTTCAAATATAATGTCATCCTCCAGCCCATAGCCTTTCAGTATAAGCATTCCTTTGCTCTCTTTATATTTCAGGCCATGATAAATAGCATTTTCTATCAGAGGCTGAAGAACCAGCTTGATGATTTTTTCGCCCTTAATATCCGGATCCAGATCAATCTCAAATTCCAGTTTGTCTTTATAACGCATTTTCTGAATGATAAGATAATTTCTGCAATATTCCACCTCCTGGAAAATAGAAATTTCCTCCTCTTCATTACTGATGATCTGACGAAATAATTTTGCAAGAGAAGCGGTCATTACTACAACTTCTTCGTTCTTTCCTTCTTCTGCCATCCAGATGATAGAATCAAGTGTATTATACAAAAAATGCGGATTGATCTGCGACTGCAGTGCTTTCAGCTCACTTTTTCTTTTAGCCTGCTGTTCTTCAATAATCTGCACCATCAGTTCCTGAATTTTCTGTGTCATAACATTGAAAGTCTCCGTCAGACTTCCAATTTCGTTGCGTGAATCCACTTCCACATTTCCAGCCTGGAAATCACCCTCCTGGATCAGTGCCATAGAGGACTGCAGCTTATGGATCGGACGGGTAATGCCCTTCGATACGATACTTGATATAATCAAGGCAACCGCCACAAGAATCACTGCCATCAGCATATACAATTCCTGCGCCTGATTCGATCTTTTTAAAAGTTCCGAAGTATAAGAGCAGCTTACTACCGTCCAGCCCGTCTTCTCGGATCTGGAAACCGTATACAGTTTTTTAGAATCACCTTTCCCCAGTTCCAGATAATCTGACGTACAATTCATTACTTCCTCAATATTCTCTGTCTGCAGTTCGTTATAAAGCTGTTGCTGCTGTGGATGGTACACAATATTGCCTTCTTTATCAATGATAAAAATATATCCCTTTTTTCCTACACTGCTGTCATCGCACAATTTTCGAATCGCACTGTAGTTCAAATCCACAAAAAGTACACCACCCTCTTTTTTTCCTGTCTGATCAGGTATGTAGCGGCTCAGAGTAATTACCCACGGGCGCTCCCCGCTGATGACATGCTGAACATGGGCAGAAGAAAGACAAATAGAATCTTTATTCTCCACTGCTTCCTTATACCATGCCAGCTGACTGATATCCACATAAGAATTAATGTAACTGTTTCCCTTGTTGAAAAGAGCTTTTCCATTCGCCTGAAGAATTCCCAGATTGTAAATGTCTGACCGACTGTTCAACACCGTAGCAAACTGTGACATTAACTGTTCCCCCGCTTCCTCCGCCTGAATACCGGATCCAAACAGAAATTTCTGTACATCCGAATTTTCAGCAAGCATAGACGAAATATTTTCCATATAATTAATATAAGAATCTATATCGCTGTTTACCTGCCCGGTCAGCTGACGGGTATATGTAATCGTATTCTCATAAATAGAAGTTCTGGTAAAGTTCAAAGAAATCACAGTCACGATACCGATTGCAGAAAGAACAAGCAGAGCCATTACCAGAAAAATGGCATTCTGTATGCTCCGGAATTTTCCCAAAAGCACTCCGGCATGTCTGTTTTTATTCATCGGCGTTTCCCCTTTGCATATTCCGTTGGTGTCTTCCCGGTCATTTTCTTAAATGAAATACCAAAATAATGCGGATCGGCAAAACCAACTCTTTCCGCAATCTCATAGTTTTTAAGTGAAGTATGTTCCAGAAGATCTTTTGCTTTGTCCATCCGAATCCGGATCAGGAACTCCATAAAAGTCTCTCCTGTCTCTTCCTTAAATATGGAACTGAAATGACTGGTACTGATCCCCAGATGTGCACAGATCCCATTCAAATTCAGATCGGGATCTGCATAATTTTCTTTTATATATTCCACAGCTTCCATAGCCTGACGTTTACCTGATGAACTGTTTTCCATTTTCAGATAATCATAAACACCTTCCGCATAACGAACCACCACATCAAATGCTTTCTGAAACGTCTTTTTCTCAGATATTTTCCCCAGAAGCTGGTTTCGTTCTTCCTGAATCTTTCGTGGGTCCGGATGTACCTTTTCCACCAGTTCACTTAAAGTCCTGACAACCTGCTGCATATACAGACAAGCTCTGCTTTTGTTCACCCGGCTCTCGACTATTTTATTTCGAATCTTGATCAGAATTCTGTCCAGTTCCTGTCTCTGATTTTTACGAACTGCTTCTGACATGGCCAAAAGTTCATTGTATAAGGAAATATCTCGCTCAAAATCATCATCATTTTCAAGATCAAGCAGTAGATTGCCGCCCAGAAGATACCGATAACTGAGTACTTCATTTGCGCGGTCATAAGAAAAATGCAGTTCCTCCAGTTTTTTTACATAAGGACCTACGGCAATCGATATTTCCAGCTTCATGGCTTCATATATTTTTTCCTTTATCTCATAACAGATTTTTCGAACCGTAGTACAGAATTCTCTTGGTCGATTTGTTTTAAACAGGATTCCTGTCTTATTATTGGATTCCTGATAAGCAATGCCGGCATCATAATTACCGACGATCTCATCACTGATATTGTAGACAACAAAAGCCATCAGAGCACTTTCCTGCCTTTGTTCTATATTCTGCTCATATAGCTCGGAATACAGATCAATACTCAGTACCGCTACCCGATAATCCGACGCATCCAGCGAAATCCCCATATTATTCAGATTTTGTACACATTCTCCCATATCTTTTGAACATGTGACAAGGGAAGAAATTGCCTGGGAACGGATCATCTGTTCATTTTTCTGATATTCCTTGGACACTTTTGTCAAATGCTGAATCTTCTGCTCTTCTTTTCTGGCAGACTCCAGTTTCTTTCTCATATTGACAAGTACCTCCGACAATTCCACAGCAGTCACAGGCTTTAACAAATATTCACTCACATTATACTGAATGGCTTTCTTCGCATATTCAAACTCTCCAAAACCGCTGAATATAACAATCAGGATCTCCGGATAATTGTCATGTAAAAAATGACTCAACTCCATTCCGTCCACATAAGGCATACAGATATCTGTCAGCACCACATCAACCGAATGCGTTTTAACAAACTCAATTGCCTCTTTCCCATTCTGACAGTCGCCCGCCAATTCGTAACCAAGACCTTCCCAATCAATACGCTTTCTGATGGCATCTCGAACAAGTATTTCGTCATCAACCAGCAATACACGATACATCATAATACCTCCATAAAACCCGAAAAAAGTCTCCCTCTCCTCAAACATTTTTCAGGAAATTCTTTCCACTATATTATATTGTAACAAAAAAACGGGATTTTGCATAGACGAACTCCATCATTTTATGGGTTGAAACAAATAAAGTGCTCCCCTTCAAAAACATAAAAGTAGGGGAACACTTTATTTACTTCATACTATTTTTACGAGCAAATTCTTTTATTTTGTAATGACTCCATCCAGATCCCACAGATCTTCCCAGTCATTAGCTCCCGGCCAAAGGAATACCTGTCCTTTGATCAAACGATTGTTTTTATCCAGCCCTTCCATGATTTTCATTTCTTCCTCTGTCAATGGATCTTCTGTTGCACATTGAAGGTTTTTCACATAGTTTTTCTCTTTTGTAGAGAAAGGAATTGGTGTCTGACCTCTCTGTACTGCCCATTTGATGCAGATTACTGCCGGATGTACTCCATGTGCTTCAGCAATTGCTTTCATCTCGGGAAGTTCAATATCAGTAATATCTTCCGGTGTTTTGTCTCTTTCCGGACGGGCCGGTGAGCCGATCGGGCAGAATCCTACCGGTTCAATCCCTTTTTCTTTGCAGTACGTAAACAATTCCGGTTGTTGGAAACATGGATGAAGTTCCATTTCAATAGCTGCAGGCTTGATACGACACAGTGGCAGTACTGCTTCCAGCTTCGGTATTGTCATATTAGACATTCCGATATGCTTTGTCAGCCCCATATCCACCAGACGTTCCATCTGACGCCATGTTTTCATGAAACGGTCTACAGAAAATGGTTTGGAATCCGGGTTTCTGGAATCCACATCACATCCCGGTGCATGATAATTCGGGAATGGCCAGTGAACATAATACATATCCAAATAATCCAACTGCAGATCCTTCAGCGTCTTTGCACAGGCAATCAGAACGTCTCCATCTCCATGCATATCATTCCACACTTTGGATGCAATAAATAATTCCTCTCTTTTTACCGTTCCCTTTGCAAAAGCATCTGCAAATACTTCTCCTATTTTCGCTTCATTTCCATAACATGCCGCACAGTCAAAAGAACGATATCCAACTTCTATGGCACCCGCTACTGCTTTTGCTACCTCGTCCGGCGTCACATGATCAGAACCAAAGGTTCCCATTCCTACTGCCGGCATTTTTGCTCCTGTATACAATATTCTCTGAGGAACACTTTCCGGATTTACTTTTGTCATCTTTTCTTTCCTCCTGTCTTTTCAAACTTTTTGTGATTCTATTTTGTCTACTATTCTGTTTTTCTGCTATTACTATCCAATTATTCTATTTCACACTGTCCTGTACTCTCGCTAATTTTTCATTCAGCGTAATTTCTTTATTTCAATATCCGGTAATAGTTTTTCCATATCTTTTTTCAGGAAAAACCCTGTCTCCAGACGAAGTGCATTGGCCGCTGAAATGGCACTGGCAAGACGGATGGTTTCTTCGATCGGAAGATTTCTGACAAATCCCACCGCAAATCCCGCAATCATAGAATCGCCGCAGCCCACGGTATTCACCGCCTGAATCTTCGGAACCCGTACCTGATAAACGCCTTCTTCACAGGCCACCAGAGAACCGTCACCTCCCAACGATATGACCACTACCTCGATCCCCTCGTCATGGATTTCTATTGCTGCGCGTATCAGAGCTTCTCTGGTATTCATCGGTCTTCCGGTAAGCATTCGAATCTCATCGATATTCGGCTTAATCATAGATGGCTGTGCCTGTAAGCACTCTTCCAACAATCTTCCGCTGGTATCCAGAATCACTTTTTTTCCTGCATTCTTTACTTTGCGAATCATTTCTTTATAAAGACCCGCATCTGTCCCTTTCGGTGTACTTCCGGATATGGTTACAAGATCACACTTCGTCAACATTCTGTCAAATTTGTATCGCATTTTATCTAGTTCATATTCTGAAACAGAAAAACCCGGTTCCAAAAATTCGGTCTGTTTCTCATTTACCTCATCCCATATATTGATGCAGGTACGGCTTTCTCCGTTACACCAGACAAAATCACTGATAATTCCTTCCGATTTGACATGTTCATCAATAAACGCTCCTGCATGCCCTCCAAGAAAACCTGTAGCTGTCACCTGTTCTCCCGCAAGATGGGCAACTCTTGATACATTCAGCCCTTTTCCACCTGCAGTAGCCGCACAGGATTTTACTCTGTTTACATTTCCCACACCAAAACCTTCCACCACATACCGTTTATCGATGGCGGCATTGGCTGTCACTGTAAGAATCATACTATTACTCCTCATTCATCAGAAGAATCTTTCCCTGAACCAGTCCCGGTGTCTTATACATCTGAAAAGCTTCCTGTGCCTGACTCATTGGCATTTTCTTATAAATAAAATCCGGGTCAAATTTTAGCTGTCCCGTAGCAAAATAATGCGCTGTCAGATCCCACTCTTTTCCCGGGAACGGAGAACTGTAAGACATCCATGAACCAGTCAGTTTAAATTCTTTTCGATTCATATTTTCCCACATCTTTGGTGTAAAGGTCAGATCTACATGAGGAGTTCCGATAAAACATACATGAGATTTATTTGCCGCCAGTTCAAATGCCATATGCATGGTAGGAACCTGTCCCGCAGTCTCATATACAAAGCCGTAACCTTTTCCTCCTGTGATTGCCATAGCTTCTTCCATAAAGTTTTCTTTTGTAGTATTAATCACTTCATCAGCACCCAGGCGTTTTGCAAGTGCAAGACGCTTCTCACTGATATCAAAAACTACTACTTTTTTTGAACCGAAAATCTTCGCCCACTGCATGGTGAACATTCCGATGGTACCTCCACCCAGGATTGCCACGTACTGACCGCCCTGATAATCATTCTGAAGCAGACCATGAAGAGCTACTGTAGACGGCTCGAACATAGCTCCCTGTTCATATGGGATAGAAGAATCAAAGGGAATCGCATTCTGTTCTGGAATCACTACATAATCCGCATTGCTTCCCTGCTGACGGGAACCGATGAAGCTATAGTGCTTGCAGAGAGAATAATTTCCATTCTGACAGTCATCACATTTCATACAGGGAAGAAGCGGTGCTCCCGACACTCTGTCACCTACTTTTACCTTTGTTACACCTTCGCCGACTTCTACCACATCACCGGAAAATTCATGACCCAGTACAATCGGATAAAAATGGACACCATTATGAAGTACTCTCGGAATATCAGAACCACAGATTCCGGATGCAACGACCTTTACCTTTACCATTCCCGGCCCTGCCTGTGGTTCCTCGACCTCCTGATACCGTACATCTTCATTTGCTACAACTACTGCTGCTTTCATTTAATCAACCTCCTTCATCAACGCTTTTAATGACTCATACAGCGCAAGATATGTGTGATAATTTTTCTCATATTTTTCACGATTGCCCGGATTCGGTTCGTGACGCCGTGTTTCTTTTACTGTCAGGGCCGTTGCTTCCTCATAATCACGGTACATGCCTACAGCTACTCCCGCAAGCATGGCTGCACCCAGTGTGGTGGCTGTATCAGAAGAAGGTACCACGATAGATTTCCCTGTAATATCCGCCTTAATCTGTGTCCACAAAAGGGAATTGGCAGAACCGCCCATTGCCCGGAGTATCTTCGCCTCAGCTCCCGCTTCCTTTGCCACATCCAGATTGTGTCTGAGAGAATAGGCAACTCCTTCCATACAGGCCCGTACCATATGACCTTTTGTCTTGGAGAAATCCAGTCCATAAAATACTCCTTTTGCATCCGGATCCCAGATTGGCGACCGCTCGCCTGCCATATATGGCAGGAACACCAGCCCGTCGCATCCAGGAGATATTTTCTCAGCAATATCATTTAACTGAGTCAGGGAAGATTTACCGGTTTCTTCTTTACGGCTGCGCTCATAGTCTGCAAATTCCCGTTCAAACCAGCGCATAACACCGCCTCCGCCAACAGTACCTCCCTGCAAAAGCCATTTCCCCGGAATCACATGATATCCGAGAATCAGACGTGGGTCTGCCTGATAACTGTCGATACAGATACTCATACCTCCGGCCTGTCCACCCTGTTCCTGAGTTTCCCCCGGATGTATCACTCCCGCTCCAAGCGTTCCGCAAGCAGCATCCAAACCACCGGCAACTACCGGAATTCCTTCCATCAGTCCTGTCTCTGCGGCTGCTTTCTTAGTTACAGTACCCACAATAGCATCCGAAGGCACAATATCCGGCAGAAAACTTTCAGGAATCCCCAGAAGTTTACACATTTCTTTATCCCAGGTCCCACTACGCATGTTAAAGCAATGCAGCCCATATCCCTGCGAAAGATCCTGACTGGTGACTCCGGTAAGTTTAAAAGCTATATAACTGTTTGACTGAAGAATCTTATCAATTTTTTCATACATGTCAGGAAGATTCTCTTTATACCAGATGATCTTCGCTGTCGTATAAGAAGGCTGAAGCGAATTCCCCGCCAGTTCAAAGATTCTGTCTTTTCCTATTTCATGGTTCAAACGTTCACAGATATCCTGTGCACGTGTGTCCATCCAGATTGGTGTATTAGCGATAACTTTTCCTTCTTTATCGATGGGAATTGCTGACCAGCTCTGGCCATCGATACCGATCCCGGCAATCTCCTCCGGACAAACCTTCCCTGACTGCAAAGCTTTTCGAATCGCCCGACAAACTGCGTTCCACCACTCTTCCGGATTCTGCTCTACCCACCCTGGATGGGGATAATATACCGGATAATCCTCCGTTGCCGCTGCCGCAACCTTACCCTCTCTGGTAAATAGTGCCGTCTTGCAGGCACTGGTTCCTATATCAATACCCAGCAGATATTCTTTTTTGTTTGGCATCTTCCTGTTACTCCTTATATTCTCCTGATTGATTTTCCCATCAGTACCTGTGTCTGTAGTTTTTCAACTGTATGCACCTGCTCCTGATTTTCCTGCAGCCGTGCCAGCAGCAGATTTGCAGCATGCTCTGCAATTTTTTCCGTTGGCTGGGCTACTATTGTAAGCTGAGGGTTACAGGCTCTGGCGAACTGACGGTTATCGAATCCGATCAACGACAATTCCTTTCCGATCTGCACATTCTGTTCGTTCAGTCCGATCACCGCACCGGTCGTCATGGCATGATTTGCCACAAAAACTCCCGTAATCTCCGGATGTTCTCTATGAAGCTTCTGTATTCCTTCTGCACCACTGTTCATATCATCGTTTCCATAATAAATATATTCTTCTCTCAGAGGAATTCCTGCTTCATTCAATGCTTCTTCATATCCAATCCGCCTCTCCCGTGCAACAGAAATATCCTGCGGTCCTGCCACCAGTCCGATCTGTTTATGTCCATATTCGAGAAAAAGTCTCACAGCCTGTTTTGCTGCCATCCGATTATCCACAAGAATACTGTCACAATCCAGATCAGCAATATCACGATCGATAAGTACCAGTGGTTTTCCGGTTTTTATAAAACTTTGTAGATGTGCACCTGTTTTGTCAACAGGCATATTAATCAGTCCATCCACCCGCTTATGGATCAGGAACTCTACCGCCTCCTGCTCTCTTTTGGCATCCGTACGGCAATCACACACAATCATTGCATATCCGTGATTTCTCAAAATATCTTCTGCAGCCGTAATGATTTCCGCGCAAAAAACCATAGTAAGCTCCGGTATCACCACGCCAACCGTCTTTGTAATGTTTGTCCGCAGCCCTCTGGCAACTTCATTTACTTCAAAATGCAGTTCATCAATGGCCTGTTCAATCTTTATTCTGTTTTTTTCTCTTACATTTCCTCCATTTAGATAGGAAGAAATGGTTGCCAGTCCCAGTCCGGTCTTTTTGGCAATATCTTTGATTGTAGCCGCCATCTGTTCCTCCTGCTTCTATTCTGCTTTTCCGTCACAGCCGCAAACTTTCATTCTTCCTTTCACAAGCTCTGTCACAGCTGCCATTCCTACTTTTCCTAAAGCTTTCGGGTCAATTGTTTCCGGTTTCTCTTCTATCAGCTTTTTGCCTGCCGCCGTATAGGCTGCACGGAGCTCTGTTGCAAAATTCACTTTACAGATTCCACGTTTTACACAGTCTCTTACATCTTCATCACTAAGACCGGAAGCTCCGTGAAGCACCAGAGGAATATCTACCACCTGACGGATTTCAGTCAGTCTTTCTTTATCCAGAACAGGAGTCCCTACATAAAATCCGTGAGCTGTCCCAATCGCTACTGCAAGAGAATCTACACCTGTACGCTCTACAAACTCTTTTGCCTGCTGTGGATCGGTATTCGTATCGGCTTCTGCTTCCAGATCATCCTCTTTTCCTCCTACTTTTCCCAGTTCAGCTTCCACAGGTATATTAACAGCTTTCGCAACATCCGCTACTTTTTTACTTACAGCAATATTTCCTTCAAAATCTTCGTGAGAACCATCGATCATCACAGAAGTATAGCCGGCTTTGATTGCCTGTACCGCCAGTTCAAAGCTATTGCCATGATCCAGATGCAGACAAACCGGTACCGATGCCTTCTTTGCTTCTGCAGAAACAATCGCCGCATAAGTCTCCAAAGTACCATACTTTACTGTGGAAGGCGTTGTCTGAATCATAACCGGAGCTTTCAGTTCCTCCGCTGCTTTTATGATGGCTTTTACCATCTCCATATTCTCCGCATTGAACGCTCCTACCGCATATCCGCCTTTCTGAGCGTCTGTTAACATTTTTCCGGATGTAACTAATGGCATAATGATTTCCTCCTGAAATTTAATGATATATTGCAAAACCGAAACGTTTCGCTTTCTTTTATCATACATTCTCTTCCTGCTACTGTCAATACTTTTTTTACATTATTTCCCAACGGAAATTCTACAGGAAAAAGTCACAAAATCGTCACAAAATGCCCGGATGCAATCGGTTGACAAACACATGAACATGTGTTTAAATATGTTGACGAAAATGTCACTCTTACAATGAGTGACATTGCGAATCATGTTGCTGATCACGGAGTGAACAGTGGAGGGTTGTATTATGACAAAAGAAAAACAGCACAACAATAAGGGAAAAAAACAACTGACAAAAAACTCTGTTCTGAAAAAAACGGGAATCTCTGTGGGAATTCTTTGCTTATTTCTGTTCCTGGCCGCAGGTGCATTTTATCTTGCAGATTATTTTCGTATAAAGGAGCAGTTTGGTCACAGCATTACAATCAATGGGCAAAGCTATTATGGTATGACTGCTGAAGAAGTTGCCCAAAAACTTGACAGTGAATTTCATAACTGCCGATTGAGTATCCTGGAAAACGATTCTTCTGTGTATGAACTTACCATGGGAGACGCTGGATATTCTCTGGATACTTCTGCACTTACTGCTTCTTTGGAAGAACTGATTCAAAGTCAAAAACCGGGACTACATTTTTTCAAAAAACCAAAAGATCAATCTGTTGAATATCCGTACCAACGGGCGGATGATATTTTTTTCAGTATCATTACAGCAGATCATCTTTCCGGAGAACGGACAGATTTTGTGAATGCCTATCTGACATATGATGATGCGCAGGGAGAATTTGTAATTATTCCTGAAGCAATGGGAAATAAAATCGCAGACGACTCCCTTCAAAATCTGGTAAGTGAATCTATAAGTTCCCAACTAAATCCTGTTGCGCTTCCAGAAACACTTGAAGTCAGTCTTGACGATTCTGTATACATAAAACCGGAGATTACCTCCTCCAATGAAGATCTTATAAATCAAATGAATGCATTAAATGATGAGATCGCTCGATATCGCAATACAACGATCACCTACCAGTTCGGGGACACAAAAGAAGTTATCGATGGTTCTTTGATTTCTTCCTGGCTGATGGTTGATAAAGAAACGAATTCCGTTCAACTTTCAGAAGAATTGATCCGAGATTACATTTCTCAGCTTGCCAGTTCTTACAATACCATATACCGAGACAGGAATTTTACCACTTCCACCGGGGAAACTGTAAAACTGGAACACAATGAATACGGATATCGTATTGATCAGGAAGCTGAATATCAGCAGCTTTGTCAGGATCTCGCTTCCGGAGAAGCAATCGAACGGGAACCTGTATATAGTAAAAGCGGATATAAGAGAAATGGAAAAGATGACCTTGCTGGCTGTTATGTGGAAGTCAGTATTGACAAGCAGCACCTGTGGCTTTACAAAGATGGGGCTCTGATTACAGAAACTGATATTGTAAGCGGAAAACCCGGTGATGAAACTTCTACGTATAAAGGAGCGTGGAGCATTGCTTATAAAGCAAGCCCCTATACACTTAGCAGCGATATCTATGGTTATGAAGTTCCCGTAACCTACTGGATGCCCTTTGTATATGGTCAGGGTCTTCACGACATCAACCGCAGTGCTTTCGGTGGTGAAATCTACAAAACAAATGGAAGCCATGGATGCGTAAATCTTCCTATCGATCAGGCAAAAATCATCTATGAAACCGTTGATAAAGGATATGCGGTAATTATTTACTAAAACATTTTGATTCTTGAGCACAAAATATAGCGTACCATTATCTGAAATGGCACGCTATATTTTCTTACTACACCATCAAATTCATACTTTCTCTACAATCAAACCACTCCTGTATGCTTTCAGTAGTTCCTGCAGTTCTCCGATCCGTTCTCTCATCTTTTCTCCCGCATCCGTATCACCAACAGATTTTCTTACGGAAACCCTGCTCACCACAATATTATCTGAAAGGATATCGCTTTCCTGAGTGATCGCATCCTCTGTGGAAGTAAATGGCTGATGTGCATTCAAAATCAATCCCCAGGAATTGAAGATCAAAGTATATCCTGCAATTCCTGTCTCTTTTTGATAAGCTTTGGAAAATCCACCATCAATAATCAGAACTTTTCCATTACATTTCACCGGGCTTTCACCGGCTTTATGATGAACCGGCACATGTCCATTAATAATGTGTCTGTCATTACCTTTCACACCAAATTCATCCAGAATCCGATCTACCACTTCTTCATTCTCCAGGAATTTGTAATAAGCATTTTTATATTCTTCCTGCGTTTCTTTCTCTTCCAGGAAACATCTCTCAAAAGTAGCCATCTTATTTTTTCCGTACAGAGGAGAGTTCGGGCCACTCCAGATATACCAGAGGATATCTTTTCCCTTTTCTCTCTCTTCCTCATCAATGGCAAAAAAAGCTTTTCTCACATAAGCTTCCAATGTATCATATAGTTCACGGCCCTTGTATTCTTTACCATATATTTCCACTTTGCTGAAAGATCCATCCTCCTCCAGCGGTACACAGCCATGATAAAGAAGATTATTATTATATACTTTATAAAGACTTCCTTTTTTCAACAGGAATCTCATATGTGTCTGCAACTTTTCACATCCTACGAAAGCTGCCGTGAGACGTTCCATCACTTCTGCTTCTTCATCAGACAGGCGATAAGGATCCTTTGGATCGATCGTCGGGAAATTCGTATCCATCAATGGATATTCCTTTCCATTAATCTCCAGTGTTCCTTTCTCATAATTCACTCGTTCCAAAACCCGTCTGCTGTCCATATGAAAACAGGGACGTCTCTTCACAAGCTGTCCCTCCAGCTTATAAGCGATAATGGAGATTGCTTTATGCATCTTTCTGGTAAGCTCGGCTTCCAGATCATTTAATTCATTATTTCCCTTGATTTTAAAGCATTCGCAGGGATCATCCCCATAAGTGGAAAGTGCAAATGTCGCCAACGGCAGAAGATTGATTCCATACCCATCCTCCAGAATATCCAGATTGGAATACCGGGCACAGATTCGTATCGCAGTGGCAATACACGTGGTCTGACCTGCGGCCGCTCCCATCCACATGATATCATGATTTCCCCACTGGATATCCAGTGAATGATAACTCATCAGCTTATCCATAATCAAATGAGGACCCGGACCTCTGTCATAAATATCTCCAAGGATATGCAGGTGATCCACTACCAGCCTTTGAATCAGTTCGCTAAGTGCCACGATAAATTCTTCCGCACGTCTTACTTCGATAATTGTCGTAATAATCTGATCATAATATGCTTCCTTATCTAAAAGTTCCGGTTTCTCTGTGATCAATTCTTCAATCACATATGCGAAATCTTTCGGCAAAGCTTTGCTCACCTTGGATTTGGTATATTTGGATGCTACTCGTTTACACACTTCAATCAAACGGTACAAAGTGATCCGATACCATTCATCCATGTGCTTTTCCGTCTTGCTCACCAGCTTCATTTTCTCTTTTGGATAATAAATCAGTGTGGCCAGTGCCTTCTTATCCTGTCTGCTTAAAGTATGACCAAATATCTCATCAATTTTCCTTCGTACGGAGCCGGAACCATTTTTCAGTACATGGGAAAATGCCTCATACTCCCCATGGATATCTGTCAGAAAATGTTCTGTCCCTTTGGGTAAGTTTAAAATAGCCTGCAGATTGATAATTTCCGTAGATGCTTTGGCAATCGTAGGATATATCTCAGCAAGCCGTTCCAGATACCTCAGTTCTAATTGATCCATTTCTTTATTCCCAATACTCGCATTTTCCATAAAATTATTATTCTTCTCCTTCCTTTTTTCATTCATACTTCTCAATTCTTTTGTTGTTTCTATTATAGCAGATTTTTACCCTTTTTCGGAAAAAATTATATTGTTTTATCATAAAATTTGATTTATCATATTTTTAATAAAACAATGATGTCAGGGGCAAAAGCATTTGCCCCCGCATCATAAAAACGATATGGGAAAGGAGCACACTATGTTAAAAGGAATTCCTCAAATTTTATCTCCCGAATTATTAAAAGTATTATGTGAAATGGGACACAGTGACCGTCTGGTTATTTCAGATGGCAATTTTCCGGCAGAATCTATGGGGAAAAATGCTATTGTGATCCGCTGTGACGGACATGGCGTACCTGAAATTCTGGACGCGATTCTTAAAGTATTCCCACTGGACACTTATGTGGAAAAACCGGTAAATCTGATGGAGGTTATGCCTGGTGATACCGTTGAGACGCCAATCTGGGACACTTATGAAGAAATTGTCACAAAACATGATGAGCGTGGCGGTGCGGCGATCGGTCATATTGAAAGATTTGCTTTCTATGAAGAAGCAAAAACAGCTTATGCAATCATTGCCACCAGTGAAAAAGCTCTGTACGCAAATATTATGCTGCAGAAAGGTGTAGTAGTAGAATAAAATCGTTCTCTGCTTCTATCTATTATATAGGCAAAAAGGCGAGTGTTCCACGGATGTTTATCCGGATCTACCCGCCTTTTTGTTTACTCAGATTAAATCATTCCTTTTTCTTTCAACTTTTTTGCTTTGTTCGGATAATTGGTAAAAATTCCATCTACTTCCCATTCCGCCATCTGTTTCATATGCTTCTTTTTGTTTACAGTCCAGACATTGACCCCAATTCCCTTATCATGGCAATTTTTAATTTCTTCCTTTGTCAGGACCTCCATACCGGGATGATAAAACTCCACATCATTCCCCCTGGTAAGACATGCGATATTATCCATTCGCGTTTCCATCAAAAATCCTACAGGAATCTCAGGAATCAGTTTTTTACATTTTACTGCCGAAACCAAATTAAAGGTTGAAAATAGAATCCGATCTTCCAGATGGTACTGCCGTACCATATCAATCACCTTTTCTTCCAGATTTTCATAATAATATACACTGTTTTTCAGCTCAATATTGGTAAGAAGTTCTGTATCTTTCACCCATTCCAGATATTCCTGAAGAGTGGGGATCTTCTGAAAGCCATATTTTTTGTCAAACTTTCCGCTACAGTTAAATCCGCAAAGCTGCTCATATGTATAATCTCTCAGATTACCCGATCCATTGGTTGTCCGGTCAATGGTCTCATCATGCATGATTACAATGACATCATCCTTTGTGAGCTGTACATCCAGTTCAATTCCATCACACCCGACTTCCCAGGCTTTTTTAAAAGCCAGCATTGTATTTTCCGGATATTCCCCACTGAACCCTCTGTGTGCAAAGATTTTCATGGTATGGTTTCCTGCTTTTTCTTTGATTTCTGCTTTTACTTCCTTTATTTTTCCTATATCCTGATGTTCGTCACGATCAGCCGTTGGATGAAAAATCAGATATTCCTGTTTGTAATTTCCCCATATAGTACAAGGCTCTTTCAGAAAATAAAAGGAGAAAAACAACATTTCTTTATCATTCAATGTAATGGCAATAGACAAAATCTCTTCATCAAGAGGCAGCAAAAGATCTCCTTTCTTCTCATCCAGTTGCTTCAGATATTCCTGCTGCTCCTGATTCAATACAGAAAGAATCCTTTCCTTTGATTCCTGCTCCAGAAATGGATAATAACAGTCCACAAAAGAGTATCCATCCCCATTCTTTTTCCACAATTCCCGTAAATATTTATCAGCCATCCGGGGACTTAAGAATGTGCTTTCCCACTCATACTCTGCCATACCACTCTGAATCTTATCAAAATAAATACCCCCTCGGACTATCAGCTCTTCCGGTGTCATAATCATACGCCTCGCTTTTTCTTTTTTCTGATATTATAAACCAAAATTTTGTGGCATACAATAAAATACAGGTAAAATATATCTTATCTATTGATCCATGCACCGTTTGTGAAATCCGGAATTGCCACCGGCTGTCCGCCCATAGCGATAGATTGTTCTGCCAGCGGTGTGATGCACATCCAGGCTGCCATATCATACACATCCACAGGCGCCTCACTGCCGGTCTGAACAAATTTTACGAAGTCACAGAATGTCAGCCAGTCCATTCCATCGTGGCCTTCTTTAACACCTTCCTCGATATACTGTTTCCATACCGGATGCTCGTATTTGTCGCGATATTCCTCCACATTATTCCAATGCTTCTGCCACTCAAAATGATCTTTGGCATGTTCTTCCCCATCTATAAAAATAGATTTGTTGTCTTCCATATACATACCTTTGGTTCCCTGAACGGTAAATCCTCTGGAATAATATCTTGGGAGCGTGGTGTCAAGGGTCAGAAGGATTGTCTCCCCATTGGCACAGGTAATTATGGTATTTACCACATCGCCCTGACAAAACTCTGTATTATTTAATACTTCATCTTCCGGCTTTTTATTTTTGATATACTCTTTCAGTCCGGCAGACTTAGATGCCACAGAAGTAAGCGTCAGCATCCGATTTCCTCTGTTGATATGGAGAATTCGGGCAATTGGTCCCAGCTCATGGGTCGGATAGTTTTCCGTATTTCTGTGAATATAGTTATTCAAACGATAATGGCGGTTTTCTTTTCCAAACGCCACTTCTTCCCGCAGATCATGCTTATATCCACCTTCACAGTGAACAATCTTACCAAGCACCCCTTGTTCTGCCATGTTCAGCACCATCATCTCATCACGGCCATACACACAGTTTTCCATCATCATTACCGGAACGCCGGTTCTCTCATGTGCTTCCACCAGCTTCCAGCATTCACGGACAGAATAGGCTCCGCCCACTTCACAGCCAACTGGCTTACCTGCCTCCATAGCTTCTATACACAGATCCACATGATGATCCCAGGAAGTACAGAGAATCACCGCATCTACTTCCGGCATAGCCAATACTTCTTTATAATCTGTAGTGATCACCGGTCGATTTCTTCCGCTCTTTTCAATAATCTCTGCTGCCTTTTCACAACGATCCATATAACGGTCACATACTGCAGCAAATTCCACATCCGGATGCTGCACGTAAACCATTTCCAAAAGCCCGATACCTCGCGCGCCAAGACCAATCATACCAATCCGAATCTTATCATTCATTTTCAAGTCCTCTCTTTCAGCAATATTCTCATGTTTTTGGGATTTTCGTAACAACATTTTAACCTTTAATACCCGACATAGCAACACCTTCGATAAACTGTTTCTGGAAAATTGCAAACAGAATCAGAAGCGGAAGCACTGCCATCACTGCACCAGCCATCATAGTAGGATAATCCGTTGCATATTGTCCCTGCATGAATGATAAACCTGCAGAAAGAGTCATCTTTTCTGTAGAAGTATTGACAATTAAAGGCCACATCAGATCATTCCATGCAAATCGTAATGTCAGAATCCCCAAAGCTACCAGTCCGGAGCGAATCAGCGGCAACATGATCCGGGAATAAATCATAAAATGATTACAACCATCCAGTCTGGCTGCATCTTCAATTTCATCCGGCAGTGCCATAAAAAACTGTCTCAAAAGAAAAGTACCAAACGCACTGAAAAGATTTGGAATAAACAATGCCGGAATCGTATTCAGAAGTCCCATTTTCTGAATGATCAGATACTGAGGAAGGATAAAGAAGGAAGATGGTACCATCAGCACTGCCAACAGAATACCAAAAATCACATTTCTTCCCGGAAACTTGATTCTTCCGAAAGCATAAGCTGCCATAGAACACAGGAGCAACTGCATGACCACTACAACCAAAGCATTAATAATCGTATTCAAATACATTCTTGCAAATGGAATCTTTTCAAATACTTTTGCATAATTTTCAAATCGCAAAACTTCCGGGAAAATCACCGGCGGAACACGGATAGCCTCTGACTGTCCTTTCAGAGAAGTGAGAATCATCCATGCAAACGGAAGAATGGTGATTACGATTCCCATGATCAAAATCAAATACACGAAAAGATGTCCCCATTTAAATTTATTTTCTTTCATGGCGCTTCTCCTCCTTTATTCATAATTAACCCATTTGTTCTGCATTTTCATCTGGAATGCAGTAATCACCATGATAATAACAAACAGGAATACCGCCAGTGCGGATGCATATCCTTTCTTGGAATATTCAAAAGCATTACGATAGAAATAAACTACCATACTTTGCGTAGATTCCATTGCCAGACTGGTTTTATCCACCATCATGTATATCGTATCAAATGTCTGGAATGTGCTGATCAGGGTCGTGATCATTACAAAAAACAAGGTTGGTGTAACCAACGGAAGAGTGATATTCAAAAATTGCTTAATTCCATTTGCCCCGTCAATAGCAGCTGCTTCATAATAGGATTTTGAAATTCCCTGTATACCGGCCAGCAAAATAATCATGTTATATCCCACAGTACTCCATATAGATACCACGCTGATCGATACCAGTGCAGTCTTTGAATTGCTCAAAAAACGTATGGATTCGATTCCAAACAGATTCAAGATATAGTTAATAATACCGTAATCACCGTTGTACATCCATCGCCAGATCATGGCAACTGCAGCTCCCATGGTAATTGCGGGGATAAAATAAACCACCCTGAAAAATGACCGCCCTTTGATCCCCATATTCAGGAAGCTTGCCAGAATCAAGGCAATAACAATAGTACACGGTACGATAATTAAAACATATTTTACGGTATTTCCCAAGGCCTGCCACATAACAGGATCCTGGAACATTTTCTGATAATTCGCCAGACCACACCACTTGCTTTTATTAAAAGCACCCACGTCATGAAAACTGTCAAAAAACACTTTAAATACAGGGTAAAAATAAAAGACACTCAGACCGATTACCAAAGGTGCGATCATTACATATCCCCAGGCATATTCTTTCGCATGGCTTTTTTTCTTTACTTTATTCATTTCCGCTCCTCCTTTTCTCTTTGAATTCTTTTTATAAAAAGGGGATGCTGTTTGCACCCCCTCGCTTTTATTCATTTGCAAGAACTTCGTTCATCTGCTCCGCAAGCTTATCACATGCATCTTTCACATCTACTTCCAGACTGAAAACTTTTTTCAGATTGTCAGCCTCATACTGCTGCCACTCTGCTGTATTTGCGGATGCCGGATATGCATAGGAATATTCCTCAGAAGAGGTAATAAAAGATTTCAGATTATATTCAGGATTTTTGTCAACCCATGCCTGAGCAGTTCCTTTCAAAGCCGGGATTGCAGCGCCTGTCTCTGCTGATAAATTGTTTGCAGTCTCTCCTGCCAGGAATTCTACCCATTTCCATGCAGCTTCCGGATTTTTGGTATCTTTATAAATACAATTTCCAAGGCCGTGAATAACTGTTGCCTGCTTACCATTAATGGATGGAAGTTCTACCACATCAATATCATCTTTCAGATCAGAATCCAGAACCTGCGCCAGGAACCAGGAACCGCACCAATACATTCCAAGACGTCCGGACAAGAACTGAACATCCGGTGTTGTTTCTTCCAGAGACGCTTCGTCCGGAGATACGCCTGCCTTCTGCAGATCTACCCAGCACTGGATTCCGGCCTGTGTTTCCGGTTTATCAAATCCTGAGGCTTTCTTATCTTCTGAGATTACTTCTCCGCCTGCTGCAAAGATTGTATTATAAATACCTATCTGGTTTGCATAAGCTGCTCCGATACCATAGACACTGCCATCTGCTTTAGTCAGCTGTTCTGCCATCTCAGCCATATCTTCCCATGTCCAGTCATCTGTTGGATATGGTACACCGGCATCATCAAAAATCTTTTTGTTGTACCATACACCGATAGTATCAAAGTCTTTCGGAAGTGCATACTGTTTGCCGTCAATATTGTAAAGATTTACCAATCCTTCCGGATAGTTTGCTTTATCCAGTTCGGAGTCTGCAAGAAGATCATCGATTGGCATCAGCACATCTCCCTGCGCATATTTGGTAATATTGGGTCCATTCATCCAGAATACATCTGCGATACTTCCACCTGTAGCCCCCGCTTCCAGTTTGGTCCAGTATTCATCCCAGGTACTTGGCTCCAATGTAACTTTTACATCCGGATATATTTTATTGAATTCTTCCACACATTTTTTAAAATATGCTTCCTGTGCAGAATCCCAGAATGCATAACGGATTTCTCCAGAAATTGTTTCTTCTTCTCCGCCCTCTGCTTTTTCAGAAGTACTTCCGTTTGATGCATCCTTAGAATCACCACATCCGGCAAAAACTCCCAGTGCCATTACTGCGGCCATTCCCAATGCCAACAACTGTTTCTTTTTCATCTTTTTACCTCACTTTCTTTATTTAGGTTACAACGTTATCTGGTATAATTATCATAATAAAATTTCCATCCTGCGTCCATTGACGCTGTTTACCGCATCGTTGTATTATTTTGTTTATTTCTCCTGCAGCAAAAATGACAAAAGAATTTCTTTCTAATAGATTTCTTTTGTCATTTTTTCAAGTAAAATATTCACTATTTTTTGTCATTTATTTACTTTTTGCAATTCTTCTAAAAATTCTTCTTTACTCATCTCATCTTTCAGCATCTTGCCTATATTTTTATTAAATTCATCAATCCATGTGCTGTTCCAGCGATTTGCGGGTATTTCCAGAAATGTTTCCGCTTCCATCACCACATGATAGGCCTGATACAAATCCGGCTGATCTTTGCTGACCTCGTTAGGACCCACCTGGGGATTGGAGGGAATCTGTCCTGTTTCCCTAAGAATCCTTTTTTGTACCGGTTCGCTTAGCATATATTTTATGAAACGAATGCATGCTTCTTCTTTCTCAGTATCTCCGGAATTTCCTACCAAATACCCAGTACAGGCAGATACCATTCCGATTCCCTGCCCATCTTCAGAAGGGAAAAGTGCATAACCCGCATCCAGATTGGGATGAAGCATCTGCTGTGCCCAAACACCATTAACACAGATTGCCGAATGCCCAATATTAAAACTCCTCATCCTGTCACGATAGGTATAGCTTTCTTCCTCCACACTGACCATACCTTTCATTTCATTGAGCATATCAAGCGCTTCTGCCAACTCCTGTTCCTCATTCTTCCTTGCTGTATTTTCCGAATTGTCGTCCACCATCTGTATATATGCGTCAATCAGATATATACTGGTATCTGCATCCAGATGGAGCGGTACCGTTGAAAGCGTTTCTTCTTGTGCCCATTCCTGTATCTTCCTGCAGCACTCGAAAAATTCATCCCATGTGGAAGGTACTTCAGTAATCCCAGCATTGTTGAAAATTTTTTTATTGTACCAGTAACCACTCACTAACAACACATCAGATACTGTATACAATTCCCCTTTTTCATTGACCCAGTGTTTTAATATAGTAGGAGATACCATTTCCATCAATTCCAGGTCTTTTTCAAGATAAGGCATTAAATCCAAAGCATACCCATAATCCACCATAAAAGAATAGAGATTATCTTTTCCTTCTCCACCTGTAAAGATTAAATCCGGTGTTTTTCCCACTGCCAACATCTCTCTTGCTTTTGCAATTGCCTTTTCTGATGATGGCATGGAAATCATATTTAGTCGAATATCCGGATTTTCTTTCTCGAAATCCTGATAAATCTGTCGCATCACCTGATGATCCTCCTCCATGGTTCCCCAACCATGAAGCAATGTAATTTCGGTTTGCTCCTCCCTCTCCTCCTGTCCACAACCTGTTGTAAACAGAACAAAAAGAAAAAGAAACCATATTCCATAACTTTTTTTCATCTTTCCCCTCCTCTACCCTCGCAGAGAACGTTCATACTCCTTTGGAGACAATCCTGTATAGCGCTTAAACATCTTAGAAAAATACGCAGTATCCTCCACTCCTACAAGTTCAGCAATTTCCCATATCTTCTTTTTTCCTTCTGCGATCTGTCTCTTTGCTTCCTGCATTTTTCTTCGATTAATCGTGTCAAAAAGATTCTCTCCGGTTTTCTGTTTATAAACCCTGCTGAGATAACTTTTATTTACATAAACAGCTCCTGCCACATCATCCAGCGTTAGTTTCCTCGCATAATTTTTCTCTACAAAGGCTTTTGTTCTGCCGATCAGATCATCTTCATGCTCTTTTTCACTTCCTGTTTTTCCTGAAACAGCCAGTACACACTTTCTCAGCCAACCCACCAGTTCAGAAATGCTGGTACTACGAAAAATCCGGGTATCCCCTTCCTCATGTGTCACATGTAAAATATCCTCATCTTTCCATCCAAATTCTCTGCATACTCGACGGCATTCAGCCAGGAGCATCATACAGGCACTTCGTATTCGTACATCCGAATATTTGCGGATACAATTCAAAAAGCGATTAGCTTCGCCGGCTGCTTTTGACTCATCCCCACTTTCCATGGCAATAATCATCTGGTTTATAATCAGTGAAATTTCTTCGTCTCCGGCAGCCGACTCTCTGTCTGTGAAAATCAGATTTGGCTCACTTTCATTCCAGTCCAGAAAATGTGTGCTAAGATAATTCAGGATTTCCCGGTATGCACGACTGACTTTATCAATTCCTTCATAAATCCTGCTGACTGCTAAAAGAAGAGTTCCTTCTCCTCCGCTGCTTAACAGACTATGACATCTTGATTTCAATTCTTCTTCCTCTTCCGGTTCTACAGCCACCAGTATCACATATTCCATCACACTGACTACTAATACCTGTATTTCCCAACCCGCGAAAGCTGTATTAATTTTTTCCTGCATCTGCTCTTTCATGGGTTCGCCGCTTTCCTTTTCACCTCGACATCCCTGCACTATCAGCATACGAAATCTTTCAAAATGTTCCTCGAACCATCCATAAGTAGCTTCACTGCTCTCTGACAGGGGATCTATATATTCGGATTCATGCAGTAAAAGACTCATCATCTTGCTTTTTTCTTTTTTATTACCATGGTTCTGTTCCAGCTGTTGCTTCATCTTAAGCAGAACTCCTGGAAGATCTTCCAACACATTTCGCTTCATCACATAACTGCTGACCCGATAATCGATGGCTTGTTTAGCATATTGAAATTCAGAGTAAGCTGTTAAAAGTATCACTGTTATCTGTGACCATTTTTCACTGATGAGTTTCGCCGCCTCCAATCCATCCATTACCGGCATCTGGATATCTAGTATCACCAGATCCGGACAGATCTGCGGAATACTCTCCAGAATTTCTTTTCCATTTTTATAACATCCTTCCAACGAATATCCCAATTCTTCCCAGGGGATCAGTTCCTTCAGTCCTTCTCTGACAAAAGGCTCGTCATCCGCCAACAATACTTTCCACATAACTTTCTCCTCCACTGCTCATAAAACCATTTACTTAACTTTATATTTTAAAAGACCTTTCAGATATTGATCAGATTTACCATCGTCAGAGGAAGCAACAGTTCAATATAAGTTCCCTTTCCCGGCTCACTTTCTACCTTCAGTCCATAAGAATCCCCATACAGAATTTT
>SFGF01000112.1 GCA_004556655.1 Lachnospiraceae bacterium | reverse complement strand
TCCTATCGACTGAGTTTATTATACCACATTGTTTACCGGATTTCAAGAACGTATGTTCTATTTATTGCAATTCATCCCAACCACCTAAGAGGATGGGGGAATTCTTGCTAGATATTGTTAAAATTATTCCAATAAAAAATGTTGACCTGAGACGAAAATCACTTTCATCCCGGTCAACATTTTTCTCTTTTTATGCCTGCTTTTCTTTCTCTTCAATCATGAAATAATGGAAATTAACCTGCGACGAAATTGTCTCTGTAATATTAACACAAGTATTTCCGATACGGTCAATTGCCAGCAGTATCTTTGAAAACGGTGCTGTGAGATTTCCGGAACATTTTCCTGTGGCAACACGGTGCATATGGGCTTTTCTCATATCAATATCCAGCGCCATGACCTTCTCTTTCTGTTTGAGTATTTCTTCTGCTTTTTCCTGCTCTCCATTTTCCATGACCTGTAACGTATCCGAGTACATCTTCTCAATCACCTGAAGACTCTGTGCAAGTTCATTCATGGCTTCCGCAGTGAAAGCATATTTTTTATTGATCTTATCCATAATCGAATCGGCGATATCTTTACATAAACCAGCGATACGTTCAATATCACTGAGTACATACATGATTCTCGCTGTCTGTGTAGCCTGATCTTCTGTCAGCACACCTCCGGAAAACAGCTCTGCCAGATAATCTGTAATTTTTTCACTTAAATTACTGACGATCTCCGCTTTTTCCTGCACACCGTTCAATACCGTTTTATCCTCACTTTTTGCAGCGGCACCGACATTTTGAATCATTTCTTTTATCACCTTACTGCAATGAAGGACTTCCTTTGCCACCAGCTGTAACGCTGCCGCAGGCTGATTGGTAATGTTATAATCCAAATACAGTGGCTCTGCCGGATTGAGTGCCTTGCTCTTTCCGGACGGTATCAATTTCATTACAAGTTTTACCATCACTCCCAACAATAGCGTCCATACGATCGTCATACAAAGATTAAATCCCGTATGAGCATTTGCTATCTGTCTGGAAATCACTTCTACTTCCGGTCCTTTCGGTGAAATCTGCTGAATCAGTGCCGCATATGGTTTTACGAACCAGATAAATACCAGAGAACCGGAAATGTTAAAGATACAGTGCGCTGCTGCAGTTCTTTTCGCGTCTTTTGACTGACCGATACTTGCCAGCAGCGCGGTGATCGTTGTACCAATATTATCACCCAGCAAAATCGGGATCGCACCTGCCAGTCCCATGATGCTTGTCATACCGTCTGGTCCTGCCTGTGCGGCAAAGTTCTGTAAAACAGCGATGGTCGCACTACTGCTCTGTACAATCAGCGTCATAAGTGTACCTACACAAATACCAAGAATCGGCACATCAGAAACTTTTCCAATCATGTTCAGGAAAACAGGGCTTGATGCCAGAGGTTTCATAACGCTTCCCATGGTCTCAATCCCAAGGAACAGGAGGCCAAAAGCGAAAATCGTCTGACCGATATTTTTCCATTTCTCAGATTTTACAACAAAAGAAAGAATAAACCCCAGAAATACAAACAGATAAATATAATCACTTATTTTAAAGGCAATAATCTGTGCCGTCATAGTTGTTCCGATATTCGCTCCGAATATAATGGATATTGCCTGAGGAAGACTCATAAGCCCCGCACTGAC
Source organism: Lachnospiraceae bacterium (assembly GCA_004556655.1). GTDB lineage: Bacteria > Bacillota > Clostridia > Lachnospirales > Lachnospiraceae > Oliverpabstia. The sequence goes on along the minus strand of SFGF01000112.1, from coordinate 5,907 downwards.
AAATCCGATCGCCATAACAGTAGTTGCACTGCTGCTCTGCAGTACAGCAGTTGTCAGGGCTCCCGCAAGTACACCCAGTAATCGGTTTCTTGTCAGAAGTGCCAATACTTTTTTCATTTTTTCACCGGCTGCTTTCTGCAGACTTTCGCTCATCATATTCATTCCATAGATAAATATTGCCAGACCGCCAAACAACCCGAAAATAATCTGTAATGTGTCTTTCATGATTTTCTCCTATCGTATCTCTTTGCTACTTGTTTCCGCTTCCATCCCCTGTTTCTGTGCATATGCCTGGGAAAAAAAATATTCCTGAGAATTCAAAGGAGCCCCCTCTGCCTGCAGCCTTATATAATTTCCATCATTTTGTAGTTCTCTAGCCTGCTGATTGTCACTCAACATAGTAATGAACATTTCATTCAGCTGGCTGCGAAGTTCCGGATCATAAATAGGCGCTGCCACCTCTACACGGCGAAGAGTATTTCTGGTCATAAAATCGGCTGATGCAATGTAGAGTTTCTGTCTTTCTCCGCATCCGAAAATATAGATTCGGGAATGCTCCAGATAACGTCCTACAATGCTGATGATACGGATATTTAAGGTACTTTATCGCTCTCTGCTTCTTCCAATACCCGCTCATTAAACTTCAGCCATGATAATTCCCGATTCATATATACATCCTGTTTGCTCATACTCACTTCTCCTTCGTATTAATAAATACATACATATATATTAGACAACAGCAATATCAAATCAAACCGGATGTTTTTGTAAAATAAAGGTAAAATATCGCAAAAAAAACGGCCATTTTTTTCAAAATGACCGCTCTTTTCATTACTATTTCTCTAATAATTTTTTCGTCAGTTTCTTGACTTTCTTCTTACATTTTCCGCATGCTTTGCCTGCTTTTGTGGCTTTTTTTACTTCTTTAAAACAGGTGGCGCCATCTTTAACAGCTTTTGCCACATCGCCTTTTGTCACTTTATAGCAGGAGCATAGGATTTTCTCCGGGTTCTTCATATTACAGTACCAGAGAAGGTGCAGAGTATACACGGGCTCCCAGTTCATTATCCAGCATATAAAGACTCTTTGGATCGTCTCCAAACAATTCAAACTTCTTTACCAGACCTTCTGCGTTCGTTTCCTCTTCGCCCTGCTCTTTTACAAACCAGTCAAGGAACTGCATGGTACGGAAATCTTTCACCGAATATGCCGCATCATAAATGTTATGAATCAGGCTGGTTACATACTGCTCATGTTTCAGTCCTTCTGCCAGAACTGCTTTTGCACTTGACAATTCCACACCCGGTTTTGCGATAGCCTCAAGAACAACTTTCTCACCGTTATTCTGCAGATACTGTACAAAGAGCATCGCATGATCACGTTCTTCCTGTGCCTGAATCTTATACCAGTTACCAAAGCCGTCCAAGCCCTGATCATAATAATAATTTGAGAAATCCAGATACAGATAGGCAGAATAAAATTCTTTATTTACCTGCTGATTCAACAATTCAACTACTTTTTTATCTAACATGTTTATCCTCCTCTTTTCATTCAAGATTTGCCTCTATAATAGCAGACATTCTTGAATTTTTCCAGATATGAGACAAAAAATATAGGAATTATTCATTGAATTGCGGTAGACAGGTATGATTTTCTTCGGAGGATGAAGATATAGCAGCAAGGCTGTCAGAAACAGGCTGTGTCCAGCAGGATATTCTTTCGCTTCAACAGACGCTCTCCCGAGACTTTATAAGCCACCTCACAGGCAAGGATCATCCGTGAATTGTCATAAAGCATTTTCTCAAAATGTGAACCAGATAAAAATTATCGGCAGAATACCGTGAAAAGCCATAACCAATGTGATCAAAAATCCCTCCCCGCCGCATTTTTTCCAGAGTGGCCTTCACCTGGTGGAAAGCATGATCGTCGTGGGTGATGATAGAATATAACATAAGAAAAATCAGATTGTGAGGAGTTGGAAACTTGGGAGCCTGACCAAATCCTCCATGTTTCTCATCAAAGCTTCGGGCAAATATTCAGCAGTTTTTTTCCTGTTTGTTTTCCACTGTTTTGCAATGGCAAGAAGCAAATTCCATCATTCCATAGTGGGCTGGTTTCATATCGCAGACGATTGCTCATACACATCGTCTCCTTTCCATTCACTTGAAAACTCAAGATTACTGTTCACTCTGTGACCTATTATATGATTCGCATTTTCTTTGCACTTATTCGCTTAAATCACCATGTACACCAATAAAAGAACAGCCATTTCTTCTATGAAATGACTGCTCTTTTTATTGGTGTTCAAGAATGTTTACCTTGCAAACAGTTATTATCAGTTATTATCAGTTTTTATCAGTTTTTTTACTGCCTGCAATTTCTGCCGTATCCAGTTTGACGGTTCTCTTCATTGCCACAGAACATGCAAGATCTCCCAAAACGTTACAGCAGGTCGCACCCATATCACAAAGAGTATTAACGCTGATGTAAACTCCCATGATTCCGGTCGGAAGTCCTGCTATAGAGGCAAGGGCAGCAAATGATGCGATTGCACCGCCCGGTACTCCAGGTGTTCCGATACTTAAAAGTGTATTGCTGAGCAATACGATTGCCAGCATTCCGAAACTTACGGGAACACCACAGGCATTTGCAAAAAATACAATCATAAACGACATAAGGATGGATACTGCATCCATATTGATTGTAGCTCCAAGAGGAAGTGCCATGGATGAAATCTCGTTGGGAACTTCCAGTTCATCGGCACATCTTTTGCTGATCGGCAGTGTAGCCGAGCTGGAACAGGTACCAAAAGCATTCAGGGCAGCCGGCATAACAGTTCCAAAGAATTTTCCGATTCCGCATTTTCCGATTCCTTTTACCATTCCGCCATACACGATCACAATATACAGGAACATGGTCAGATACAGCGCAATCAACACCTTAGCCAATGCAAGAATCGTCTCTGTTCCGTTTGCATAAACCACTGAAGAAATGGAACAGAATACTCCAATGGGAGTAAACAGCATAACCACTGAAACTATTTTGATAGAAATATCATTGACCGCTTCCACAACTTTTACAAATGGCTCCGCTTTCTCTCCCAGCGACAGGCAGGTAATTCCAATGATAATCGCAAATACAAGTACCTGCAGCATGTTGCCTTCTGCAAAAGCCGCAACCGGATTGGACGGAATCAGATTGGTAATGGTATCCAGAATACTGGTAAATTCCGTCGCTTCCACACTGCTCTCTGCCATCTCAATGGTTACACCCTGTCCAAGTCCCAGCGCTTTCGGCAGAAACAGTCCCAGTAAACTTGCAAACAGTGTGGTACAAACATAATACAGTACTGCCTGCCCGCCAACTTTACCGGTTGCTGAAATGCTTCCGATTCCTTTGATACCCACAATCAGCGAGCAGAATACCAATGGATAAATCATCATTCGAAGGGCATTCATATACAGACCGGATACAAGTGATATGGCCGGATTCGCCCACTCAAAACGTCCCGGCATCAAAAGTCCGAAAACAATACCCAGAATCAGTCCGATGAAAATTGCCAGTGTCAGATTTCTTGTCTTTTTGTTTTTCTTCATTACTCTCTCCCTCGTCACATTATTAGATTTTTGTGCACCACATTTTTCCTGCATTCATTATAGCGTGAATTTTGTGTCACGTAAAGAAATCTAAATGATTTGGAGAAAAAAGTTTCAAATCAAACTGATAGTACAGTGTCATGAGCTGCTTTGACCATTGCCTGGACATTTTCCAACGGAGCTGCCGGAGGAAGATCACAACCCGGCATCATCACATAGCCGCCCTCCAGACCTGCAATTTCACCCAATTCCCTGCATGTCTGATATACTTTGTCCGACGTCATGGCTTGCATTACAGAAAACGGATCCATATTTCCAAAAATCGCATAATGTCCTCTTGCCGTTTCGAGCGCCTCTTTCAAATCTACTGCTGCCAGAGAAAATGCGGAAATGCCCGCCTCTTTCAATGGTTCAAGCCGCGCCTGTGTATTCCCACAGATATGTAAAATAATCGGAACATTATATTTTTTCAATCTTCCGGTTACTTCTTTTATATACGGAAGCGCATATTCTTCAAACATCGACGGACTGATCAAGTCCCCTGATGCAACCGGATCTGCTATGAACACCGCATCCGCTCCCCGGGCAATCTGTGATTCACATAATCTGACAACCAATTCCGTGGCAAATTCAAGCAAAGCAACAGTACCTTCCTCGTCATCATACAGCTGCATCATAAAATTCTGTACTCCCAGCATCATTCCTGCAAGAGTTAAAGGTGCAACGCATACCGCACAGACCAGCTTTTCCTCACCATAATACTTTTTCAATTTTTCCAGCAATCCAAGTCCAACCGCATATTCTTTTTTCTGTTCCAGCTGTTCACACAATTTATCAACATCGTATTGCCGGAAATCATTAATTTCTTCCAAAGGAGTTTTTGTCACTTCAAAAGCCTCTCCTTTTCTGTCACATGAAACAATTCCACCCATGATTTCAAATAAAAAGTTGAATGCATGAATATTGGGATATACAATATCTGACTGAAAATCATCAAAGGCTTTTTCTACAACTTCAGCTCCACCATCTTCCATTTCAAGCAACTCCCTGAAAGAGATGTTATTTTTTCTCAAAATCCAAACGTATCCATCTAAAATCGCAACCGGAAGACGTGGGGTTTCTTCAAATCTCATAGCTTTTAATACAATTTCTTTTCCTGTCATAACAGTTTCCTCCTGAAATAATTATGCTTTTACTTTACTATTATTCCTATCGTTATACTATGAATAAATTTAGGTATTTTGTACTTATTTTTGAATTGATCTGAAGCCCGATTGTTGTACGTATGATCATATCGTGATAAAATACTCCATAGAAAGAAGGAATTATCATGAAACATCCATTTCGAAATTGTACCGTAGCAATTATTTTTTCATTTCTTCTGTCATTTACCGGCTGCCAATCAAAAGAAGCTGATTTACAGACAGAAAAACTTGATTCTCAGCCAGAAAAATCTAACCCGGATACAGATTTTTCTCCTGATTTTTTAACCAATGCACACTGGTGCTATTTTACAAACTGTGACGAAACCATCAGTTTTGGCGCTGACGGCAGCTATTGCTACTATTGTGCTTGTGGAAGCCCTGTGGGAGATTCTGATCTTTACGACAGTTATACATATGATGAAACCACATCGGAAATTACTCTGTATCCGAAAGGAGAAGAAGATCATATTAAAGTACTGAGATATGAAAATGGCAGACTTTTACTGGAATTTACAGATGGCATCAAAGAGTTTTTCGATAGTGATGATCTTCAAATATCCAACGCTGTTCCCTGCCCTTACGTAGATGCTGACCAGTATATTGGTAATTATAGTTCCTGCACTACCGTGTCAGAAAAAGACGGTCATATTTTTACAACCGCTCCTTCCGGTACCGACACCGATTCATCTGATTTTCTAACATACCTTCTGCAGGAGAAACTTTCCACAGATGTCTCATTTTTTGAATGGAATGTCCTTTCACCCGAGTCCGATGAGAATAATATAACAACTCAAAGCTACGAGGAACTGTCTTTTCAACAAGTTGAGGAACTCCTTAAAGATACCGCTCAAACAGCTTTTGTATGGTATAACAATCATGCGGAAATTGAAAAGATTGTCTTTTATAATAAACTGCCCTGCGAATAACAGGGCAGTTGGTTCTGATTCTATTACACTTCAATCAGATGGTATTCTCTTGTTCCATATGCCAGTGGAGATGCTATCCATTGTGACATGCTCCCACCACTTAACTTCGTTTGAAGTGGGGGCTTCTTACTCAATGCCCCTAATGGGGCAAGTATCAATAAGCTATCCCCGCCTGCCCGG
>SFGF01000111.1 GCA_004556655.1 Lachnospiraceae bacterium | reverse complement strand
GGCTTTGAAACTTTCGGCGCGGATGTGAAAGCTGCGCGGAAAGCAAAGCACCTGACGCGCAAGGTGCTGGCCGAAATAGTGGGAATTGAATGGCGCTATCTTGCCAATATCGAAAATAAAGGCACGATCCCCAGCCTCCCGGTTGTGATCCAGCTTATTAAAGTCTGCGGGCTTCCCGTGGAGCAGTATTTCAACCCGGAAATCATACGAGGGGACAGCGAACAGCGGCAGCGGGTCAGCCACAAGCTGAAACTTTGCCCGGAACACTATTTGCCGGTCATTGAGGGCGCAATCGACGGGGCGCTGAAAATTGAACAATCAGCGAAAGAAACGGGGGATGTGTGAAAGCATCCTCTGTTTTCGTTTTTTAGGGCGGCTCTGCTGCCCTGTTCTTTTTGAAAAATCCTAAATTTTGTGGGCAGATGAAGGGGTTTTCGGCATTGTATTTACGGGGGAAGGAGCGTAGAGCAAGCACAGCAAGTGTGGCCACACTTGCGAATTTTGCTTTAGTGAACCCCTTCCCCCTAAACACAAAATTGCTTGTTGGGATACCCCCAAACCCCTATACGAAAGGATGGCGCCGCCCTATGGCAAATCGTAAACGCCCCATCATCCTGCGCTGCCCGGTAACATTGGAAGAACGACTGCTGATTGAGCAGAAGATGGCCCAGCTCCAGACAAAGCAGATCGGCGCCTACCTGCGGAAGATGGCGATTGACGGATATATCATCCAGGTGGACACCAGGGACATTAAGGAGATGAACAAGCTCCTGTCCGCCATTGGCCGGAACATCAATCAGATCGCCAAACGGGTCAACGCCGGAGGCCCCACCTATCAGGCCGACATGGAGGAAATCCGGGAAAGGCTGGATCAGATATGGCAGTTACAAAGACGCATCCTATTAAGTCAACGCTGAAAACAGCCATTGACTATATCTGCAATCCCAATAAGACAGATGGGAAACTGCTGGTGTCCTCTTTCGGCTGCACCGCCGAGACCGCCGACATTGAATTTGAATGGACACGCCGCCATTCCATCGATAAGGGCACACACCTGGGCCGCCACCTGATCCAAGCCTTTGAGCCTGGGGAGGTCTCCGCCGAGGAAGCCCATGAGATTGGGATGCAGTTGGCAAAAGAAATATTGGGTGGTAAGTATGAGTTTGTACTTACCACCCATATTGATAAGGGGCATATTCATAATCATCTGATCTTCAATGCGGTCAGCTTCACCGACCACAAGCACTACCATTCCAACAAGCGCAGCTATCACGAGATACGTCGGACCAGTGATCGACTGTGCAAAGAACACGGCTTGTCCGTCATCGTCCCCGGCCGGGAGAAGGGCAAGAGCTACATTGAGCATCAGGCCGCACGGAACGGCACCAGCTACAAGGCAAAGCTGAAAGCCGCCATTGACCGGCTGATCCCCGTGTCCTCCAGTTTAGAAGATTTGCTTGCCCGGTTGCAGCGGGAAGGATACGAGATCAAGCGAGGGAAGTATATTTCCGCCAGGGCGCCGGACCAGGAGCGGTTCACCCGGCTCAAAACCCTGGGTGCCGACTACACGGAAGAAGCCGTTGTCTTCCGCATTGCCGGAGGCCCCAGGCCCTCCAGACAGCCTCAACAGCACAGCGGGAAGGTTAGCCTGCTCATTGACATTCAGAACAATATCAAGGCCCAGCAGAGCGCCGGATACCAGCGGTGGGCAACCATTGAGAATCTGAAACGGGCGGCCGCCACCATGAACTTTCTCACCGAACATGGCATCAGCAGCTATGAGGAATTGGTGGAACGGTGTGACGACGTTGTCGCCGTATCCATTCGTACCAGGGAAAGCCTGCGGGATACAGAACAGCGGATCACCGACCTCGCCCTCCTGGGAAAGCAAATTGATACCTACCGCAAGCTGAAACCTGTCTATGACCGCTACAAGGCATCAAAGGACAAGGAAAAATTCCTGCGTGGGTTTGAGAGTGAGATCATCTTATTTGAGGCGGCAGCCAGGGAAATCAAGAAGGCCGGATTTGCCAGACTTCCTTCTTCCGAAAAGCTGAAAGCAGAACTGGATGGACTCTCCGCCCGCAAGACCGCCCTACAAGCAGAACTTCGGAAGATACAGCGGGAGGAAAAGAGGTACGATACCTATAGACGGAATGTGGATATGCTGCTTAGGCAAAATTTCAAAATGATGCAAGAAAACGAATTGGAATTATCATGACTTTTAATCCAGATTATGATACGCCTGATTATAATAATGTGCTGTGCCTATCGATAAGAAAATCTATTAACTCTATTCTCTTTTTCCATTTTTCTTTATCTTGAGAGCACAATTCATCATAAAGGCAATCGACTTCTCCAAAGTAATCTTGACAATCTTCTGAGTTGAAAATTAAATCGCATAAGTAATGTTCCATCATCTCTGTATCAAAATCTAACGCATCCTTTAGTGCATCTTCTGACGATAGAGAATACTTAGGATAGTCTGGTGCTTTCTTCATGAGCCAATAGAATAGCTCCTTCTTTGCATTTTGTCTTATGGTCAACTCCTTATATAGATTTCGAGGTTTCTCTTGATGGCTATATACAATTAATGCTGCTGAATCGCACTCCAGTTCATATGCGTAGATGTTAAGATCAGAGCACAGTTGATTGAACACTTTAAAATAAGTGTTGGTCAATTGCCCCAAATAGTTTCCGAAATTGTTTTTAATATCAGAATCGACATCTGTACATTTTTTGCTTTTCAGTTCCATTAAAAGGTCATACTCAGGGGTAGTTGTGCGAGTATAGCCCTCATCCGAATATCTTGCATATCTTACGGTACCGTAGAATCGTGTAAGTATTCCAATTAGCTTTTTACAATTAGAATTAAAGCTTATCCCTTCTTTGCTTTCAATCCAATTATTTAATCCTTCATGGGCATGACTCATTAACAAATTATAAATGCTTTCTTTTTCACTTTCTTTGATATGATCTCTTTTGCAAACCAATTCTATTATGGCCTTTTGGATTCTCTCCACACCTTGTGATGCATGATATAGTGTCAAGAATGGGTACTCGACTAAATGGCCACTCGATACGTAACTTTCAGAAAAACAAATTTTATCTAAGGCGTTTATGGATTTCCAAATCAGTGCTCCTGATATTTGAAGTTCATCTCTAATAGCGAAATTTAATGTAAGCAAATCTCGGTCAATATCTTTCCCTTTTTGTGACGTGACTTTCAAATTTTCATCTGTCTTGATGTGGCTAGATTGCAGTGCTTCACAGTCTTCAATTGGGGAGTATTCTGAACTCTCATTATATTCTACTTTATATCCAAGTTTGGTGGCAGCTTCCAAATAGCCAAAAGGCCCAGTTAGTTCAGGATTCTGGAAACATGTGATGGTTTCTCCCAAAATAGAGAATTTTCTTATCATATCTTTCCAGAATTGCTTCCTTTCCGAAGTGTTTGTTGTATCTATGCGTGACAATCCAACATATCCCTGCATAGACTCTTTTAATCTTTTGTCAATTGCTTGAGCTATATCAACTGAAAGATCTTCAACAATCCAACAAAACGGAAAATCTTTAAATTGTTGGTCGGTGGCTAATGAATCAAAATCTATAGTGCAATATTCATCTTTTATGATGTATGGCTCAATATCTATATAGCTTTTTCTAAAAATAATGTCTCCAAGGGAAACTATTATTTTATCTGAATTTTTTGATAATTCTTTGCCTTTAAGCATGTTTTCAAAAACAGCTTCTCCATAAAAACTGCTTCCAATCCTGCCACTATCAAATATATACGCAAAAATCTTATTACTACACGACATATACTCACGCTCCCTAGATATAAATAAACCAATTTTAGATTAAGCGAAGATTAGACAATGTATTATTATTTATTTTACAAACTTGAGTACAGGTATAACTTTATCAGAAAACTGCATTTCGGTAAGTTTAAACAGATTCGTTTCTTTCGGATCATACATAGCAAAAACCACACTGTGTTTTGCTCTTGTACATGCAACATAGAATTTTGATCGTGTCTGTTTTGATGAAATCTTGTCCTGTCTTTCTATAAACGGAATTGTTGTACTTACAGGAACGATAACCGTTCTTTCAAATGTTGCTCCTTTGGATCCACCATAATTGAACACATCACAATCCATACAATTGAATGGTATTTGAGTCCGTTTATCGTACCGCAAAATAGTAGGGTGATAATATTCGCAATAATCATTAAGGTATTTGTAATCTATTATATAAACCCCACTATTTTCAGGAATGAGAGCATTCTTTAGCAGTGGATCTGGAACAACTATCGCATCGCAATCATTGTGTATTGTATTGATAAAATTGCATATTTCGTAGTTGAACCGCCTTGTTGTATTTGCATACAGAACAGAACAAAGACCCATTTGTTGAATATGAAGAAAAAAATTTCGTATGTTCTCATCTCGATACTGTCTATTTTTTGGCGAATTATTTGTTCTGTACGTTGCTTGCTTATAATCGCCTACACTTGACAATGAGATTTGTGAGTTAAACAAAAGTTGTATAATCTCCAGATCCCATCCGGCATAATCTTGAAGCTCATCGATAAATATGTGTGAATAAATTTGTTCCATCCGAGCAATTGGCTTTTCATTTGAATGTTCATTACACAAATACGCTAAATGGCTAACTCTATCAGGGTAAATATCTCCATGGCTGTTCAAAAAATATTGCAAATGGGTCTGCTTGTACCATGCAGGTATTGATCCCGTAATATAGAAGGCAATAGATGAAATAAAGTTTTCTGGAATAGTAATCGGAGTCTCTTTTTTGTAAATTTTATTATTTAATCTTAGTGAGCATTGATACGGTTTAATAAACTCTGAAAGCAGAAAGCTATACCAAGATTTGAATATTACTCGCTCGTCAAGCACACCACAATTTTGTTTTTTATATTCTTTCTCTAAAGAACGAACCCCTTCATTGGTATATGAAATCAAAAGAACATATTTTGTTCCAGCACTTATTGCTGCTTTTGCTTTAGCACATAGAGAATATGTTTTTCCATTGCCTGCTGCCGCAAAAATAACTTGATTGTTCATTATCAACATCCTGTATTTATTATCATTTGCCAATTGCCTTTAAAATGTATGAAGGATAATTCACCTTTTGATTGCTTACAAATACACGCATACTCCACTCTGTTTTGTTATTAGTCATAAAATTAAGTATGCTGTTTCGATCCATCGTTCTAATATCACGTCCGTAATAAATGATAGTTTTAAAGGTTTCAAAATTTTCAGAATTTACAGCCAAGACAGAAGGTTCCAATGTGTTCAAAGCGTTATTAGCCTCGATGCAAAGGGTTACCAGTTTCCCATATTTTTGATAGCGAGTTTGAACCGCCTCAACATCTCCATCATTATCGGTCACGATAGTTAACGGTTTATTTATGAGAGATGCAAGTTCACAATATCGCTGGAATGCCAAGCTATCCACACAAACCACATCAACCCCATCCTCAATCGGCTGCTTTCCGTAGTTATCTATATAGGCTCGCTGTATGATTAGTTCATCAGCAGGACCTTCAACTAGAATTACACGTTTAGCCAGTAAAATTCTTAATGTGTTATAACCTGGCAGTTTAAGGAAGTAGTCATATGTATCTTGGCTTAAGTTTTTGAATGGCACGGTTCTTCCATCTGACACCAAATGTAGACATTGTAATCCAAGTTTATTGGCAACAAAACTGCTGTGGGTGGATATAAACAGCTGCTTTCCTGTTTTTTCTGATAATTTAGAGATTAGAATTGCCATGTTGCTATATGAAAGATTAGTTTCCGGTTCTTCAATTATTAAAATGTCAACATCAGTATTTTGCAGCAAAAAAAGTTCAGCCTTAAACATATTCTGGGTTCCAAATCCCGAATTTTCAAGTGGGATACCGTCTAGGGAAACAGACATATCACTTTTCCACTCGTCAATCCCACTTTCTCTTAAGTTAATACTAATTTTTTTCCCATCAAAGCTATGACTTTCTTGAAGTTTTTGGTTGAGCCGAATTACAGCTTGATTTCCCGTAAATTCATGCCGATTAGATCTATAGGCATGGCGCAATTCCGTCATATCTTCTTCGGTAAGATATTCGTTAATGCTACTTGAAACAAACCGATTTAATACGGGGCCGTAATCTTTTTTTGTCGTATCGATACAGGCCACCTTTTTAGAGGTAGTTGAAACATAGTAGTCTGGATTGGCAAAGGATCTAAAATTTACCTTGTAGTATTCAACAGGAATATCTTTTATTTTATGCTCAGCCAGGAGCTGCTTATATGCGGTCGCATACTGGCAATCAAACACAATCTCCAATTTGACGCCTTCAATATCTTCGTGAAGCGAATTGTTTGTACCCTTGAAATTTTTTATGGCAATTTGCTCATCAGTAACCCCAGAAAAATATGCTTCAATTTCAATAGTTGGTAACTCTGGTGTCTGACCATTTTCGATTGCTTGTTTAAACTCGGTACGGACTGTTGCATTAAACCAATCAAGGTTAAGGCGATTCATTATACTGCCACCATTTATTTTTCCGGTTAGGACCATAGACAATGCCTCTAAGATAGTGGTTTTACCCGAGTCGTTTTCTCCAACAAAAATATTAATATCATCATTCATTTCGATGGTAATATTTTGAAATAATTTGTAATTAATGATTTTAAGCTTGTAAATTATCATATATAATCCCTCTCTTTGTAAAAATGTGTTAAGGGAACTAGTGTCATTTATATTGTACCATAAGTTTCCTACTAACGAATACAATTTGCGCCTTTATTTGGCATAAAGAACCAAAAAGAAAAAGAGCGCCGCCACCGAACCACTTTGATCCGATGACGGCGCTCCTTTCTTATTTGATAAAAGGTGAAAATCCGGCATTTTTCCTATGCAGAAACGCCCTGCCGCCCCACATAGAAAATTATACTGCCCCTACACAGAAAAGCCGCCACAGGCGGTTTCTTCGCCTATTTTGAGCCCTAGTTCCTACACTTTTGGGAACGGCGGGAAAGATAATGCGGGTAGGACAACACCATCGTCCGGAAACTCTGCTTGCAGGGATGGACACAGCATTTGCAGAGCCTGTTATACTGACGCCTGCCGTTCTCGCCCAGGAAGAACGCCCATTCCAGACGCCATTTTTTGCTCCGGCTCATAAGTCGCCCAGCTCCGGGGGCTTCTTCTGCGGGGCAGGCTTGTCCGGGCTTTTCCGTTCCGCGCACTCCCGTTTCGCGTCCTCCAGCCGCTCCCGGATGGAAGGCTTTTTCTCCGGCGTGGTCCTGCGCGTCTCGCCCTGGGCTTTCTCCAATTCCTCACCACGGCGGCCATTGTTGATAATCCCGTCGATCATGCCGTAGTCATCCTCCAGGGTCATTTCCGCCGTGCGCAGCGGGTTTTCCGGCTCCACGGGAACGGATACGATCTGCCCGTTGATGCTGGCGAACAGTTCCGGCCGCTTGAATTGCTCGGTGTACTTCTGGATCATGTCCGGGGGCAGGGACACGAAGCTCTCCGGTCCCAGGCCCACCACCAGGAAGGTGCCTGCTACAATGTCGTAAATCTCCCCATGCTCGTCCCGGAGGGAACGGTTCAGGTCCAGACCAATGAGCTTGCCTTCATCGTTCAGCACCAGCCCCACCGGATCGTCAAAGGGATAGGAGGCG
>SFGF01000110.1 GCA_004556655.1 Lachnospiraceae bacterium | reverse complement strand
AGTGGTTGTTTATTACATATTCCATCAGGTCCGGTGGGCATTTGGTCGGGATAGTAAGCAGGCTGAATGCCTCTTGGGCAGCCGTTGCGGCATCATACATCGGGTTAAGAGGGTCACTGATGTATTTGCATATATCTTTCGCCAGTAGAATACCTTTTTCGGAATTCACCATCATGATGAAATCCTTATGTTCCTTCATTTGGGGCAAAGTGTGATTGGAATCGTCCGGCCATTGTAATACTTGGGTAAGGAAACGGTGTAGTTCCTTATATCCTTCCAGATATACGATACGGGCACCGTTTGTGCCTTGCGTGAACAATTGATAGGTATGGTGGTTCCTTTCCTTCATTTCATCCGATATTTCGGGAATGGCAGGGTATAGTCCTTCTATCTCTTCCCAACATTCGGTTTCTCCGTTGGTCAGCAGGTCAATCCATTCATGAAGAAACAGGGCAAGGGGGCCACATGGAATGATGAATTTGTCGGTTTCTGTAACCTGTGCAATATATTCTTGTACAGATGGTTCTGTGAGATAAGTATGTCCGAACAGCCAGCGTAGTTTATGGTTTGCGTTCTCTTTTCCTTTGAAGTCCATAAAGAAATCCTGTAACGTGTCATTGGCGGGAGCCGTTTCATACTCTTCATCCAATATCCGGAAAAATGAATGCGAGGTTTCTTCGATATTCCTGTCCATCGGATTGATATACGGATGTTTATATGGAGCCTTCTCTAAAGTGTTCCAAATGATGAAGCGGATATCTTCTTCATTGATCTCATCTTTTATATAATCCGGCCGGATGGTATAGAAAGGAAGTGACGTATCATATAGTTCCAGATGTTTTTTGATGAATGCTTGCCATAGACCTAAACCTGAAATGACATCTTCAAAATAGGCAGCGGTGTAAAGACATAATTTCTTTTTTATGGATTCGGGAATCTCTCTTATCGTACAAGTGGAGTATAATCGGTTAGCCAGATCGACAAAATATCTGTCTGTAGCCTGTTGTTGGATGTAAGGATGGATAGCCAACCAATCTTTTATGTATAATTTTATGGTTTGCATATTAGTTTATTTGAATTATTTTTATTGCAAAGATATTCCTTTCATTGTAAAAAGGAAGGAGAATATCGGGATATTTACTTTATCTTTGCAATATTCTAACTTTGAAATACCTATAAAAATGGAAATAGATTTAACAACTCCTGCTTTATTATTTTCTGCCATATCGCTGATTATGTTGGCATATACTAATCGTTTTCTTTCATACGCTCAATTAGTGCGTACGTTGAAGGACCAATATCGTGAGAATCATTCGGCTGTGACAGCAGCACAGATTGCTAATCTCCGCAAGCGTCTTTATCTGACACGTGCCATGCAGGTGACAGGTATCGGAAGTTTGTTGCTTTGTGTGGTCAGTATGTTTTTAATGTATATACAGTTCTACCTTATATCCGTATATATTTTTGGACTGGCGCTTGTGCTGCTCATTATTTCTTTGGGGATTTCTGTGCGCGAGATTTATATTTCGGTCAAGGCGCTGGAATTGCATCTAAGCGATATGGATTCCTGATTTATTTTTTTGAAAAGATATTTATCATAAAGGAACAGGTTGCCAGTGTGATACCTGTTCCTACTACTCCCTGCCATCCAAACCAGTGCCAAAATATTCCGGCAAGAAGTGTACCTATGGAACCGCCAATAAAATAGGTCGTCATAAAAATGGTGTTGATACGGTTGGCCGCCTTCGGGCTAAGAGAGAAAATCGTAGTCTGATTACTCAATTGGATGCATTGCATGCCTATATCTATGATAAAAATTCCGATGATGATTCCCACATAGGAGTTCTGACCGGAATAAAGCGAGAACCACGCTGAAAATATCAAACCACAACCGATGTAATTCAGTCGTTTGACTCCCAAAACCTGTACATAGTTTCCTATATACGAGGCGGTGAGAGCTCCTGCTATGCCGCATAATCCCAATAACCCTACAATGTTGTTTCCCGCAAAAAAAGGGGCTTGTTCCATCTTAAATGCCAATGAAGTCCATAGAGCAAGAAATGAGCCGAAAGCAATTCCGGCACGTAAGGAAGAAATACGCAACTGGGGGTATTCCATAACCAATGAAAACAAGGATTTCATCAGATCACTGTATCTGCCTTTGAAATTACACGGCATGTCGGGTAGTACACGCATGATGATGATGACACATATCACCATCATCCCGGCTGCCACAAAGAAAATGAACCGCCATCCTAAATATTCACCGATAATTCCGCTTACTACGCGCGAGGCCAGGATACCTGTCAGCAATCCCGATACAATCATACCTACATTTTTTCCCTTGGTTTCGGGAGTGGAAAATTGGGCAGCTATGGGGATAAAGATTTGTGGCATCACCGAACAAATGCCGGTCAGTAGAGAGGCAAATAAAATGAGATGGATATAGGGAGTCAGTGCGATGGTTAGTAATGAAACGACCAGGACTGTGAAATTGATTAGAATAATGGTTTTCCTTTTAAATAAATCTCCCAAAGGAATAATGAACAGCAATCCGATGGCATAACCTATTTGGGTAATCATTGCTATCAGGTTGGCGGTGAACTCGGATGTTTGGAGATCACGGCTGATGCGGTTTAATAAAGGTTGGTTATAATATAAATTGGCAACGGAGATTCCCGCAATAATTGCTAGCGTCCAAAGTAAGGAGGCAGGTAGTCCTTGGTTTTCTTTTAATTCTTGTTTCATGCTGCAAAAATAGTAATTTCATGAAAATCATGTTATCTTTGTAAAGAAGAAAAATGGAAATGAAAATGAAAATGGAAATGAAGAATTGGATAAAAACAGTCTGTTTTCTGTTTTGGACCTGTGTAATGTGTACGGCGTGTATTGATGATGATGTGGAGGAAGGTACTGTTGATTTACAAACAGGAGAGAGCATTCCTGTTTTCTCTGTGGTAATGGATGATGGACAAATAATAACTTCCGAAACTCTGAAAGGAGAGGTTTCTTTGATTGTGTTTTTTCATACGGGGTGTCCGGACTGCCGGAAAGAACTTCCTGTGCTGCAAAAAATATATACGGATTACGGTCGAAGAATCCGGATGGTTTGTATTAGCAGGGAAGAGAGCTCGGCAGAGATTGTCCGTTATTGGGACGAAAATCATTTGACCTTGCCCTATTCGGCCCAAGAAAACCGCACGGTATACTATCAGTTTGCTAAATCGGGAATACCTCGTGTTTATGTCATAGATAAAGAGTTGGTTATCCGTAGTGTTTTCACGGATAACCCGTTGGCAAGTTATGAAGATTTGGCTGAGGCTATAACCGCCAGTTTGTAATTTTAGGCATGGTATTTTAATTTATATTATTTCTTTTGGTAGATGGTGTATGTTTATAGCATACTTTTCCCTGTTCATCTTTAGGGATAATGAATGTGGTTGATGAAGATATTGGTGATGGAGTATCTTGATGTTTATTGTGTTGGCTTTTTGAAAAAAGTTCCTTTATTGTCTTTAATCTCTATCATTCCATTATCGGCATCAAATAGGAAAGGAGGAAAGCTGAAAAATATGTATATTTCAGTATCTTTTAATTTATAGAGTTTGGGAGTTATTTTTTTGCTGACACCAGATGGGAATACTTGGTCATCCATTTCGGTGAGGATATAATAATCTGCTCCCTCCCTCAATACATTTTTGCTAATCTTGGCTTCTGCTTTTGATTTGGCAATAATATAGAATCCCTCTATATCATATTTTTCCCAATTTTTATACTCTTGTCCAAGCACCATACTTATGTTTAAACATAAAACCAGTAGTAATAATATTCTTTTCATATCTATCTGTTTTTAAGGTTATTCCAAGTTGGTATCACAAATATAAGAATTCTTATTGGTTTTTTCAAGGAATAAGAAAGAAAAATAGAGAGTGGAATTTTAAAGAAAAGTAATTCCTATCCATATCAGAACTCCTGCTATTAGAACAATGCCTAACATGATTAATTTTATTTTGAAGAGCTGGTGGGTTTCCGCTTCTTCTTTTTCTTGCGTTTTTATTTTTCAGAAAACCATGTCTTCATGGTATCAAAAATCTTTACCAGTTCTTCTTCTTTTATAATGTAGGGAACCATCGAATACATATACTTCAGGAACGGCCGGCTGAAGGCACCTCTCTCATAGGCAAACTTCTGAAACCCTTCCAGTGTGTCCGGATCATAAACTTCAACGCAGGTGCAGCCTCCCATAATGCGCACTTCTCTGATAAGGGGATGGGAAAAACCATCCATCTCACGATGTGATATTTCTTCAATGCGCCTGATTTTGCTCATATAGTCTTCCCGCTCAAAAATCTCGATTCCTTTCAATGCCACCGCACAGGCCAGTGCATTTCCCATAAAGGTAGGCCCATGCATCAGAGCATGACGATTATCATCACTATAAAACGCCTGAAAAACCTTATGATTCGCAATCGTCACCGCATGACCGATGTAGCCTCCTGTCAAGGCTTTCCCCAACACCAGGATGTCCGGCAGAACCAGATCTGCCACAAATCGGTGTCCTGTACGCCCAAAGCCCGTAGCAACCTCATCAAAAATCAGCAGTACATCATACTGATCACACAGCTGTCTTGCCCGTTCCAGAAAAGAAATATCATACATCCGCATACCGCCTGCACCCTGCAAAAGAGGCTCCACAATAAAGCAGTTCAGTTTGTCATGATATTTCTCGAAAGCTTCCTCAAGCGCCGGAATCTCTGTGGGAATATGAACAACATCTTTCTTCTCATCAAAAGCAAAATGATAATCTTCATCATCTCCCACTTCCATCGCTTTGAAAGTATCTCCATGATAGGCATGCTCCAGTGCCAGAACCATTGGGCGCTTCCGGCCCATATTCGTATTGTACTGCAGTGCCATTTTCAATGAAACTTCTACCGCCACACTGCCGGAATCTGAAAAGAAGCAATAATCCAGATCACCGGGAAGATATTCCTGCAGTTTTTGAGAAAGCTTCTGTACCGGTTCATGGGTCAGCCCTCCCAACATGACATGACAGAAACGCTCCGCCTGTTCTTTGATGGCAGCAGTAAGCTCCGGATGCTTATAGCCGTGAATCATACACCACCAGGACGACACAGAATCAATCAGTTTCTGATCCTCCGTATAAAGATATACACCTTGCGCATCTATAATTTTATAGGGTTCTTTCATCGTTTTCATCTGTTCATAGGGATACCAGATCATACTACTTTCTCCTCTTCATAAAGTGACGTTAACACATCTATATCAATATCCAGTTCTTCAGCTCCGTCTTCCACTTTTGCAAGTGTGGGAAGACCTGTCATATATTCACACATAAAGATGTTGTCCTCTTCCATAACGTTGCCGGGATGAAAATGATTAAAGATGATACCTTTTACCTCCATGTGTTTTGCTTTCATATATTCGACTGTTAAAACCACACTGTTAATAGTTCCCAGTCCTGCATCCGCAATGATGACGGAAGATAGATTCAACTCTTTTACAATATCCTCCAACTGTATTTTTTCCTCATCAAAACAAATGGGACATAAAATACCGCCGCTGCCTTCCACTGTAACGTAATCATATTTTTCCATGACGGAAATAAAGCCCTGCTTTACCACATTCATCGTCACCGGATTACCTTCGATCCGGGATGCCAGATGAGGAGAATATGCATTTTCATACACATATGGGCACATTTCTTCCAATGGTTGTGTAATACCGGAACACTGCTGCACAAACAAAGCATCTCCCGGAATCAGACTTCCGTCCTGACGGCGTTCATTTCCGCTCATAGCTGCTTTATAGTAGCCGGGATTTTTTCCATATTCGGCAAGTTTTTTTACCATCAGACCGGTCACATACGTTTTTCCGATGTCTGTTCCTGTTCCTGTAATAAATAATGCACGGCTCATCTTACTTCTCCTTCCAATACTCCGGTGTCACATCCCTATGCAGGCTTTCCAACATCTGTCTGTCACTTCGAATCGTAGCGCAGGCGGCGGTCGTCAACATGTTGCCGGTGATGGTTGCCGATGCACCGGACTGAAATGCGATTTCGCCGTCATTGGTCAGAAGTGCTCTTCCTGCTGCCAGACGAATATTCGCTGCAGGATTGATATAACGGAAAAAGGCAATCGTCCTCAAAATTTCATCTTCTGTCAGCTGTGGAAGATTTTCAAACGGTGTTCCTTTGATTGGCATCAATGCATTGATGGGAATAGAGTCAATCCCCAGTTCCGCCAGACTGACTGCCATGTCCAGACGATCCTCCCAGGTCTCTCCCATACCGATGATACCGCCCGAACAGGCACACATTCCTTCTGCTTTCACTTTTTTCAGTGTTTCAATCTTCTGGTCATAGGTATGAGTAGTGCAGATATTCGGGAAATTCCGTCTGGAGGTTTCAATGTTGTGATGATAACTGGTTACACCGGCTTCATGGAGACGATGCAGCTGCTCTTCATTCAGGAATCCCATAGAAGCACACAAATCAATCTTACATTCCTGATGCATTGTCTCAAACGCATGAATCGCTTTCTCAAATTCCGTTCCGGTCAGGGCTCTGCCGGCTGTTACGATAGAGAAGCGATCCACTCCCTCGCTCTCATTCATCTTACAGGCTTCCACAATTTTTTCTTCCGGCAGAAAATCATAAACTTCACAATTCGTGTGATTGTGAGCGGACTGTGCACAATACTTACAATCCTCCGGACAGCGGCCGCTGCGGCCGTTGATGATAGAACACAGATCCACTTTATCTCCTATAAAATAAGCCCGAATACGGTCAGCCCCTTCACAAAGCTCTTTCAGATCACAGTTCAAAAAGAATGACAAATCATCTTCCCTCGTAATTCTTCTGCCGTCTATAATTTCCTGTGCCAATGCTAATGCATCCATATTTTTTCTCCTTCCAATCATTAAACTTCTTCTGACCCTTGCGGTCTTTTTTACCCCTGCTGCAGCTGATGATTCAAGATTGGTTTTACTCTTTTTACCAGAGCTGCTGCCAATATGCACAGACAGATATCTCCCGGAACTGCCAGAACAAAACAGTATAAAAACAGCGGTCCGAGGGCAATCAGTGTATCGATCACATAGTTGCAGATTATGTAGTAATAAATCATACCCACAGCATAGACGATCAGCAAACCGACAAAATTCGCAAGCATATAACGGGGAACCGTTTTTTCTTTCATCCGCTCGGCGATCAGACCGGTCACATACGTTCCAATACAAAAACCGATGATATAGCCGAAGCTGGGTTTTATAACATACCAAAATCCGCCTCCCTCAGAAAAAATAGGAAGCCCCGCCAATCCCAGTATCATATAAGCAACAACAGAAATGGCTCCTTTTTTGGAACCCAGAAGCAATCCTGCCAACGTAGTAAACAAAAACTGTAACGTAAACGGAACCACCGGAACCGGGATTTTAATAAACGCTCCTACAGCAATCAGTGCAGTGAACAGACTGCAGAGAATTAAATTGGTTGTCTTATTCATTTGTTAACCTCTTTCTATTCTAAGTTGACATTATATAGCAAAGCGTCTTGGATTGTCAACTATTTTGTTTTAAAGATTAACATTAAAAAAGATGCCGATGCAGGAAACATATCCCACATCGGCATCTTTATAAGAAAATATATTTTTTTGAACCAAATCGTCACCCTGTGACGATGGCTTGATTTACTTTTTTCTCTTATATTAAAGCTATCTCTTGCCGAGGTAGTCTTTTTTGTATAC
>SFGF01000109.1 GCA_004556655.1 Lachnospiraceae bacterium | reverse complement strand
AGCACTTGGAGGCGGCTCTGGAAGACGCTTCTATTGCCGGCTGACTTCATTCAGCCAGAATCTGCAAACTAATTTGCGCATAACTCTTGACGGCACCAAACGAAAAATCCCCAAAGCCTTCGCTTAACAGTGATAAGGAACTAAATCACTTATCAACTGTTAGCTGACGGTTTTCGGGTGCATACGAAACTCCCGTCTGATTCCTAACAGGAATTAGGCGGGAGTTTTTCTTGTTAACAGAGCCAATATTGGAGGATAGCATTATGAAAACATTACTTTCCTGTGAATTTAACATGGATACCGGGTGCGTTGAACTAAGATATTCTGATAGCAGCATGATTTCCATTAACTGTACCGCTGTTGAGGATGAGGTGGCAAATAGCCGTTTCCAGCGGTCTGAACTGGACTGGCTCATCTACAATGATCCGCTGTCCTATGCGGAATTGATTTTGAATGCTGACCCAGAAGAATACTTGCGAACCGTAACGAATATTCCGCAGTTGGATTTCGACTGATAATCAAATCTGTCAGCGATACATTGAAATACTTCCTCTATAGCTGGCAGCGAGATAAAACACTGTTAGTTATAAAAACTTCCGCTTTTTTTGATTCTTAGTGGGATCGAGCGGGAGTTTTTGTTTTAAGAAATAATCTGTAGATTTTTATGGATGCGTATTATTCATAGCACATCCTAGTTAAATGCTCTTATCCAGCTCTGAAAGATGCTGAAGAAAATCATTTCCGCTGTATCGCAATTCGTTTTGCAGAAGAACTGCACCACGATCCAAGTGCGCTTTTACGGCTCCCGGGAAATATTCTTCATCAGACATATGGCGATGGGCACACACTTCAAACAAACACTTATACAATGCATCTGCATCACCGGTAATTGTCTGTCGATTCAATTCTCGCCCCAAATTGTTAGTCTTAAAATCCTCTTCCTGTAAAGGCCCCTTGCGCAATGACAACGCCAATGAAAGTTTAATAAGTGTTGCATATGGAATATTAGTGCTGCTTTCAATTTGAGTCAGAATTTCCTCAGTCTTTTTTGATGTTTTCAATTTAAATGCCATAGTTACACCTCAAAATACTGATTATTCATGATATGTGTACATTTATCATCACCATATTCCAACAAGAAAATATTAGAGGTCTGATCATGCAACGCCAGCATGTGCTTCGAACCGATTTCTTCGTTAGTGGACAGGACAAAAAGCTGGCCAGGAAGACGCTTGAAAAACTGCTCCACTATATTAGCTCTATGATCCGTGTCAATACGGGCAAATGGAGTATCAATAATAAAGGGAAGTTCACACTTGCATTGTTGCATCATCGCCCAATAAAGTGACATGACAAATACTTGGGTTTCACCCTTAGACAAAGTATCTTTGTCTATTTCCATCATAAGCTCAAATTCGTTAAGATGACAAGACTCCAATTCTTTGCCAAAATTTCTTTCGTCAGGATTTCCGATCAATTCACTTAACTGAGAAAATGCATATTTGCGCAGACTTCTTTGAATACCCGCAATACCGGATCGACGACAGATTTTAATCAGATCCTTTTTTTCCACAATCTGCTTCCGCAACAAATGTACTCGAAACTCGTTATCGATCTGAATGTCATCAATAAATTTCCTTTTGCGAATCAAGCGATTAAATTCAGTTAGAGTATCTTCACGAACCTCTCGAATCAGCCTATCAAATATTATGACTTGCAAGTCTTCCAGTAACAGTAATACCTTACTGGAAATAGCCGATACAGAACGACGCTTAATATCCATTTCCAACTTTTTATATGCTGTTTCTAGTTCTTTTTCAGCGGCAATAATGTCTTCCTCGCAAGCGGTTAACTCTGTTTGTTTACTCTGAGACTGTAGGGAAAGGTCATAAATTTCTTTTGTAATTTTAGATATAGCATCCGTATATTCCTGGTAATTCTCAACAGAACTATTTTGAAGTTTTTCTCTAATTTCCTGGGATTTTTTTAGAGACTTATCTAAGCGTTTCCGATAACCAGCAATTTTTTTTATTTCGAATTGCGATACACGATTTAAAACAGCCTGAACCCTCATTTCATCATCGTCTGAAAGTCCAAAAAGAGGAACAAAATCTGCCCATCCATTTGCAGGAAGTAAGAACTTTATAATATCGTCGTATAGAATGGAACCCAACCGTTCTGCATCAGGAGCACCAGCTTTATCTACAGAGGAAACAACAGCATTTTTGAATCTATCTGTTTGGATAGATTCTGAAATTGCCTTCCATGTTTTAAATTCATGTTCTCTGGCAATTTGAGGACGAACCTGATCGAGCAGCGGCCCAACAATAATAAACGGAAGTATTTCTGCTGCCGTGGCCTTTCGCTCCCAGTTGATGCGTTCTCTACGCTCTTCCTCTTCCTTAAGCTGTGTATTTAATGTTTTCCATTCATCCAGAGAAATACCGCCTTGGTCTGAATATTCCTTTTTGAGTCGTTCAATATCAGCGTTTTTCTCATCTTGCTGGGCTTGAAGCTCTGCAATTTCATCTGCCAGACGATCTCTCGTTTGTCTTAGTCTTTTTAGTGTAGACTTACTCTGGAGATATTCCCTGGTTATGTCGTCCTCCTCAGAACTACTGGATGTTAAAACCTTTCTAACATTGGAATACATAATGTCGAAGGTGTCGTTGCCACTTAAAACCATGAGAGCATCTCGCACATTGTTTTTTTGGTCGTCCAATAAATACTCAGCTATTCGTTCACCATCAAAAAAGCACAATTTCAGAAGTGCTGGTGGAATCAAGTGAAGCAAGAAAGTTTGAAAGTCAGCCAGATCTTGATCGGCTAAGTGATATCCATTCTTTACCACTTGGAAATCTTCTTTCGGCTCACCCTTTTTCCACGACCACGAACGGACAATGCGGTACTGGTCCAAATCTCCGTTTGTGCTGTCAGAGAATTCAATAGCAACATATGCATTTTCATCCTCGTCCATGATTTTTCCGCTCCTGTATTCAAACCCACGTTGCCGCTCATTTTTTTGCTTAAATGCTTTTACACCAGTCAATTTGGACGGCTTTACCGTATCATCAGAAATGCCCAAAGGGATCTGTATAGATCCGCAGGAAAGATTAAAAAGAACTTTGCCATTATCCGGAGAAACACTATTTTCATCTAATACCAATGTCAATGTTGTATCAAAATTACACGAATAAATCTCTTGTTCTGCTACAACTGCACTGATCTGATTTGATGCCCCTGGATTGATGACTAGGCACTCTTTAATACCCTCTGCAATAATGCGGCGTTTTTTACCACTACCTTCGATTTTATAGCATGTCTGAAGATTTTCCAAATAAGAAGGATTTAGGTCTAAAATACAGATTTTGAGATGGAATACTGCCGTATCACTGCTGGGATCACGTATATCCACATTAGTAAATACGCAACCATCTGCTTGAATCTGTAACCGTAATTCTTTAGACTCCCCTAAATTTGTCGCTATATTGGAGTCTTTTATCATAATTAAGTCTTTACGAACAGCTATATTGAAAGGGACAGCAATCGTGACCGTTTCCTTCTTTTCAGGATTATAAATCAGGATATGTTTCTCACGTTGCTTTGCTTTCGTGGTACCACCATCTCGAATAAAAAGTTTCTGATCTTGCTGAAATTCATACTCTATCGGGCTACCACAATAAGCAACAATGGAAT
This sequence comes from Lachnospiraceae bacterium, assembly GCA_004556655.1. Taxonomy (GTDB): domain Bacteria; phylum Bacillota; class Clostridia; order Lachnospirales; family Lachnospiraceae; genus Oliverpabstia. Next base: position 4,126 of record SFGF01000109.1, on the reverse strand, counting down.
CATTATCGATTATAAGAGGTGTATTCTGCTTTTTTTCCTTTTTAGCCTTTGAACGCATTACATCTGCGTAGGTAAGATTCTCAAACCAGTTGATTCCTTGACGCTTTTTATTTTCCAACTCACTGATAAAGCTACTGTCAAAACTACTATCAAGTCCATCACGTAAATTGCCAAATTTGAAAATCTTATCGATCATTTCAAAATCGCGGTGATTTTCATCGATCTGTTGTTCCTGCTTTTTGGGATCAGATTTCAAAGCTAGTCCATTTGCATCCGGAAGCAAACGGAAATCAATCCAACTCTCCTCGCTTACTCTTCCAGTGCACACAGATGTTAACAGGCCTTTATATTCAAACAGTGACTTTCGATCCGCAAAACGATCAGACTTTTTTCGCTTTAATTCGTGCATCAGCAATACATGGTCGGCTGCAGACAGTTGAGCCTCTTCTATGTTTTGTTCGATGGTCTTGAGCAACTCATCCGCACAGAAAGGCATTCCTTTTGCTGAAAGATCACGAGTAGCACTAGAAATTGTGTCTATTGGTGCACAGGTAATCATCAAAATGGGATTTTTGTTAATAGACAAAGGAATATTTCGCAGCGTAGCAAAGAAGTCATCTGTCATTCCATTGACCTGCGCAGCAATAATAATCTCCTTATTTGTAAGTTTTACAGTAAATGTATGATACTTTTCTTGATAAGAAAATTTGCCCTGAATATCCTTTTTAAGCGTAATATCATATAATGCATCATTTACCTGTTCTACCAACTCCCCATTATCAAGCTTGAAGCAAAACCGGTCACCGTCATGTAAATTATCGCATTCCTGCTCAAAATAGCTGATAATGCGTGTTGCTATGTAATTAAAGAATTCTTCGTACATATTGCGCATCCCCACTATCGCTCTTCTTTTCTATCAAATTCAGCTTGGTATAAAACTGGACAACTTCGTCTTTAGATGGTTGATCCAGAAAAACGCCTCTTAACTCAAACTGGCGAAACACTTCATTCAAACTCAATTTTTCTTCATCATGAATAGCAAGTTTCGTCAGGAAGATTAAAAATTCTTCCGTGATATTCAGCATCAATCCACTGGCACCTCGTGATTTCAGAAATCGATCGTGGCAAAATGTTTCAAAATGCTTTACATAGCCATCACTGACTCTACCACGTCCTGTATTTCTAAATTGAGTTCGAACACTTTCGTATAAATAGTTAACTTCAGAAAAAACAGTTCCTAATTGCTCATTTTTCTGAAGATCATTTAACTCACTGCAGTCCGAAATAGCATTTCGATACAAGTCGCAGACACTGCGAATCTGAGCCGCCACCTCTTCTTCCATACCTGTTTTCTGAACATAGTCTCTTAATGCGATATAATCGAACTGCTCACCTGTCGGATTCTGATTTAGAATCTCCAAAGTAACTGCATGATAAAACTGCTGCTTGATTGCGGGCAGAAGCTGCTGCCAACCCGATCTATAGCATTCTCTTGCTTTGTTTGTCCGTTCCCAATCCAGACTAAAATAAAGCGGAACTATTTCGTACCTATCACCATATTCAAATCTTGATAATGCCAAACAAGTTTGACTTGTATAGAAAAAATGATAAAACTCCAGCAAATCCACAAGGTATTCTTTCGTCCTTGCTGTATTTTTAAGGATAAATTTCAGATCTTTCATAAAAATCTTTTGAGGAGCAAGATGTACAATATAGTAAGGGTCAATTGGAGCTGGCGGCTCAATTTTTGCTTGAAGAGCTTCAAATACAGCTTTTTCCAAAACATTGACTTCCTTGATAGCGTGCTCTGCTGCTTGATTTACAACGTTGCTTAGGTTTTCATTATCGGCCAATACACTATAAAGATACTGCGCCGTCTTCAGAGCAGTCTGATCATCGCAGGGAATATAGCACATAGCCGTAATGCTTTTGGGTCTAAGAGAATGCTTCTCGTCATCATCCCAATAGATGCTCCGAGCTATCTGTAATAATTGTTCTTTTTCGTAGGCTCCAATATCATCCATTGAATCTGCGAGTTTGCTTAAAGTTGCCTCCATAGATTCCGGTACTTTGTTCTGATTACAAGCAAGGCGAAGCCATTCGCCAATTACAGCAGAAAACGATGTAATAATAGTAGCCGTGTTATTAGCTGTAAATGGGAATAGTTTAATGTGTTGTGCAGACTTGTGTGTAAAATTTGTGCCGTTTTCACCCATAAGAAATGTCTTTTTCATCATTTCTGGATCTAATATAAACACAGAATTACACCTCCTTAAAACTATACCCAAAGTCGCTTTCTTCAAGCAGGAATTTCATATTGCTTGTTTTTCTCTTTGAGACGATATAAACTCTCGATTTCTTTGTGCCAAATTCAGACAATGCCATAATTCCACTGGAAAAGTCAGCGTGTACATTCCGATCTTGAGATGTAGGACAGTAACCATCCTTCATTGCCATAATCACTCTATAGAGGCTATAGTCAATCGAAAAAGAAACCTGCTCAGTTTTAGTCTCATTGCTAAAACGTACTATAATCACAGGTGCAAATTGCAATACTTCATCGTCGCCGCTTCCTTGGGCCACATCATACCTAATATTTAGCTGCTCTAAAATGCTGTAATCATCGCTGGAATCATCTATGCAAATCAAATCGGTTCCATAAGTACCATTCCACGAATAGATACTATGCTTAACAGAGCTATAAAGATTTTTCAAATGCTTAATATTTCCAGCATAAGCATGGTATAAGTCTTGGACAAAAGACAGATATAGTCGATCAGCTTTTAGCTCTTGACTGTCTGTCAACTTTTTATAATTCCGCAGAAATTTATAAACATATTTTTTGAGGGGATCTCTGCCGTTATCAATAGCTGAAAGACCAATACTATGCAAAATATCTGAATACTCTGAACCGTTCAGCTCTGACAAAACGATAGGGGTAATATCGTCTGCGGCGTAAAAATCAAGTACATCACAATCACGTTTTTCGATATTATCACTGGTTGCTGCATTTTCTGTCATGCAGTCAATTAAACTTGACGTTCCTCTATTTTCAAAGATCAACATTGGCGTCGTGTAAGAAATGTATGTTTCTAAAAACTTGGCAGGGTTGCTAAGAAGATTCCAAAGTTTTTTCTCATCAAAATCTGGGGAAACCACTGCATCAAAAATAAAGTTCAAAATATCTCTTGAAGTAATAACAAGCTTATCTTTAATGCACACTTCAATGATGCGCTGAATCAAAAGCTTTCTCACGTCTTCTTTCATCAGGAACTCAAAGTTGTGTCGAACTGGGCACTGCGTGTGATGAGGGCAAGTTGATCCCTGATTTATATATGTGTTGTAAAAAGGATTGCACGTGTTATTGCCAAAAATTTTTTCAAATAATTCGGTCAAATAATCAGATCTCGCACCATCAGCTGTCAATGTATACAGTTGATAATTTGAAAAGTCAATATGGTGGAAAACCTCATCCTTATTGAACGGTAACGGCTGGGCAACACTAAAAATATTGTTGTTTAAAACATATTGTTTCAGTTTGCCGAAATATTTACCCTGTTCAGAATCAATAAAATTATTCAGCATACCGAGATTGATCGCAAGCACTACCTTTTCACGACCACCATCGTTCAAACGATCATCACGAAATGCTGCGATTCTCTCAGCTAAAGTTTCAATAGCCGTCTGGTTTGGTGCATCGCTTTCTGTTGCATCGTTGATAATTGTGTACGAATCCAGAATTTGATCCTGATCGCTATATTTAAGATAGGACAGAAGATGAGATTTTCCATCTCCTGCACTGCCACACACCAAAACGAGCTGTTTATGATTAACTTCTGCAATTTTCAGCAGCAGTTGTTTAAAATCAATTTCAGTATGACGGGTAATATGCATATATTTTTTTAGCGGATCAAAGTGGTCAAGATTTTGCACCGCTTCGGCTGAAAGTTTGCTAAGTCTTCTCAATTCAGAGATAAATTCACAACTCATATTTGCCCCCTGCCTCCCCAAAGAAACAGTTTTTTAATTAATGTATCCTGAATAATAGAAAAAGCCTTATATTTCAAGCCATAGAAGCCCATTCGTGGTATAATAGGTGCAAGGAAAACAGCAAAAATCAGGAAAA
>SFGF01000108.1 GCA_004556655.1 Lachnospiraceae bacterium | reverse complement strand
GACTGAGGGGTTTTATGAATAAGAGAATTTTTGTTGAAAAGAAGAAGAGGTTTCAGACTGAAGCTGAGGATCTGTTAAATCAGTTAAGAAACAATCTTGGTTTAGATGTAAGGTCTTGCCGGGTAATCAATCTTTATGATGTTTTCGACATCAATGAGGATATTTTGAACAAGGCACTTAAAACTATTTTTTCCGAACCAATGGTTGATGAAATACTTGATTCATTGCCAGAAGCTGATTATGTATTGGGCAAGGAATATCTGCCAGGTCAGTATGATCAGCGTGCTGATTCTGCCAGGCAGTGTGTATGTCTTTTAAATCCGGAGACTAAGTGTACTATCCGTTCAGGACAGGTATTTTTAATTGATGGTGATTTAAATGATGAATCTAAAAATAAAATTAAAAAGTATTTAATCAATCCAATTGAAGCCAGAGAGAAGGATCTTAATGTTCTGGAACTTGATAAGAATGTCAATATGACAGCTGTTGAAGATCTGAATGGTTTTAATGAGTTAAGCGATGAAAAACTGAATGAATTTGTAAAGAGTCATGGTCTGGCTATGAGCTACGAGGATCTGAAATCTGTTCAGGATTATTTTAAGAATGAAGAGAAGAGAAATCCATCAGAAACCGAACTCAGGGTACTGGATACATACTGGTCAGATCATTGCCGTCATACTACTTTTGAGACCTGTCTTGATTCAGTGGTGATTAATCATGAGAGATTCGGCGAAGATATTCAGAAGACTTATGAGGAATATTTAAGAATGAGAGAAGTTTGTGGAAGAAATGAAAAGCCACAGACTTTAATGGATATGGCTACCATCAACTCCAGATATGAAACTAAGATGGGCAATCTTCAGGATGTTGAAAGAAGTGAGGAAATTAATGCCTGTTCTGTCTTTGTGGATGTTGATGTAGATGGAAAGATTGAGAAGTGGCTGATGCAGTTTAAGAACGAAACTCACAACCACCCAACTGAAATTGAACCATTTGGTGGTGCCTCAACCTGTATTGGCGGTGCCATCAGAGACCCTCTGTCAGGACGCAGCTATGTCTATCAGGCTATGAGAATTGCGGGATGTGGCGATATTACGGAAAAAATTGAAGATACAATGGCTTCTAAACTGCCGCAGTCTGTGCTGGCTAAAACTGCTGCCCGTGGTAATTCTTCTTATGGCAACCAGATAGGTCTGCCTACAACTTTTGCGAAAGAGATTTATCATAATAACTATAAGGCTAAGCATCTTGAGCTTGGTGCGGTTGTCGGCGCAGTTAAGGCGTCTGATGTTAGAAGAGAAACACTTACCAGGGGAGATGTAATAATTCTTTTAGGTGGCGATACAGGCCGAGATGGAATAGGCGGTGCCACTGGCTCCAGTAAGGAACATAATGATTCTTCTTTATCAAGCTGTGCTGCCGAGGTGCAGAAGGGCAATGCGCCAGAAGAAAGAAAGATTCAGCGCCTGTTCAGAAACGGAGAAGTTACAAGACTTATCAAGAAGTGCAATGACTTTGGTGCTGGTGGCGTATCGGTTGCGATTGGTGAGCTGGCAGATGGTTTAATCATTGATTTAGATAAAGTACAGTTAAAATATGAAGGCTTAAATCCAACCGAGATAGCGATAAGTGAATCTCAGGAACGTATGGCAGTAGGCCTGGAAGCCAGGGATGCCGATAAGTTTATTGAATACGCAAAGAAGGAAAATCTTAAGGCCTATAAGGTTGCGGAAGTAACTGATACAAATCGTCTGGTAATGTTATATCAGGGCGAAAAGGTTGTGGATATTTCCCGTGACTTTATTAATACTTCCGGTGTGCGTCAGCATGTTTCTGTAGAAATTAATGACAGGGGAACAAATCATTACAGCGATCACAAAGAGGTTAACAGGGAAAATATCCTTAATATGCTTAATGATCTCAACGTATCCTGCCAGAAGGGTGTTTCGGAGATGTTTGATGCCTCAATTGGTTCTACTACTGTACTGATGCCATGGGCTGGCAAGCAGCAGCTTACACCAGTTCAGGTTTCTGTTCAAAGATTCCCGGTACTAAGCGGTAAAACTGACAGCTGTTCCATTATGGCCTATGGCTTTGATCCATATCTGATGGAAGATGATGATTATCTTGGTGCTCAGGCTTCGGTATTAAGTTCAATGTCCAAGACTATAGCCTGCGGCGGCAAGCTTGATAATATTCATTTCTCTTTCCAGGAATATTTTAAGAAGCTCCATAAAGATCCTGAACGCTGGGGAAGTGTAGCCAGTGCCCTGTTAGGTGCCATGAAGGTACAGAAGTTCTTTAATAAGGGTGCCATTGGCGGTAAGGATTCTATGTCTGGTTCTTTCAATGAACTGGATGTGCCAGATACTTTAGTAAGTTTTGCCTGTTCAAAGGGAAATGTATCAAATATCATTTCACCTGAATTAAAGAATGTTAATAATAGACTTGGTGTCTATATTCCGGTAAAAGATGAGAATGGTCTTTATGACTTAGAATCATATCTGAGTATTTATCGTTCAGCCGAAAAGGAAATTGAAAATAAAAATATCATTTCTTCCTACGTAGTAGAGAGCGGTGGTATTGCGGAAGCTTTAATCAAGATGGCTTTTGGTTCGGGGCTTGGTTTCAGTGTTTCTAAAGAAAATGTGCTGGATGTAATACCAGGCGCAATAGTTGTCGAATATGTAAACGATATTGATAATAAGTATTTTGCCAAGCTTGGTAAAGTAACTGAATCAGCTTTTGTGTTTGGCGATATTGAACTTGGCTATGATGAGTGTCTGAATAAGTGGATGAATAAGGTTCCTTCTGTTTATCCGGTATATGGTAAATATGAGGAAAGGGAACTTCAGCCTGCTGATTATAACTGTGAATGTGAATTTAAGAGTGTAAATACAGTAGATGAAGTAAATGTCTGTATCCCAGTATTCCCAGGTACAAACTGTGAATATGATATTAAGCGAGCCTTTGAGGATGAGGGTGCTAAGGGAAATATCGTTGTCTTTGCCAATCAGAATGAAGAGATGATTCTTGATTCGATTGAAAGACTGGTTAATGAGCTAAACAGATCACAGATTCTGGCTATTCCTGGTGGTTTCTCTTCGGGTGATGAGCCTGATGGTTCAGCCAAGTTTATTGTCAATGTGTTAAAGAATGAAAAGGTGCATAAGGCGGTAGAAGATTTATTGAAACGTGATGGACTGATTCTTGGCATCTGCAATGGTTTCCAGGCGCTGATTAAGTCAGGTTTACTGCCATATGGAAGAATAGATGACGCAAAGGGCGATGATCCAACACTGTTCCTTAACTCAATTCACCGTCATGTTTCGACAATGGCTCATACCAGAGTTGCCTCAAATAAATCTCCATGGTTAAGCAGCTTTAAGCCAGGTGATGATCATATGATCGCCATGAGCCATGGTGAGGGAAGATTTGTCTGTGATGAAAAGACATTGAATGAGCTGATTGAAAATGGACAGATTGCCTTCCAGTATGCTGACTATGACAATAAGCCAAGCATGGATTCAAGGTTCAATATAAATAACTCTGACCTGGCTATTGAGGGCATTGTGTCTAAGGATGGACATATCTTAGGTAAGATGGGTCATAGTGAAAGATATACAGAAGGACTGTTTAAGGATATCCCGGGCAATAAGAAACAGAATATCTTTAAGAATGGTGTCGACTATTTCAGGAAGAGCTGATATGGGTACAGAGATTCATGAGGAATGCGGGGTGTTTGGCTGTTTTAGGGTTAAACATGCCGCTGAGGTAACTTATTATGCGCTTCACGCAATGCAGCATCGTGGCCAGGAGGGCTGCGGTATTGTCACCGCGGATGGCAAAAATCTGGTAGGACACCGTAATTATGGTCTGGTCAAGGAGGTGTTTGATCAGAAACAGCTTGACCGTTTAAAAGGTGATTATTCAATCGGCCATGTGCGTTATTCAACTACCGGTGCTTCACATTTGAGTAATATTCAGCCATTTCTTTATTATCATTCAACTGGTGATTTTGCGCTTTGTCATAATGGCAATATTGTGAACAGTTCAATTTTAAGGGAAGAGTTTGAAAAGAATGGTTCAATATTCCAGTCAACTTCTGATTCGGAAATACTGGCTCATCTGATTACCAGAAAAAACTATGGCACCAGAACTGATGCCCTGAAGGAAGGTCTGAAAAGACTGGAGGGTGGTTTTGCGTTTCTGGTGCTGACCAAGGATAAGCTTTATGCGATGCGTGACCGCTATGGTTTAAGGCCTCTTTCTCTGGGAAAAATGGGAGATGGCTATGTGGTAAGTTCGGAGACCTGTGCCTTTGATGTCATCGGTGCTGAGTTTATCAGGGATATTAAGCCTGGTGAGATTATTAAGATTAATGATCAGGGTATTACTTCTGAGTTTTATTCTGAGAGCTGTTACGATAAGATGTGCGCAATGGAGTATATTTATTTCTCCCGCCCAGATTCAGATATAAATGGAATTAATATTTATTTATCTCGAAAGGAATGTGGAAGAAGGCTGGCCAAGGAATGTCCATGTCAGGCAGATATAGTTATCGGTGTTCCTGATTCTTCTTTATCGGCTGCCAACGGCTACTCTGAGGAGTCGGGTATTCCACTGGAGACCGGTTTAATCAAGAATAAATATATGGGCAGAACCTTTATTGAGCCTTCCCAGGAATTGAGGGAACGCGGGGTTAAAATGAAGCTCTCGCCTATCCGTTCGGTTATAAAGGGCAAAAGGGTTGTGGTGATTGATGACTCGATTGTAAGAGGTACTACTTCCCGCCAGATTGTTCAGATGTTAAGGGAACAGGGGGCAACGCAGGTGCATATGCGTATTGCCTCACCTCCAATGATTGCGCCATGTTTCTATGGTGTTGATACCTCAACCTATGATGAGCTGATTTCGGCATATAAATCGGTTGATGAGGTCTGCAGAATAATCGGGGCTGATTCTTTAGGCTATCTGTCTAAGGAAGGAATGCTTCAGGCTATTGGGGCAAAGGATCTGTGCATGGCCTGTTTTGACAGCCACTATCCAACGCCTTTATATGAAGATATTAAGAATGCGAATAAGAATAATAAATAAGGGAGAAAAAGATGTCTAAAGAATATGAAAGTGCCGGCGTATCGCTGGAAGCTGGCTATGAATCAGTAAGAAGAATCAAGAAGCACATTGCCTCAACCAGCAGACCTGGTGTGATGGGCAATATTGGTTCATTTGGTGGAATGTTTGATCTGGCAAGCCTGGGCTATAAAGAACCGGTACTGGTATCTGGTACCGATGGTGTTGGTACTAAGCTGAAACTGGCCTTCATGATGGATAAACATGATACTATCGGTCAGGATGTGGTTGCGATGTGTGTCAACGATGTTCTGGCACAGGGCGCAAGGCCTTTGTTTTTCCTGGATTATATTGCGGTAGGCAAAAACTTCCCAGAGAAGATTGAGGCTATTGTCAAGGGTGTAGCGGATGGCTGCAGACTGGCTGATTGTGGTCTTATCGGTGGTGAGACAGCCGAGATGCCTGATATGTATGATATTGATGAATATGATGTGGCTGGTTTTACAGTGGGCTGTGTTGAGAAGTTTAAGATGATTGATGGTTCTAAGACCAAGGCTGGTGATGTGGTAATTGGTTTAAAGAGTTCTGGTGTTCATTCTAATGGTTTTTCTCTGGTCAGAAAGATTATTTTTAAGGATCATAATCTTGACTTAAATGAAAAGTATACTTTAAGCAGAACACTGGGTGAATCGTTGCTGGAACCAACCCGTATTTATGTAAGACCGGTTGTTGCCGTACTTGATGAAGTAGATGTACATGGTGTTGCCCATATTACTGGCGGCGGTTTCTATGAAAATATGCCTAGATGTCTGAAAGAAGGCCTGGGTATTAAGATTAATAAGGGAAGCTGGGATATTCCGGAAATCTTTGGATTCCTTCAGGAAACCGGCAATATTTCCGAACATGATATGTATAATGTCTTCAACATGGGTATTGGCATGATTCTTGTTGTTGATGAGAAAGATGTTGAGAAGACTATGGAAATTCTTAAGAATAACGGTGAAAATCCAAGTGTTATCGGTACAGTTACTGATAATGAAGGAATTGTCATTGAATGAAGAAGATAGCTGTATTTGCCTCAGGTCATGGAACTAATTTTGAGGCAATTGATGATAATATCAAAAAAGGATATCTTGATGCCTCTATTGAGCTGCTGGTAGTTGACCAGAAAAAGGCTGAGGTAATTGATAAGGCAAAGAAAAGGGGTGTTGAAACCCTGGTATTAAGTCCTAAGGATTTTAGTTCTAAGAAGGAATATGAGGAATGTATTCTTGAAAGATTAAAAGAGAAGGACGTTGAATGGATTGTTCTGGCTGGCTATATGCGTATTGTGACTAACGTGTTGTTAGATGCCTATCCAAACAGAATCATCAATATTCATCCATCACTTTTGCCGGATTTCAGGGGACTTGATGCCATAGGTCAGGCTTATAGAGCTAAAGCTGAGAGAATGGGCGTTTCAATCCACTATATTGATTCAGGACTGGATACGGGTTCACTGATTGCCCAGGAGGGATTTGATGTAGATCCAAAGTGGACAATTGATGAATGTGAGGAAAGAATTCATGCGATTGAGCATCGTTTATATACAGAAACACTAAAGAAGCTATGGGAGGAAGAATAAATGAAGCGTGCATTGGTAAGTGTATCAGATAAGACTAATCTTGTGCCTTTTGTGAAGGGGCTTGTGGAATGCGGTTATGAAATTATTTCAACTGGCGGGACCAAGAAGGCTTTAGATAATGCAGGCATTAAGACAATTGCGATTGATGATGTAACTGGTTTTCCAGAAATCTGTGATGGAAGAGTAAAGACTCTGCACCCTAAGGTTCATGGCGGTCTTTTATCAGTAAGAGACAATGAATCGCATATGGCTCAGTGTAAAGAACTTAATATTGAGATGATTGATCTGGTATGTGTTAATCTTTATCCATTTAAGCAGACAATTACCAAGCCTGGTTTTACCCACGAAGAAGCTATTGAGAATATCGATATTGGCGGTCCTTCTATGCTTAGAAGTGCAGCCAAGAATCATAAGTTTGTGACAGTTGTAACTGATGTAAATGATTATGATACTGTATTAAATGAAATCAGAGAAAATGGTGATACAACTCTGGAAACAAGGACAAGACTGGCTGCCAAGGTATTTAGAACTACTGCTGCCTATGATGCCCTGATTGCCGAATACTTAACTGATTATACAGGTGAGGAAAACACTGAAAAGCTTACTTTAACTTTTGAGAAGAAGCAGGATTTAAGATATGGTGAAAACCCTCATCAGAAGGCCTGTTTCTATAAGACAGTTAAGGATGTGCCATATTCTTTAGCTTCAGCTAAACAGCTTCACGGCAAAGAACTTTCCTACAACAATATCCAGGATGGAAACGCTACTTTACAGATGCTGAGAGAGTTTGGTGAAAAGCCAACTGTAGTGGCCTGTAAGCATATGAATCCATGTGGTATTGGTCAGGCTGATGATATTTATACTGCCTGGAGAAAGGCTTATGAGGCTGATATGACTTCTATTTTTGGTGGTATTGTAGCTTTCAATAAGGAAGTTGATCTGAAGATTGCCGAAGAGCTTCATGCGATGTTTCTGGAAATCGTTTTAGCTCCATCATTTACAGCTGAGGCATTTGAGGTTTTATCTAAGAAAAAGAATATCCGTCTGATGACTTTTGATATGAATCCTACAGGCAATGACTTTAACACTCAGTATGTATCTGTTGCCGGTGGTTTACTGGTTCAGGACGTTAATCATTCGTTAACTGATCCAAAGGACTGGAAGGTTGTGACAAAACTTGCCCCAACTGAGGAACAGATTGAGGATATGATGTTTGGTGAAAGATGCATGAAACA
>SFGF01000028.1 GCA_004556655.1 Lachnospiraceae bacterium | reverse complement strand
TCATAAAGCTGCCACTCTATATCTTTTCAAAAGTTGGGCAGATTGGTACTTTGATAGACTATATTCATTTTGAAATTACAGTTTGCGGAAACTCAAGGGAAATCTGAGAATCGGCCTGGGAACCGGCAACAGTGCAGGAGTGGCAGTTTTTGCATGATGTGTTCGTGGTGAAACATCCGTATAAATAGAAAAATGTCAGCTGCGTCTTCAGTTATCGGGCCAATGGGTTCCTGTTTGACGGTCACCTATGAATACGATGAACTGTACCAATGTCGTTTAGTTGAAGACCGATTTACAGAAAAAATCCCCCCCCCCCCCGCCTGACACCGTTTATTGGAATTCTTTGAGTTGATCTTTTAGATGCTGTAATTCTTTTTCAAGCTGATCTGCTCTTGCTTTTTCTTTTTCTGCCCTTTGACGTTCCAGTTCTGTATTGGCTTGTTCCTCTTTACGCCCCTGTTGAATTCCCTGTTGAATTCCCTGCTCAATCCCCTGTTGAATCAGCATTTCCTCTCGTTCAAATATTTTCATATACTGTAGTGACACCTCCTCATCCTGTTTGATCAGATTAACCATCTGATGTATGCTTCGAAGATTATCAGTTGTTGCATTTCCCTCTGTGGTATGCTCCATATAGTGAAGAAACTGTTTCAGTTCTGCCGAAGGATTTCCTTCTGTGCCTTTGGTATAGAGAAAAACAGTTCTTGCTCCATCATCGTATGGCATTTCAGGGATTTCCTCACATTTATTGCGAATCGTATAGATCATATGATTCAGTCCGAAAGGGTCATAAGGTGTGATCATTATTACTATGACCTTTTTCAGCATACGGTAACTCTCCCCTGACTTCAGACTGTGTGCATCGATTTTAGCATGATAAAAACGGACACGCTTCGGCAGGATGTTTATGTCATTTATGTTTTTATCCGGCTCTACATCGTATACTGTTATGTCGTTTTCTGACTCGTTAGTCATATTTTCTTCAATGTAGACATCCAGCCGGGTTCCATGCTTATCTGTATCAGTGCCGGGATATACTTTTTGTGGTATCACAGTAAGCGTACCGAACTTCTTGCCAAAGATTACCTGTAACAGTTCTCTGATAAATTTTTCTCCAATTTCAGGATAATTAACCATAGAACAGAATAAAAAATCATCCAGCAAATTCAAATCTTCCAGTTTGCGTATTGCCATAGACATTTCTCCTTTCATTATGGTGCGGAAAGAAGAAACGTATATATTTGGGATATCGCTACCGTTTCACTGCTTTCCGCCTTATAGTAGTTATTTTTATAGGGGGAATCAATAACCGAACGGTTTAGATGTTTCCCAGATGTGCAATTTTATTTTAACAGTTTGCACAGCGTGTGTCAACTATGTGTAATTAAAATCTTTCGACATAATATTTGTGCTAGTGATGCTTTCTGTAACCGGAAGGTGTCTCACCAGTCACCGATTTGAATACCCGGTTAAAATGGGTGAGATTTGAAAAACCGGTTTCTGTACTGATCTGTGTAATGTTTTTATCCGTTTCCATCAGCTGTCTCTGAGCATTCATCACCCGTGTCACATTGATATACTGGACGATGGTACTGTTTGTTTGCTTTTTGAATTCCCGGCAGAGGTAAGAAGGACTTAAGTAGAACATGGAGGATAGCTGCTGAAGCGTGATATCTTCCGGATAATGCTGGTGGATAAAGTTGATGACCGGGATGATACGGCTGGTGCTTTCTTTTTTTATGGGTTCTACCTTTTTTGTCTGCATAAGAAGGGTATATAGGAGCATATTCAACAGAGTGTTCCGGTATCCATTATAGAATTCCGTCGGGTTTTCATATTCCCGGATCAGCTCATCCAGAATAAGGTGAAGTTTCTGGCGTACTTTGGGATCTGGCCGGTACATGCCATTGTTGTCATCCAGAGCAGCCAGAAGTTCTTCAGAAATAATATCTTCTTTTTCAAAATAAAGTACAATTCTTTTAAAGGGAATACCATCATCTCCGTAAGAACGGTGCATAACATAGGGGGAAAATAAAATCAACTCACCCGGACGCATAACATACATATGGTCTTCCATCATATGGTACCGTTCCCCGTCCTCCAGATAATACAGTTCATAATAATTATGATAATGGGATTTCATCATGTTATCATTGACTCCGGCAATTCTTTCACCGGTGATGCTGGCTCCCTGAGCCATTCGGATTCCAGCCTGGTCGATCATTTCGGATTCCCCCTTCATTTTTTCAATAACAAAATACGCCTGCTAACCCATATCCGTCCATAGATTTTCTTAGCTCTATGATATCATGACTTTTACAGGAGAGCAAGACATGTAAAAAAACATAGGATTGACAGCAAATTTTGTCTGGTTCTGAACGAACTTATAAATTATTCTTTAAATATAAAAAATAAATAAACAAGGAGGCAACAGGTAATGAAAATCTGTACCAGAGTTCTTGATGTAAAACTGAATGAAAACTATGTATCAATTTTCACCGATGGAACAGAAATCCGTATTCTTTTCCTGACAGATTCCATCATTCGTATCCGCGCAGGATTTGATGGTGATTTTGCTGAGGAATCCTACAGTCTGGTGATGACTGCATGGGAAGATCGCATGGATGATTTCCTGAAAAACTATCGTAGACGGATCACAGCAGCAGAGATGAAGTTGGAAGATGGAGAAGAAAAAGCAGTCATTCAGGGAAAAAGTCTGAAAGTGGTTGTAGAAAAGGATCCGTTCCGTATCTGTGTTTATGACGCAGAGGGTACTATGCTGCATGCCGACATCGTGGATCTGGCTTATCAGGAAGACAGCAATCATCGCCGTATTCATACCAGTGAGATTTCTCCGGATGACTGCTTTTATGGTTTTGGAGAAAAAAGTGGTGAATTTAACAAGGCTCAGAAATTTATGAATATGAGTCCGAAGGATGCTATGGGTTACAATCCCAAAGAGACAGATTCTCTGTATAAACATATCCCATTTTATATCAAACTGAATCGTGTAACGAAAAAGGCAGTGGGATATTTTTATCACAATACTTACGAATGTGATTTTGACATGGGTAAGGAAAAGAGTAATTACTGGAAAATGCACAGCCGTTACCGTGTGGATGGAGGAGATATCGACCTGTTCCTGATTGCCGGACCGACTGTCCGTGAGGTTGTTGAGCGTTATACAGATCTGACCGGAAAGTCAGCTCTGCTTCCGCGGTATGCACTGGGATATCTGGGTTCCTCCATGTATTATCCGGAGCTGGAATCTGACTGTGACGATGCCATCATAGATTTTATTGACACCACAAAAGAAGAACAGATTCCTGTGGACGGTTTCCAGCTTTCTTCCGGATACTGTACGGTAGAAACAGATAAGGGTGTAAAGAGATGTGTATTTACATGGAATAAAAAGCGTTTTAAAGATCCGAAAGATTTCTTCAAACAGATGGCGGACAGGGGAATCACAGTTACTCCAAATGTAAAACCGGGTATGCTTCTGATTCATCCGATGCTGAAAGATATGAAAGCGAAAAATATGTTTGTAAAAGCCAGCGACAGTGACGAACCGGGTGTGGGAACCTGGTGGGGAGGAAAGGGTGTATTTGTAGATTATACCAATGCCGATACCCGTAAATACTGGAAAGAGCTTCTGAAAGAAAATGTACTGGATTATGGTACCTGTTCTGTATGGAATGATAACTGTGAATATGACAGTATGGTTGACAAAGACTGCCGTTGTGATTTTGAAGGAAAGGGCGGAACCATCGGACAGTTAAAATCAGTAATGTCCAATATCATGTGCCATATTACAGATGAGGCAGTGCATGAGACCTTTGACAATACCAGACCGTATATCGTATGCCGTTCCGGTCACTGTGGTATCCAGCGTTATGCACAGACATGGGCGGGGGATAATCTTACCTGTTGGGAAGCACTGAAATATAATATTGCCACGATCCTTGGAATGGGACTCTCCGGAGTAGCTAATCAGGGATGTGATATCGGTGGATTCTATGGTCCGGCACCGGAGGGAGAATTATTTATCCGTTGGATCCAGAATGGAATCTTCCAGCCACGTTTCTCCATTCATTCTACCAACACTGATAATACAGTAACAGAACCATGGATGTACAGTGATCTGAAAGACGATATCCGTAAAGCAATTGAGTTCCGTTATCAGCTGAGTCCTTATTTATACTCACTGACTGAGAGAGCTCATGAAACAGGACTTCCCATTATGGAAGCTATGTGCAGTGCATTCCAGAATGATCCGAAATGCTATGACGAAGGCGTTAACTTTATGTTCGGAGATTCTCTTCTGGTTGCCAATGTGGTGGAGAAGGGAGCAACAACCCGCAGCATCTATCTGCCGGAAGGTGATACCTTCTATGATTTCTACACCAGACAGCCGTATACCGGCGGACAGACGATTGAGATTCCGGTAACCATCAGCAGTATTCCGCTGTTTGTGAGAAGTGGAGCAATCGTTCCAATGGCAACAAATAAATTAAATAATCTCTGCACCCAGCAGGCAACAGGAATATCCATTCTGTGCGCAGCTGACAAAGACGGAAAATTCTGTCTGTACGAGGATGACGGTGTTTCCATGAGTTATGAAAAGGGAGAGTATCTGAAAACAGATATTACCATGACTGTTGGAGAGCGTACTTATCTGGATTTCAAACAGGAAGGAAATTACCGTACTGCAGTGGAAACCATGTATATTGATATGATCCACAGAGATAAGGCGCCTTACTGGGTGACTGTAGATGGAGAAATGATTCCGCATTTTCTGCATCGCAGAAAATTTGAGGAAGCAGAATGTGGTTGGTACTACAGCCAGCGTCTGAAGTCTGTTCAGCTGAAATACCGCAATCCGAAAAAAGATTATCAGGTTCTTGTATCATTTGAACAGTTTGATTTAATAGGAATGTAAACAGGAGGACGAACACAATGAAAAGATTAGCAGCGATTGCAGTATTTTAAGCCTTTCATTTAAGGAAAAGAGTATCCCGTGGAATTCGATGCTTTTTGGCATGATCCTCCACGGGATATTTCTGTTTTTCGAAACATTCTTTTTCCTAAGCTGATTTCTGACTGGTTCAAATTAACAATTTTGAAACATTATACAAACAAAACTTGAACATAAGTGGTTTATACTACAATGGATTCTAAGAATGCGCAGAAATATTTTCTTTGTTGCGGGGTGTAAGATGGATTTGCAAAAAATGTTGAAAATAATGAAAAAAATATTCTTTCTGCCTCCGGTTCCTACAATTTTGTTGGCGGTGCCTTCTTATGTGCTTGTGATATGGGTGCTTGTGCGTGGAGATATCAATCCTGTTATTTCTTATGCCGCATATATTCTGTCTGCCTATGCCCTGATCATTTCGGTAACAGGTACCATAAAAGCAGTGAAATGGATCCGAGCTGGTTTGACGGAGCATCCATTGGTTAAAAAAGTCTTGGGTATTTCCACAGTTGAACGGTATTTGAAAGAAACCATGTTCCGTGCGGAGATCTCTCTGTATCCGGGACTTTTCATTAATCTGTTTTATGCGTGTATCAAGCTGGTTTCCGGAATCCGTTATCGTTCTGTCTGGTTTGGGACGCTGGCTGTGTATTATATCCTTCTGGCAGTGATGCGTTTCTCCTTGCTTCATCATGTAAGAACGAAAGGAATCAGTCAGGAAAAACAGATTGACGAGTTATACAGATGCCGTTTATGTGGGATTGTTTTGATGGTGTTGGACTGGGCGTTGGTGGGAATCATCATTCTCGCAGTGAGTAAAAACAGCGGTTTTACATATCCGGGTATGCTTATTTATCTGATGGCAATGTATACTTTTTATGCAGTGATCACAGCCATCATGAATGTAATAAAGTTCAGAAAATATGGAAGCCCTGTAATGTCCGCAGCGAAAGTGATTAATCTTACAGTTGCATTGGTGTCTATGCTTTCACTGGAAACAGCAATGCTTACTCAGTTTGGGACGGGAAGAGATGGCGTATTCCGGCAGATAATGACAGCATTGACAGGGGCAGGAGTGAGTGTGCTCGTTCTTGGGATGGCTGTCTATATGATTATAAAGACGACAAAACAGATTAAAAGAATAAAAGAGCAGGAGGTAGGAATACTTGATTAATATTCTTGTGGTAGAAGATGATACGAGATTGAATCAGACGGTATGTACGTATTTAAATGACAGTGGTTTTCGTGCGAAGGGATGCCTGAATGCCAGTGAAGCATATGATGAGATGTATCATAATATTTACGAACTGATTATTTCTGATATTATGATGCCGGAGATTGATGGTTTTGAATTTGCGGAGACGGTAAGACGTGTAAACAAACATATTCCCATTTTGTTTATGTCTGCAAAGGATGATTTGCCGTCGAAACAGAAAGGCTTTCAACTGGGAATTGACGATTATATGGTAAAACCAGTGGAACTGGATGAACTTTTATTGCGTGTCCGTGCGCTTCTTCGTCGAGCAAATATTGAAATGGATCGGAAATTAACGGCTGGAAATCTGGAACTGGATGCAGATGCCATGACTGCAACTGTAGATGGAGAAGAAATTCCGGTAACAACCAGAGAATTTAATATTATTTACAAGCTGCTTTCTTACCCGAAAAAGACATTTCCCAGAGCTCAGCTCATGGATGAGTTTTGGGGGGTGGACAGTGAAACCAGCCTGCGTGCAGTAGATGTTTACATTACAAAACTTCGGGACAAATTTTCCGGCTGTGACGGTTTTGAAATCAAGACGGTCAGAGGACTTGGATATAAGGCGGTGCTGAAATGAAAGAAGAAAAACAGATGAAGCAGGTGCGTCAGTCACGTTTTCCAGTATCCCTATTCGGTATTCTTTTTGGGGTATTGCTTTTGATGTCCGGTATTCATGTGGGGCTTATTGTGTGGATGAATGAAATCGATATGAATCAATGGATGCAGATATTGATACCGTTGATTTACTGGGCTTTGGTTGCAGGCAGTCTGACACTTTATACGCGATATCGGATGAAAAAAGCCTATGAAATTCCTATGCAGACGTTGGCAAAGGCGACCAGCCAGGTAGCTCATGGAGATTTTTCTGTATATGTACCAACCATTAACACACCGAATAAATGGGACTATCTGGATATTATGATCATGGATTTTAATAAAATGGTGGAAGAACTGGGAAGTATGGAGACATTAAAAACAGATTTTTTCTCCAATGTATCTCATGAGTTTAAAACCCCTCTTGCAGTTATTTATAATAATGCACAGCTTCTGGACAGAGAAGAAACTGCAGAAGAAAGCAGAAAGGAATATATCCACAATATTTTAAAAGCATCGAAACGTCTGGCAGATCTGATCATGAACATGTTGAAGTTGAACAAGCTGGAAAAGCAGACAATCCAGCCAGCTCCGGAAAAATATGATCTGTGCCGGCAGCTTTGTGAGTGCGCGCTGCAATTTGAAGATGTATGGGAAAACAAGGAGATTGAGTTTGAAGCCGATATAGAAGAACGGCGGATGATCATGGCAGATCCGGGGCTTTTGGAATTGGTCTGGACCAATCTGTTATCCAATGCTGTGAAATTTACACCGTCCGGAGGGACAGTAACTCTGACACAGGTTTCGGATCAGGAAAGTGTTACAGTTTCTGTGGCTGATACAGGCTGCGGAATGGATGAAAAGACGATGGCACATATTTATGAGAAATTTTTTCAGGGAGATTCTTCACATTCTACAGAAGGAAACGGTTTGGGGCTGGCTCTTGTAAAGAGGATCCTGCAATTGTCGGAGGGAAGCATTTCAGTGGAAAGTACAGTGGGAAAAGGCACAATATTTACGGTAAGACTTCCTTTGGCTTCGGAAGAAGAGAAGGAAAGTCAGGAGGTGTTGTGATGCGGCAAGAAAAAAATTTCGTGGGATATGATTATAAAGACATTATTGTTCCGTCGGAACAGGTTTCCATGTATTTGGACTGTTATGAAAATTTTGGATGGACGGTGAATGAAAATGAGTATTCAGCGGAAAGACAGGTTATGATCCGCGGACAGCACCACTTGAAAATTTCAATGAGGCGAAATCGTAAAATTGTAAATAAAATGGAACTGACGCGTCTGCAGAGAAATTTTGAAGCCTGTGCTCATGAGATTCAGATTCTGGAAAGAGCAAAGACACGAAAACCAATGATATGGTCATTATCACTCGGAATACTTGGAACTGTGTTTATGACAGGCGCAACATTTGCTGCGGTTAGTGAACCTCCGATTGTCTGGCTGTGTATTTTACTGGCTATTCCAGGTTTTATAGGCTGGATTGTTCCTTATTTTTTGTATCGCCATATGGCAGCTCAGGAAGAAAAAAAATATAATCCATTAATTGAAGAAAAGTTGGATGAAATCTATCTGATCTGTGAAAAAGGACATTCGTTGTTGTGAACAGTAAAAAAGAATTTGCCAGGAAATGAGGTTGACAGCAGGTACACTTGACATGAATGTGGAGAAATGCTATTTTTAATGAAAAATCCGGGAGGGATGCAAGTGTTACAGGAAACTACGGGCATATTGAAAAATAAGATATTTTTATATCTGACAGAGTTTTTTGCGGGAATGTCAGTAATGGCAGTGGAACTGGGGGCAAGCCGTCTGCTGGCACCTTATTTCAGTTCATCACAAATTGTGTGGACGATCATCATAGGGACTATTATGATCGCTATGGCATTGGGAAATATTTATGGAGGAAAAAGTGCGGATAAATCTCCGAATCCGGATAAGCTTTATGGAAGGATATTAATCGCGGCTATCTGGATTGCGTTGATTCCTGTAGTAGGAAAGTATATTATTCTTGGGATATCAGCATTACTTATATTTACAGTGAATAATAATTTTTTGATTATTGCCGCATTTTGTGCATGCATGGTTATTTTCGTGTTTCCGTTGTTTTTGCTTGGAACGGTTACACCGTCTCTTGTAAAATATACAGTGGACAGTCTGGATGACAGCGGAAAAACAGTGGGGACACTTGGTGCTTTCAACACGATCGGAAGTATTATAGGAACTTTTGTACCGACTTTTGTGACAATTCCTGCAGTAGGGACATCTATTACATTCTTGATATTTTCCGGAATTCTGATTGCTTTGTCGTGTATTTATTTTTTAAGCAAACACAGAGGAAAAAAGAAAATAGCAGTATCTGTTGTAGTATTTCTATTGTGCTGTGCACTTGGATATTCTGATTCGTTTGCGTTTTGGCAGAATGACCTGACATATGAAGGAGAATCTGTTTATAATTATCTCCAGGTTTCCGAGACGGACAGGCGGGTGGTGCTTTCTACAAATGTTTTGTTTGGAGTACAGTCCGTATATATGAAAGCCGATGAACTTACAGGGATGTATTATGATTATGCAATGGCAGCACCTCTTATGGTTCCGGATAAAGAAGTATCGGATATGGATGTGTTGATTCTTGGAATGGGAACAGGTACTTATGCGACACAGTGCAGGAAATATTTTGGTGACATGGATATGGAAGGTGTGGAAATTGATGAGAAGATTACAGATCTTTCCAGAGAGTATTTTTCACTTCCGGAGGATGTGAAAGTTACTACCTATGACGGCAGAGCATTTCTGAACGCAGTGGATAAAAAATATGATGTGATCATGGTAGATGCTTATCAGGATATTACCATTCCGTTTCAGATGTCTTCGACAGAATTTTTCACTCTTGTGGAAGAACACTTAACGGGAAATGGCGTTATGGTCGTAAATATGAATATGAGAGGAACCGAAGAGGGAAATATTAATCAATATCTTTCTGATACGATTGGTTCTGTCTTTGATGCCGTTTATACTGTGGATGTAAAAGACACTACCAACCGGGAATTATTTGCTTCTGATAATAAAGAAATTCTTTCTGTTTTAAAAGAGAATACAGAAAGACTGGATAATCAGGAGCTTAGAGAAATGATGGGGAAAGTTGCTGATGATTGCAGTAAATATACAGCCGGGGACTATATCATGACAGATGATAAAGCACCGGTGGAGCTTCTTGGGATGCAGGTTATTGACCAACTGATCCAGGATGAAGTGACATATTATAAAGAAATCTATGAACAGGAGGGAATCAAAGGATTGCTTGAAAACCTTTGATATATAATATATGAGTAAAAGAAACTGGCCGGACAGAAAAGAAGCAGAACAGATATTGAAGGAAGCGGAACCGTTAAATCCTGGTCCATGGGTGAATCATTGCCGGGTTGCGGCAGAGTGTGCGGAAAAAATAGCAGCGGCATGTGGTGATATGGATCCTGAGAAAGCTTATGTTCTGGGATTGCTTCATGATATCGGAAGAAGATTTGGTGTAAAGCATCTGGGGCATGTCTATGACGGATATGTTTATATGATGAAATTGGGCTATCCCGATGTGGCAAAAATCTGTTTGACTCATTCTTTCAGCACTCAGAATATCCATGAGTATATTGGCAGATTTGATATTGCGGAAGAACAGCAAAAAGTATTGGAAGAGGCTCTTGTGATATGCGAATATGATGACTATGACCGTCTGATCCAGCTTTGTGACAGCATTGCCGGAGCAGAGGGCGTGATGACGATCGAGGATCGGATGGGAGACGTAAAACGCAGATACGGCAGTTATCCACAGGAAAAATGGGATAAGAATCTGGAACTGAAGAAATATTTTGAAGATAAGATTGGTAAAAATATCGATCAGTGTTTTATATCCAAAACTGTCTAAAGTCGGTGTGATTTCATTAGCATTTCTTAGAACCTTTTTGGACAGGAACTTGTTTGAAGATTACAACAAATGGGTGTTTTCTTCATAGTTTCTTTTCCATATAAAGCAATTCTGATAATTATACAAATTTCGATTCAACAGGTCAACAACATTACAACCCCGGCGGAATAGTGGCACTTGAACAGTAATATCTTTATGCTTTCTTAATATTATCCGGAATATTCTAATACAAACTTTAAATAGTAAAAGAGATAATTAAGGCGTCATAAAGATGAGTGAGAAAGCTGGATGTGACACAAATGAAATCTATTTTACGCCGGAAAAAACGATTGACCTCGTTTCAGGTTATAACAATTGGTTTTTTATCTGTGATTTTGGCGGGAAGCATTTTATTGATGCTTCCTGTTTCTTCTAAAAGTGGTCATGCCACTTCTTTTTTGGATGCATTATTTACAGCCACCTCAGCTACCTGTGTAACGGGTCTGGTAGTGCATGATACGGCTACTTACTGGTCAGGTTTCGGACAGTTGATTATCTTACTGCTGATTCAGACGGGAGGTATGGGGGTGGTTACGATTGCGGTAGCGCTGACTGCTATCTCAGGGAGAAAAATCGGACTGATGCAGAGAAGCACCATGCAGGAAGCGATTGCAGCTCCCAGTGTAGGAGGAATTGTAAAACTGACAGGATTTATATTAAAATCAACGCTGCTGATTGAACTTACAGGAGCGTTATTTATGCTACCAGTTTTTTGGAAAGAATATGATGGTCTGCAAGGTGTCTGGTATGCAATATTTCATTCTATATCTGCATTCTGTAATGCCGGATTTGATCTGATGGGAAACAGGGAACCATTTTCTTCGCTGACCGGATACGTTGCCAATGGATGGATCAATATAATCATAATGGGTTTGATTATTATAGGTGGGATCGGATTTCTGACATGGGAGGATGTGAGGTACAAAGGAATTCATCTCAGAAAATATCGGATGCAAAGTAAAGTGATTCTGGTAATGACGGCAGTTTTGATTATATTTCCGTTTTTCTTCTTTTATTTTGGCGAATTTGGAAGGTCGGTCTGGAATGATCTGTCGGAAGGAGAAAAAATATGGGGTGCTTTATTTCAGACGGTTACACCCAGGACAGCAGGATTCAATACGGTAGATCTTACTTTATTTACAGAAGCGGGAAAGACAGTCATGATTCTTCTGATGCTGATTGGAGGTTCCCCTGGTTCTACTGCAGGGGGTATGAAAACAACGACTGCAGCAGTATTATTTATGACACTATTTGCAGTATTCAGGAAGAAAGAGGATACGGAGTGCTTTGGAAGAAGGATAGAGGAAGGAACCGTGAAATATGCGGCAACTGTTTTGCTGATGTATCTGACGTTCTTTCTGACAGGAGGAATTATCATCAGTTACGTTGAACAATTGCCGATGTTGACCTGTCTGTTTGAGACCGCTTCTGCAATTGGGACGGTAGGGTTGACATTGGGGATTACACCCCATCTGGGTATCCTGTCAAGATTGATTTTGATTTTACTTATGTTTTTAGGAAGAGTGGGAGGACTGACATTGGTGTTTGCGGCACTTTCAAATAAACAGAGAAATGTATCAAGGCTTCCAAAAGAAAGAATTACGGTTGGTTAGAGAGAAAGGACGGAATCAGGATGAAATCAATTTTATTAATCGGATTAGGCAGATTTGGAAAAAATATTGCAATAAAACTGAATGAATTGAATCATGAAGTAATGGCAATTGATAAAAGAGAAGAACGGGTGGAAGAGGCACTGCCTTATGTAACAAATGCACAGATCGGAGATAGTATGAATGAAGCCTTTCTTCGCTCTCTGGGAGTGGGTAATTACGATGTGTGTATCGTTACCATAGGAAATGATTTTCAGAGTTCTTTAGAGACCACCTCATTACTGAAAGAGCTGGGTGCAAAGAAAGTGGTATCCAGGGCTGCCAGAGATGTACAGGCAAAATTTCTTCTTCGAAACGGGGCGGATGAAATCGTTTATCCGGAAAAGCAGCTTGCTACATGGACGGCAATCCGCTATACCTCGGATCATATATTTGACTATATTGAGCTGGACAATGATTATGCGATTTTTGAAATTGAAGTACCGGAACTCTGGATTGGAAAAACCGTCGGTGCAATCAATATCCGGCAAAAATATAATATTAATATTATGGCACTGAAGAGAAATGGAAAAATGGAGCTTACCATTACTCCGGATACTTGTTTTGCATCGGATGATGCACTTTTGGTGTTAGGGAAAAATAAAGACATACAAAAATGTTTTCATATTTAGCAAAATTTTGGCAGGGGTGGTATAATGGAAACGATTGCGTTGTTATTGGCTTTTCTGGTAATAGGAGGCACAGGTTTTATCATTATGGAGAAACTGGATGCTTTTCTGGAAGGAATCCAAAATCAGCGGGAATACGCTCCAGACAGTGGTGAAGAGATCATGCAGGCTGTTTATGAAAATCCTGAAGCTGATTTCAGATATCTGACGGAAAATAGTGATAGAGAAGAGAACTGCCAAAGCCCAAAACATCCGCAGCAGGAGATTTCTGCAAAAGAACCGGAAAAGGGCAGAGGACATTTGAAAATATTTTTTGGCTATGCATCAGGAGTAGGGAAGACCTACGCCATGCTGCAGGCAGCCCATGCGGCGAAACAAAGAGGGATTGATGTGGTCGCGGGATATGTGGATACGCATGACCGGAAGCAGACCGCTGAGCTCCTTTATGGTTTGGAACAGATCCCAAACCTTGTGATAAAACAGGACGGAACGGAACAAAAAGAGTTTGATCTGGATGCAGCAATCCGGAGAAACCCCACACTGATTCTTGTGGATGAACTGGCGCACTCGAATACGCAGGGGTGTCGCCATGCAAAGCGCTATCAGGATGTGGAAGAACTGCTGAAAGCAGGAATCGATGTTTATACAACAGTCAATGTGCAGCACATTGAAAGCCTGAATGATATGGTAACTGCAGTTACCGGAATCATGGTCAGGGACAGGGTACCGGATTTTGTTTTTGACAATGCGTCCCAAGTGGAACTGATCGATATAGAACCGCAGGAATTGTTGGAACGGCTACAACCGGTTGAAATGGCGGAAACGGATTTTCAGCAGATTAAGAAGCTGACTGCATTGCGGGAAATCGCACTGCGCAGATGCGCGGATCGCATCAATATGCTCTCGGAGGAGGCAAGGATCAAGAC
Source organism: Lachnospiraceae bacterium (assembly GCA_004556655.1). Classification (GTDB taxonomy): domain Bacteria; phylum Bacillota; class Clostridia; order Lachnospirales; family Lachnospiraceae; genus Oliverpabstia. The sequence goes on along the minus strand of SFGF01000028.1, from coordinate 28,664 downwards.
AGGTGGTGATTATCATACAGATGAACATATACTGGTCTGCCTGTCACCGGCACCGTCCAATATGAAGATTATCCGTACGGCTGCCCGTATGGCGAAAGCCTTTCGAGGTTCTTTTACTGCTTTATATGTGGAAACTTCGGATTTTGCCATGATGGATGAGGAAAATAAAAAAAGACTTCGAAGCAATATGCGGTTAGCCCAGCAGTTGGGAGCGAAAATTGAGACGGTCTATGGAGAAGATGTTTCATTTCAGATCGCTGAATTTGCCAGATTGTCCGGTGTTTCTAAAATAGTAATCGGAAGAAGTACGGCTACGAAAAAATTTATCTTTGGAAAACCAACTTTGACGGAGAAATTGATTGCGCAGGCTCCGAACCTGGATGTTCATATTATTCCGGATAGTACTTCAGAGATGGTTTACAGGGCCAAAAAGGAAAGCAGACAGTCGGAGCATTTGCTGAATATAAATGATACCATAAAAAGTATCGGAATGATCCTTATCGCTTCCTTGATCGGTTATGGTTTTTGGAAACTAGGTATGAGTGAAGCCAATATTATCATGGTGTATATTTTGTGCGTACTTATTACATCGGTGATTACCACACATCGGATGTACAGTCTGATTTCTTCCATTATCAGTGTCTTTGTGTTCAATTTCTTATTTACGGAACCAAGATATACATTGCTTGCCTATGAAAAAGATTACCCGGTCACATTTGTTACTATGTTTGTAGCAGCTTTTTTGACCGGTTCTCTGGCCATTCAGTTAAAACGTCAGGCCAAACAGGCGGCCCAGTCGGCTTATCGTACAAAAATATTGTTTGATACCAGTCAGCTGTTGGAAGGAATTAAGAAAAGAGAACAGATTATTACGATAACGGCCACACAGCTGATTAAGCTGCTGGACAGAGATATGGTGATTTACCTTGTGGATGGCGACATACTCTTAGAGCCTCGATTTTTCTCAATCAATGGAGAAACATCCGGTGAGAAGTATTTATCGGATAAAGAACGGACGGTTGCAGAATGGGTAGTAAAGAATAACAAACATGCAGGAGCAACCACGGATACCCTTTGTGATTCCAGATGTCTGTATCTGTCTATTCGGACAAGTAATGCAGTATACGGTGTTGTAGGGATTGTGATTGACAAAAAGCCACTGGATTCTTTTGAAAACAGTATCCTGTTGTCCATATTGGGTGAATGTGCACTGGCCTTGGAAAATGAGAAAAATGCCAGGGAAAAGGCGGAGGCGGCTTTATTGGCGCAAAAAGAACAGTTAAGGGCCAATCTGCTCCGTTCGATTTCTCATGATCTGAGAACGCCGCTGACATCCATCTCCGGTAATGCCAGTAATCTGCTGTCAAATGGGGAAAAGTTTGATGCGGAAACCAAGAAACAGTTATATTCGGACATCTATGATGATTCCATGTGGCTGATCAACCTTGTGGAAAATCTTCTTTCCATAACAAAAATAGAGGAGGGGAAACTGAATATTCGTCTGTCTACAGAACTGCTGGATGAAGTTGTTGCGGAGGCACTGCAGCATATTAGCAGAAAAAAGACAGAACATAAGATCTGCTTTCAGCCATCTGAGGATTTTATATTGGTAAAAATGGATGCCAGATTGATTATTCAGGTGATTATCAATATCGTGGATAATGCGATCAAGTATACGCAGCAGGGTTCAACAATACAGATAACAACAGAAAAACAGGGAAATAAGGCAATGGTCCGTATCACAGATGACGGACCGGGAATCCCGGACGATATGAAGTTCCTTGTGTTTGAGATGTTCTACAGCGGAGCAAAAAGTATTGCTGACAGCAGACGCAGCCTGGGGCTTGGATTGTCTCTTTGCAAGTCGATTGTAACGGCTCATGGAGGCGAACTGAAACTTACTGATAATATTCCGCACGGTGCGGTATTTACATTTTCATTGCCGACGGAGGAGGTTGATTTACATGAATAAGACATTGATTTTGGTGGTGGAGGATGATAAGCCGGTTCAGAATCTTATGATAACGACTCTGAAAGCGCATGATTATAGATATCTGACTGCCATGAACGGTGAGACTGCCATTCTTGAGGCTTCTTCTCATAATCCGGATATTATATTACTTGATCTGGGACTTCCGGATATGGACGGGATGGAAGTAATCAAAAAAATTCGTACCTGGTCCAATGTACCGATTATTGTACTCAGCGCAAGAAGTGAAGATACAGACAAAGTAGAGGCGCTGGATGCGGGAGCGGATGACTATCTGACTAAGCCCTTTTCTGTGGAAGAACTTTTAGCCAGACTCAGGGTCACTGAGAGACGGCTGGCAGCTGTGCAGGGAGATTCGATAATTTCTTCCGTATTTGTGAATGGGAAACTCCGGATTGAGTATTCTGCCGGATGCGCCTATATGGGAGAAGAAGAGCTTCATTTGACGCCGATCGAATATAAGCTATTGTGTCTGCTCTCAAGGAATGTGGGAAAAGTATTGACTCATACATTTATCACCCAGAATATCTGGGGACATAGCTGGGAGAATGATGTGGCTTCGTTAAGAGTGTTTATGGCTACACTTCGTAAAAAACTGGAGAAATATTCAGACTCGGTTCAGTATATTCAGACCCATGTGGGCGTGGGATATCGGATGATCAGGGTAGAATAAAAGAAACGGGACATGTAGAGGTTCTTATGGATATCTGCTTGTCCCGTTTGTAATCTGCTGACGATATGTGGAATGTGTCATTTGCATATGCATTCAGTCAGATTATCTGATACAGATTTTGAACCATTTTCGCTGAAGGTACATATCTTATTATCATGAATTATATCTGGGAGGTCATGATGAAAAAGAAACTGACAGCAATCGGTCTGGTGGCAGTTCTGGCATGTACGGGATTTGCAGGATGCGGAAATGAGACAGGAAAAGGAGAAAGTGAGAAACTGGAAAAAGTAACATTGAATGAGGTGGCGCACTCTATCTTTTATGCCCCTCAGTACGTTGCTATCGAAAATGGATATTTTGAAAAAGAAGGCATAGATCTGGAACTGGTAACAGGATATGGTGCGGATAAAACCATGGCTGCTGTCATATCCGGCGATGCTCAGATTGGATTTATGGGGGCTGAGGCTTCGGTTTATGCATATCTGGAAGGCGCCAATGACCCGGTGGTGAATTTTGCACAGGGAACGCAGAGAGCCGGAAACTTTTTGGTGGCCAGAGAGGAAATGCCGGATTTCCAGTGGAGTGATCTGAAAGGAAAGAATATACTGGGTGGGCGAAAAGGTGGTATGCCGGAGATGGTTTTTGAGTATATTTTGAAACAGAACGGTCTTGATCCGACTGCAGACATGAACATCAACCAGAGTATTGACTTTGGTTCCACCGCAGCGGCATTTTCAGGCGGGCAGGGTGACTTTACCATAGAGTTTGAACCATCAGCCACTGCGCTTGAACAGGAAGGGGTGGGCTATGTAGTTGCCTCCTGTGGTGTGGATTCCGGTTATGTGCCCTATACCTCCTACAGCGCAAAGAGCAGTTATATGGAAAAACATCCCGACATCATCCAGAAATTTACCAACGCACTGCAAAAAGGTTTGGATTATGTCAATAGTCATTCTTCGGAAGAGATTGCCAAAGTGATCAAACCGCAGTTTGAGGAAAATGATCTGGAGACAGTCACTGCAATTGTAAAAAGATATCAGGAACAGGATACCTGGAAAGAGAATCTGGTATTTGAAAAAGCAGGATTTGAACTTTTACAGGACATTTTGGAAAGTGCGGGAGAACTGGAGAAGAGAGCAGAGTATGAGAAACTGGTTACGACAGAATATGCCGAAAAAGCCATGAAAAAGTAAAAAATATTTACGGATAAATGATTGCGAATCAGAGGACGGTCAACAGCCGTCCTCTGAACGTTTATTTACTTCATTTCGTATTGCAGCATTTCGTAATGGAGAAGACATCCTTCATAGATTTCCGGAGGAAGCAGGGCACGGGCCACCAGCTTTGGCTCTTCTTCCGGGATGTCAGTACGCTGCAGGTGGGCATAATCTCCGTCGATGGTGAGAACTTTATAGTCACAGGTAAGCAAAAAATTCACCTCATTTCCATATATTTTCCTTAGTATATCAAAAATTTCTCGTAAATGCATCCACTTGGTGTTATAATTAGCAGAATAAATTGTTTCTTTTGGAATAGAAAGACAAGGAGTGAGAAATTGAGTATTAAACAGATATATACAGGACTTTTCATTCTGGGGATTTCGGCAGTTCTTTCTGTGTCAGCTGTACCGGTACAGGCAGCAGAATGGACGAAGACCGATCAGGGATGGAAGTATCAGGAAGACGATGGGATCTATGCCGAGTGGCAATGGAAACAAGTGGATAAAAAATGGTATTATTTTGATGATAGCGGTTACTGTGTAAGTGGATGGCAAAAGATTGATGATGGCTGGTATTATTTTAATGAGAACGGCCAAATGGCGGCCAGTCAGTGGATAAAGGATTATTATGTGGGAACGGACGGAAGAATGCTGGCCGGTACCTGGGTAGGAAATATCTGGGTGGATGAAGAAGGGAAAAAAGATACTTCTATTCAGAAAGAAAAAACGATTCCACTGAAAAGTATAACACTTAATAAGGAATCCATTTCTCTACTGGCAGGTGAAACAGCAAACCTTGTGACGAATTGTCAGCCGACAGATACAACCCGGTGGAAAGCTGTTCGCTGGAGCAGTTCCGATCCGCAGGTCGCAGAAGTTTTCCGTGGAAAGATTACGGCTATAGGAGAAGGCACAGCACAGATTACGGCAAAGCTGGGAGATGCAAAGGCTGTATGTACGGTTACGGTGAAAGAAAGTGATGTGTGCAAAACGGCTTTGTCGCTTCTGGATGCTCAGTATATCTGGGGCGGCAACGGACCTGCTGACGGCGGCGTGGATTGTTCCGGGCTTCTAATGTATGCTTATACACAGAATGGATATGATTTTGGTGCGGATCTGAATGCCAACAATTTTGCTCTGCATGGACAGGAAATCAGCAGAGAAGAACTCCAGCCGGGAGATGCCATTTGTTGTTGCTATAACGGAGAGAGATACCAGCATATCCTGTTATATATTGGCAATGATATGGTGGTGGCATCGGAGTGCGGCGGTCCGCAGGTCTGTACTGCAGGGTTGAGTTGTGATCAGCATGTAAAAGGAACAAAGTGCAACTGTCGTACATGGAAGCGACCGTTGAATGAAAATGATCTGGTGAATGCGAAGTTTATCCGGATGGACGCATATAAAAAGGGATAAAGGAATGGGAGATGATAAAATGAAGATTGGATTTATTGGTTGTGGAAATATGGCATCTGCTATGATTGGCGGTATTGTGAAAAATCAGGTGGCAGCACCGGAGGATCTTCTGGCGTCAGCCAGATCGGAAGCAAGCAGGGAAAGAGCAGAAAAAGAGTTGGGAATCCGTCTGACTGCTTCTAATTGTGAGGTGGCTGCATTCGCAGATGTACTGGTTCTGGCTGTAAAACCCTTTTATTATGAAGAAGTGATTGCGGAGATCAGAGGCAGTGTGAAAGAAGATGCAGTCATTGTATCCATCACTCCGGGCAAAAAGCTGGACTGGCTGGAAGAACAATTCGGGAAACCTACAAAGATCGTGCGTACCATGCCAAATACGCCAGCTCTTGTGGGAGAAGGAATGAGTTGTGTCTGCGGTAATGCAAGAACAACGCAGGAAGATATTGATCGAGTGTGCCGGATCTTTTCGGGATTTGGAAAGTCAGAGATCGTAACAGAAGAAATGATCGATGTAGTGGTGGGAGTAAGCGGAAGCTCCCCTGCGTACGTGTTTATGTTTATAGAAGCAATGGCAGATGCCGCAGTTGCGGATGGGATGCCCAGAGCTCAGGCGTATCGGTTTGCGGCCCAGGCAGTATTGGGAAGTGCGAAAATGGTTCTGGAGACAGGAAAGCATCCCGGGGAACTGAAAGATATGGTCTGCTCTCCAAAAGGGACGACGATCGAAGCAGTTCGTGTACTGGAAGAAAAAGGATTCCGCAGTGCCGTGTTTGAAGCGGTGAAAGCATGTGTGAAAAAAACAAGAGAGGTTTAAGCAATAAATATTTGGAAGAAAGAAGGTATAGAAATGAGTAAAGTATGTGTTTTTCTGGCAGATGGTTTTGAAGAAATTGAGGGATTGACGGTTGTGGATCTTCTTCGTCGTGCAGGGGAGGAAGTAGTGACGGTTTCCATCATGGGAAGAAAAGAAATTATGGGTTCTCACAAAATTCAGGTGATGGCAGACGAGTTATTTGAAACGATGGATTTCGCACAGGCGAAGCTTTTGGTACTTCCCGGGGGAATGCCGGGTACAAAATATCTGGGAGCTTATCAACCGCTTACCGATCTTTTGTGCTCCTGGAATCAGGAAGGAAAATTATTGGGAGCAATCTGTGCTGCCCCCAGTGTGTTTGGAGATCTGGGACTTCTGAAAGGAAAAGAGGCAGTTTGTTATCCGGGATTTGAGGAGAGACTTGTGGGCGCTTCGATCGGAAAAGGCGCAGTGGCTGTATCAGGCAATATAATCACCAGCCGGGGGCTGGGGACAGCGATTGACTTTGCGGCGGCACTGATTGAGCGTCTTCAGAGTGCCGAAAAAGCGGAAGAAATCAAAAAATCCATCATTTATGGGCTTTTTCAATAAAAAATGCTGGTGTTTTTCCAGGGCTTGTGTTATACTACAAAAATGTATGAGTATGGAAGAGTATATCAGATCGGCATAATCCTGCCGTATACGGTATTTGAAGAATAATTTCCATAAAAGATAAAGGAGGAGCTACAGCAATGAGCGTAACAGTAGAAAAACTGGAGAAGAACATGGCGAAACTTACAATCGAAGTTTCCGCAGAAGATCTTGAGAAGGCAATTCAGGGTGCATACCTGAAACAGAAAAACAGAATCAACATTCCGGGCTTCCGTAAAGGAAAAGCTCCAAGAGCTATGATTGAAAAAATGTATGGTGCAGGTATCTTCTATGAAGATGCAGCAAATGCACTGATTCCGGAAGCATATTCCAAAGCACTGGATGAATGTGGGGAAACAATCGTTTCTCAGCCTTCGATTGATGTGGTTCAGCTTGAAAAAGGCAAACCATTCATTTTCACAGCAGAAGTTGCTCTGAAACCGGAAGTAACTCTGGGTGAGTACAAAGGACTGGAAGTTCCGAAGGGTGAACTGGAAGTAACAGACGAAGAAATCGCAGGTGAACTGAAGAGAGAACAGGAAAATAACTCCAGAACCATCGATGTAGATGACAGAGCCGTTGCTGACGGTGATAAAGTAACTCTGGATTTTGAGGGATTTGTTGACGGAGAAGCTTTTGAAGGCGGAAAAGGAACAGATTATCCTCTGACCATCGGTTCCGGTGCATTTATCCCGGGATTTGAAGAGCAGCTGGTAGGCGCTGAGATCGGCAAAGAGATGGAAGTAAATGTTACTTTCCCGGAAGATTATCAGGCAAAAGATCTGGCTGGAAAACCAGCAGTATTCAAATGCACAGTTAAGAAAATTGAAGTAAAAGAACTGCCGGAACTGGATGACGAATTCGCAAAAGATGTTTCCGAATTCGATACTCTGGATGAGTACAAAGCAGATATCAAGAAGAATCTGGAAGAGAAAAAAGCAGATGCAGCAAAACAGGCAAAAGAAGATGCAGCAGTTGAAGCTGCAATCGCAAATGCTGCCATGGAGATTCCGGATGCCATGATCGACAGCCAGGTAAACCAGATGATTGATGATTTCGCAAGAAGAATTCAGTCTCAGGGTCTTACTATGGAGCAGTATATGCAGTTTACAGGAACCACACCGGCTACTCTGCATGAGCAGATGAAACCACAGGCTCTGAAGAGAATCCAGAGCAGACTGGTTCTGGAAAAGATTGCAGAAGCAGAAGATATTCAGATTTCGGATGAGAAACTGGATGAAGAGATCAGCAAGATGGCCGAAATGTACAAGATGGAAGTTGAAAAACTGAAAGAAGTACTGGGTGATGCTGAAAAAGAACAGATGAAGAAAGATATGGCTGTTCAGGAAGCGGTAACTCTGATTACAGAAGCAGCAGTTGAAGTTGAAAAAACAGAAGAGTAATTTTAAGTATTGATACAGGATTACCGGTAGTAAGAAGATAGAAGGAAGGCTTGCATATGAGTTTAGTACCTTACGTCATTGAACAAACAAGCAGAGGCGAGAGGAATTATGATATTTACTCCCGTCTTCTGAAAGATCGTATCATTTTTCTCGGGGAAGAAGTAACGGATGTCAGTGCCAATCTGGTGACAGCGCAGCTTCTGTTCCTGGAATCGGAAGATCCGGGAAAAGATATTCAGTTGTATATCAACAGCCCGGGAGGTTCTGTGTCAGCCGGCATGATGATTTATGACACAATGCAGTATATTAAGTGTGATGTGTCAACCATCTGTATGGGACTGGCTGCCAGTATGGGCGCTTTCCTGCTGGCGGGAGGAACCAAAGGCAAACGCTTTGCCCTTCCAAATGCAGAGATTATGATACATCAGCCATCCGGCGGCGCAAAAGGACAGGCTACAGAGATTCAGATCGTGGCGGAGCAGATTCTGAAGACCAAACACAGACTGAATTCTATTCTGGCAGCCAATACGGGACAGCCCCTGGAAAAGATCGCCCAGGATACCGAGCGCGATAACTATATGACAGCTGAGGAAGCGATGGCATATGGACTGATTGACAGGGTGATTACCAACAGATAAAGTAAGTAGAACAGGAGGGGGTTGCCGGTGGCAGCGCCCTCCTGTTACGACGTATAAAAATGTTCAACAGAGCATTTTGCAGGATAGTATCTAGAAAGGAATTGTATAATTATGGCATTGAAAAACGGGGAACCCAGGATTCGCTGTTCTTTCTGCGGAAAGACAGAGGGACAGGTACGCAAGTTGATTGCGGGACCGGACGGAGCCTTTATTTGTGATGAATGTGTAGGAATCTGTTCAGAGATTATCGATGAAGAGTTTGCCGATGATTACAGAATGGATGAAGACATCAATCTGATGACACCGAAAGAAATGAAAGAATTTCTGGATGATTATGTAATTGGGCAGGATGAGGCAAAAAAGGTTCTTTCTGTGGCTGTATATAACCATTACAAGAGAATTCTGTCTGCACAGAAGACTGATGTGGAATTACAGAAGAGTAATATACTGATGCTTGGACCGACAGGTTCGGGAAAAACTTATCTGGCACAGAATCTTGCAAGAATGCTGAATGTGCCATTTGCTATTGCGGATGCAACCACATTGACGGAGGCAGGTTATGTCGGGGAAGATGTGGAAAATATTCTTCTGAAGCTGATTCAGGCTTCCGATTATGATATTGAGCGGGCACAGCATGGAATCATCTATATTGATGAGATTGATAAGATTACAAGAAAGTCTGAGAATGCATCCATCACACGTGACGTATCCGGAGAGGGTGTACAGCAGGCCCTTTTAAAAATCATTGAGGGTACAGTTGCTTCTGTTCCCCCTCATGGCGGAAGAAAGCATCCGCAGCAGGAATTTATTCAGATTGACACGTCGGATATCCTGTTTATCTGTGGAGGGGCTTTTGAAGGACTGGAAAAAATTATAGAGACTCGTATGGATACGAAAACAATAGGATTTAACGGCTCTCTTGGTCTGAAACATGAAAAAAATGTGGGAGAGATTCTGAAAGAAGTAATGCCTCAGGACTTTATCAAATTTGGTCTGATTCCGGAGTTTATCGGACGTGTACCGGTGGTTGTTTCGCTGGATGCACTGGATGAAGAAGCAATGGTACGTATTCTGAAAGAGCCGAAGAATTCTCTGGTGAAACAGTATCAGGCTCTCATGGAGATGGATGGAGTGGAACTGGAATTCGAAGAGGAAGCTCTGCGTGAAGTTGCCAAGATTGCCATGGAGCGTAAGACAGGAGCCAGAGGACTTCGTTCCGTGATCGAGAAAACCATGACGGATGTTATGTATGAGTCTCCGTCCGATCAGACAATCCAGAAATGTGTGATTACAAAAGATGCGGTAACAGGAAAAGAAAGCCCTGTAGTAACACATGGAGAAAGTAAAGTCTCCAGAAGAAGAAATTCTTCGAAACGGGCAGGAAGACCGGAAACCGCCTGACAGGGAGGAAACAGATGAACAATACGATAAAGGTGATGCCTGCCATTGCACTTCGCGGAACAACTATTTTGCCGGACATGATCGTCCATTTTGATATCAGCAGGGAGAAATCCGTCAAAGCAGTGGAAGAGGCTATGACCCAGGACCAGAAAATCTTTTTGGTGACCCAGAAAGATCCGAAGGTGGAGGAGCCTGCCATAGATGATCTGTACAGAATCGGTACAATTGCCATGGTAAAACAGGTTGTCAAGATGCCGAAAGGTGTTCTGCGGGTTCTGGTGGAAGGTCTGGAACGGGCAGAGCTTGTGGAACTGGAAGAAGAGATATCGTATCTGGAGGCAGAAGTTGCCGGATTTGAGACGGAAGAACAGGTTCTTCCTGATAATCTAAAAGAGGCGATGGTTCGCAGTATCAAAGATATTTTTCTTGTATATTGCAGGGAAAATCAGAAGATCAGCAAAGAGCTTTCCAATCAGATCCTTGATATCGAGGAGATAGGGCATTTGGTAGATCAGATCTGTATCAATCTTCCGTTGGGTTTTGAGCAGAGACAGCAGCTTCTGGAGGCTGTTTCTCTGGATGACCGTTATGAACTTCTGGGTGTTATTATGAGCAATGAGATTGAAATCATGCGATTGCGCACAGAAATTCAAAATAAAGTCAAAGAACGGATCGATAAGAATCAGAGAGAATATATCCTCCGGGAACAGCTGAAACTCATCCGGGAAGAACTGGGTGAAGATGATACGGTTTCGGAAGCAGATCATTTCCAGCAGCAGGCGGAAAATTTGAAGGCATCCGAAGAGGTTAAGGATAAGATTTTCAAGGAAATCAAAAGGTTCAAGAGCCTCGGATACAATAATTCAGAGAGCAGCGTATCAAGAGGATACATCGATACTCTGCTTAAACTTCCATGGGATAAGGCATCCCGGGATAACAATAACTTGAATAAAGCAAAAGATATTCTGGAAGCAGATCATTACGGACTGGAAAAGGTGAAAGAGCGAGTGCTGGAATTTCTGGCAGTGCGTACACTGACCAAAAAAGGAAGCAGTCCGATCCTTTGTCTGGTGGGACCGCCGGGAACCGGTAAAACATCCATTGCCCGTTCGGTGGCCAGAGCTTTAAATAAAAAATATGTGAGAGTCTGCCTGGGAGGTGTCAGAGATGAGGCTGAGATCCGCGGACATCGTCGAACCTATGTGGGCGCTATGCCGGGACGTATCGCTGCCGGACTGATACAGGCAGGTGTAAAAAATCCTCTGATGCTTCTGGATGAGATTGATAAAGTCAGCAGTGATTATAAAGGAGACACTTCATCTGCTCTTCTGGAGGTTCTGGATTCGGAGCAGAACAAAAAGTTCACAGATCACTATGTGGAACTTCCCATTGATCTGTCAGAAGTATTGTTTATTGCTACCGCAAATGATCCGCAAAGTATTCCCAGACCATTGATGGATCGTATGGAAGTGATTGAGATTTCCAGCTACACGGAAAATGAAAAAGAACATATTGCCAGAGAGCATCTGATTTCCAAACAGATGAAAGCAAACGGGCTGAAAGAAGGTCAGCTTTCGATCACGGATGAAGCGTTGCGCATGATGATATCCGGGTATACACGGGAAGCAGGTGTCCGGAATCTGGAAAGAAAATTAGGAGAAATCTGTCGGAAGACTGCCCGGAAAATTCTTCAGGATAAGCGGAAACAGGTGGAAGTGACGAAAGAGAATCTGGAAGAATTTCTTGGGAAATCCAGATATAATTATCAGAAAGTAAATGAAAAAGATGAGATAGGCATTGTTCGGGGACTGGCATGGACCAGTGTAGGCGGCGATACGCTTCAGATTGAAGTTAATCTGATGCCGGGGAAAGGTGAATTTCTTCTGACCGGTCAACTGGGGGATGTAATGAAAGAGTCTGCGCAGGCGGGGATCAGCTATATTCGTTCTGTAGCAGATACGTATGGAATTGATGCGGAATTTTTCAAAAAACATGATCTGCATATCCATATTCCGGAAGGTGCGGTGCCGAAAGATGGACCTTCTGCAGGTATCACTATGGCGACAGCCATGCTTTCTGCAATTACCGGGCGGGCAGTGAAAGCAAATCTGGCCATGACAGGTGAGATTACCCTGAGAGGAAGAGTGCTGCCGATCGGAGGTCTGAAAGAAAAACTGCTTGCTGCAAAGACAGCGGGTATTACGAATGTACTGGTGCCGGCTCAGAATAAACCAGATGTGGAAGAAATCGACAGTGAAATCACGGACGGGCTTCGAATTGTATATGTTGAAAGTATGGAAGATGTGCTGAAAGAGGCACTGGCAGACTGAGTCTGTAGGTCAGGATAAACGAAAATCTTAGGACAGCAGGAGGGCATTATGGTCATAAAAAATGTATCACTGGATATCGTCTGCGGTATCACCAGTAAGCTTCCTAAAACAGGACGGCCGGAAGTGGCATTTGCAGGAAAATCCAATGTGGGAAAATCATCCCTGATTAATGCTTTGATGAATCGGAAGTCACTTGCCCGCACCAGTGCGGCTCCCGGAAAGACCCAGACAATAAATTTCTATAATGTCAATGAAGCAATTTATCTGGTGGATCTTCCAGGTTACGGATATGCCAGAGCTTCAGAAGAAATCAAGGCAAAGTGGGGCAAGATGATTGAAGATTATCTTCATCAATCCAAGGAGATCCGCGCAGTTTTTTTGTTAATTGATATTCGTCATGATCCCACAGAAAATGACAGAATCATGTATCGATGGATCCTGGATCACGGGTATGAGCCGATCATTATAGCAACAAAACTGGATAAAATCAAGAGAAGCCAGGTTCAGAAACAGATAAAAGCAATACGTCAGGGTTTGCAGGTGATTCCCGGAACTATGGTGATTCCGTTTTCAGCGCAGACAAAACAGGGAAGAGAAGAAATCTGGGAAATCATTGATCAGCTGACAGGATTTGCAGAAGAACCGGAACCAGACAGCACTGGAAAAAGTGAAATGGATGGAGAGATAAAGTAAAATGGAAACTTCTGTGAAAAATGGGCAGTCGTCCATTCTTACAAAAAATATCGTGGTTTGTGGAATTGCTTTGTTGTGCACATTCTTATGGGGAAGTGCATTTCCAAGCATAAAAGTAGGATACCGGCTGTTTTCTATAGCGGACAATGATACGGCAAGTCAGATGTTGTTTGCCGGATATCGGTTTACATTGGCCGGGATTCTTACTCTGATCATCGGCTGGATCGGTAACCGGAGGTTTCCGATACCCAAAAAGCAGATCCGGAAAAATATATTGATTCTGGGACTTTTACAGACCACATTTCAGTATTTGTTTTTTTATATAGGACTTTCTCATACGGAAGGTTCCAAGGGGTCTATCATTACGGCATCAAACTATTTTTTTGCTATTGTGATGGCGCATTTTTGGTTTACGAAAAAGAGGGGATATTCCGGTGAAGACCGAATGAATCTACGAAAAACCGTAGGTTGTCTTCTGGGACTTTCCGGAGTTGTCCTGGTGAATTTTACGGCAAATGGATTCGATGGAAGCTTTACGCTGACAGGGGAAGGATGCATGGTTGTCAGCAGCCTGGTGGCGGCGGTTGCATCTGTGTATGTGAAAACCTTTGCGGCGGAGGATAATACTTTTACTATTACGGGATGGCAGTTTTTGTTTGGCGGTCTGGTTTTGACGGCGATCGGATTTTTCCTGGGAGGAAGTGTCCAGGGATTTACTTTAAAGAGCAGTGCATTGCTGCTCTACATGGCGATCATTTCCAGTGTGGCATTCTCTCTGTGGACACTGCTTCTTACACATAATCCTGTGGGCAAGGTGGCGATTTATGGATTTACTAACCCGATATTTGGGGTACTTCTGTCAGGACTGATCCTTGGTGAAAATGCATTTACACTGAAAAATCTGATTGCATTGCTTTGCGTATGTGCGGGAATATTAACGGTAAATCTGAGGATTAAGGCAAAAAGTGTGGAAAACTGAGGTAATTTCCTTGTAATGTGTGGAAAAATCAGATACAATAGGGCTTGATATTTGGGAATGTTCCCGATGTCAGGCTCTTTTTGACATATAGGCGTTTTGTTGTCCTATATTTGATGATATAGATTTTGAAAGAACAGGTGAGCAGATGGGAATTATTAAAGCGGCAAAGCTTGCTTACGACTATTTAAGATATGGAGAAGAGGGAGAAGAACCGGAGGTAAACCGGGCAATTGATGACGTGGATCTTGATATTGAGGAGGGGCAGTTTATTGCTATCCTGGGTCACAATGGAAGCGGAAAATCCACACTTGCCAAGCATATCAATGGTCTTCTGGTACCTTCTGAGGGTACTTTGTGGGTGGATCATATGGATACTTCTTCTCTTGATGATATATGGAAGATCCGGCAGAAAGCAGGAATGGTATTTCAAAATCCGGACAATCAGATTATTGGAACTGTAGTGGAGGAGGATGTGGGATTTGGGCCGGAAAATCTTGGAGTGCCCACAGATGAAATCTGGCGCCGTGTAGATGAAAGTCTGGCGGCAGTAGGGATGACAGCTTACCGTCATCAATCTCCGAATAAGCTGTCCGGTGGGCAGAAGCAGAGAGTAGCGATTGCCGGAGTAATGGCCATGCGTCCAAAGTGCATTGTACTGGATGAGCCTACAGCCATGCTGGATCCGAATGGAAGAAAAGAAGTGCTGAAAGCAGTCCGTGAGCTGAATCAGAAAGAAAAAGTGACGGTGATTCTGATTACCCATTACATGGAAGAAGTTGTATTCGCTGATGATGTGTATGTGATGGACAGCGGCCACGTGGTGATGCATGGAATTCCTCGTGATATTTTCTCGCGGGTAGATGAACTGAAAAAATATCGCTTAGATGTGCCGCAGGTGACATTGCTTTCCTATGA
Source organism: Lachnospiraceae bacterium (assembly GCA_004556655.1). GTDB lineage: Bacteria > Bacillota > Clostridia > Lachnospirales > Lachnospiraceae > Oliverpabstia. Next base: position 13,563 of record SFGF01000028.1, on the reverse strand, counting down.
ATTACGTAAGAGCGGACTCATGATTCCGGAAGGAATTCTGACAATCCAGGAACTGGTGGATGCACTGGGGCAGGAGAATCTGAGCGTCCCGGAGAATTGGGAAAAAATTGAGGTTCATGATACGTATTCCAATGTCGAAAATATAAAATGGGAAAAAACACACGATCAGCCCCAAAGTGGTGCCCAATCCATTCGGATGGAACATGTATATTATACTTATAGTCCGGGGACTGCTTATGAGATGCATGCGCTGAAGGATGTGAGCCTGGAGATTCCACAAGGACAGTTTGTGGGGATCATCGGACATACGGGAAGTGGAAAGTCCACATTGATTCAGCATTTTAATGGATTAGTACGTCCTTCCCAGGGTCATATTTATTTTGAAGGCCAGGATATCTGGGCGGAACAGTTTCCTCTTCGGGGCTTGAGAAGTCAGGTAGGACTGGTATTTCAGTATCCGGAGCATCAGTTGTTTGAGACCGATGTGCTGACCGACGTATGTTTTGGCCCTAAAAATCAGAATCTTACACAGGAAGAATGCGAAGAACGTGCCAAAGAGGCACTGAAGCACGTGGGACTGGATGAGAGTTTTTATGCAAAATCCCCCTTTGAATTGTCGGGCGGACAGAAAAGAAGAGTGGCGATTGCAGGTGTGCTGGCCATGAATCCGAAAGTGCTCATATTGGATGAGCCTACGGCTGGCTTGGATCCACAGGGAAGAGATGAGATTCTGGATCAGATTGCAAGCCTGCATGAGACCAGAGGAATTACGATTATTCTGGTGTCACACAGTATGGAAGACATTGCAAAATATGTGGATCGAATTATTGTTATGAATCATGGGGAAAAGGCATATGACGATGCTCCGAAAAAAGTGTTTTCTCATTATAAAGAACTGGAAAAAATCGGTCTGGCTGCGCCTCAGATTACTTACATTATGCATGCACTGGCAGAAAAAGGTATGAAAGTGGATACCAGTGCTACTACTGTTGAAGAAGCCAGAATTATTATCATGAAAGCGTTAGAGAAAAGAGGTGCCTTATGATTCGAGATATTACGATAGGTCAGTATTATCCGGCGGATTCCATATTGCATCGCCTGGATCCCAGGGTAAAGTTTGTCGGAACTATGGTATATATTGTGTCATTGTTTGTTTTTTCATCCTGGGTTGGATATGTGGTTGCAGCACTTTCTTTGATCGCAATGATTATAATTTCGAAAGTTCCTTTTAAGTTCATGGTAAAAGGATTGAAGCCGGTTATGATGCTGCTTTTGATTACCATGTTTTTCAATCTGATTTTTACACCGGGAGAGGTGATCTGGTCTTTCTGGATCATTAAGATTACAAAAGAAGGAATCCGTATGTCTCTGAAAATGGGAGTACGTTTGGTATTCTTGATTATCGGAGCTTCACTGATGACTTTGACTACAACACCGAACCAGCTGACGGACGGATTGGAACGGCTGATGCGTCCGCTGAATAAAATTCACGTACCGGTTCATGAGATTGCTATGATGATGTCGATCGCCCTGCGATTTATCCCGATTCTTCTGGAAGAGACGGATAAAATCATGAAGGCACAGATGGCGCGTGGCGCTGATTTTGAGAGCGGCGGACTGGTACAGAAAGTGAAGAATATGGTACCACTTCTGGTACCACTGTTTGTTTCTGCATTTCGCCGTGCCAATGATCTTGCCATGGCAATGGAAGCCAGATGTTATCATGGCGGTGATGGAAGGACGCAGATGAAGCCACTGGTTTATGCAGGAAGAGATTATGTGGCTTATCTGGTGATGTTTGGATATCTTGCCGTGAGTATTGTGTTCAGAATTGTGGGAATTTAGGAGAACAGAATGAAACGGGTAAAATTGACAGTGGCCTATGACGGGACCAACTACTGTGGATGGCAGGTACAGCCCAATGGGCTGTCCGTACAGGAAGTACTGAACCGATATTTAAGCGAATTATTGGGAGAATCAATCTCTACCATTGGAGCCAGTCGGACGGATGCCGGTGTGCATGCACTGGGAAATGTGGCGGTATTTGATACCAATGCTCGAATGCCGGCAGATAAAATTTCCTTTGCACTGAATACCCGGCTGCCGGAGGATATCCGTATTCAGGATTCCCGGGAAGTACCTTGTGATTTTCATCCCAGATTTCAGAAGACAATAAAAACATACGAGTACAAAATATATAACCGTAGATTTCCGGATCCTACCAAGCGTCTGTATACGTATTTTTATTATTATCCGCTGGATGTGGAAAAAATGCGGGAAGGTGCTTCCTATCTTATAGGAGAACATGATTTTAAAAGTTTCTCCACTTACAAGCCTGAGGTGGAGAGTACGGTTCGTACCATTTATTCTTTGAATGTAAATCGTTCGGAAGACGACGTGATAACGATTCGGATTCAGGGGAATGGTTTTTTATATAATATGGTAAGAATCATAGCCGGTACGTTGATCCGTGTGGGCGGCGGTTACTATCCGCCGGAACATGTGAAGACCATATTGGAAGGAAAAAACCGGGAGCTTGCCGGTGAGACTGCAAGACCGGAAGGATTGACTCTGGTGGAAATCCGTTATCCGGAAACGGAGTGAAAGATACCGGAGAAAATGTGGATAATGCAATCCAAAACAGCGGTATCATGTGGAAAAAACATGAAAAATCAAATGAAAATATAGAAAAAACAGTTGACACACACGGGTCAGTATAATATAATATCTCAATGTGACGTAGTGCGAAAATGCCTTGCCAAAGCCCCGGAAAAGGTATTTTACATTATAGATAATTACAGTTAAAAGTTTGAATAACAGGAGGGAAATCCATGAACAGTTTTATGGCTAATCCAGATAAGATTGAAAGAAAATGGTATGTAGTAGACGCTGAAGGCTGTACATTAGGCCGTTTGGCTTCCAATGTAGCAAGTGTTTTAAGAGGAAAAAACAAACCAGTTTTCACTCCTCATGTAGATACAGGTGATTATGTGATCATAATCAATGCTGACAAAGTAAAAGTAACCGGTAAAAAACTGGATCAGAAAGTTTATTACAACCATTCCGATTATGTTGGAGGTATGAAAGAAACTACTCTGAGAGAGATGATGGCTAAAAAACCTGAAAAAGTTATTGAGCTTGCAGTAAAAGGTATGCTGCCAAAGGGACCTCTGGGAAGACAGATGATCAAAAAACTTCACGTATACGCTGGTGCTGAACATGCTCATGCAGCTCAGAAACCGGAAGTATTAACATTTTAATGAGGAGGTAAAGAACATTGGCTAATACAAGATTCTACGGAACAGGAAGAAGAAAAAAATCTATCGCAAGAGTTTATCTGACCCCAGGTACAGGTAAAATCACAATCAATAAGAGAGATATCGACGAGTATTTCGGTCTGGAAACTCTGAAAGTAGTTGTTCGTCAGCCGCTGGTAGCAACTGACACAGTTGATAAATTTGATGTTCTGGTAAATGTTCACGGCGGTGGATTTACAGGACAGGCTGGTGCAATCCGTCACGGTATTTCCCGTGCTCTTCTGCAGGCAGACGCTGAGTACAGACCAGTTCTGAAGAAAGCTGGTTACCTGACTCGTGATCCGAGAATGAAAGAACGTAAGAAATACGGTCTCAAAGCCGCACGTCGCGCTCCGCAGTTCTCCAAACGATAATTCGAGAACAAATTACAGAGACACAGAAATCCCGGAAATGCTTATGTTTCCGGGATTTTTTCATGTTCATACGATATTTAAAAACACCTCAAAAATTCACTATTAGTAACAAGATAGAAACAGGATAGTAACACTTTTTCAGATATCTTGCGCAAGACATTTTTTGATACTTTTCCGGATGTCCGGTTTGGTTCTGCAGAAGAAAGAATCCATGCCAGTCTCTGAATAGATGTACCCTTTTTTTAATTGGATGGTATATCCTTCTTTTGTGGATCCGGTGATGGTAAGAATCATTTTCCGATACTTTTCTGCGATTTGCATCCGGTCGAGCATATCATTTTCCTGTTTGAGAATCAGTCTGCAGATATATTCATTGAGACTTATTCCCTGGGAAGCGGCCAGCTGTTTCAGCCGGTCCTTTTCACCTTTGGGAACAATGAGATTGATTCTGTCATAATGGTTGGCATTGTATTTGTTTTTGTAGGATGTGGTTTTCATATCTTATTAATCGCCTCCAATTTAATCGGCAGCTCCAAGTGGGTATAGACAGTTTCTGTAACACCTTGGCCTTTATGACCAACAATCTTTTTGATCACACGCTCATCTATACCAGCTTCTGTCAGAAGTGAGATACAGGTGTGCCGGGTGTCGTGTGGCCGATGCTTCTCAAAAGACAGAGATTTCATTAAAGGAGTCCAGTAGGAATCATAATAATTTCTATAAAGAAAATGTTCATTATTTGGTGTACAAATCAGGTATTCACAATCCTGCTTGAGCCAGTATTCGAAGAACGGAACAATCTTTTCGGCAATAGGAACTTCTCTGATACCAGAGGATGTTTTTGATTCCCGGACATAAAACCATCTTTCGTTCAGATGGACATCTTCTTTCTTCAGATCCAGCAATTCTCCGATTCTGAGACCGGTATAGATCAGAATCAGAATAACGGTCATGTAAATATTGGAGTCTTTGGCTTCCCAGAGCATCTGAACTTCTCTCTTTCGGAATGGCTCCCGGTTATAGGAGTTTGGATTGCCAGGCCTGCTGATATCGATATACCTGATCATATCTCTTTTATCCTGTGGTACAATTTCATGCATAACAGCATAATCCCACATTAGTCCAAATAAAATTTTCAGGTTTTTTAGTGTAGGGGTATTTTTCCCGGATTCATCTACTACTTTCTGAAGATGATCCAGCTTTATCTCCACAAATTTCATGTTTTGAATTTTGGTACATAGTTTATAAGCTGCTTCATAACCATTGGTGTCTTTGACTTTGGCAAAGTGTATTTCCGACCATCTGTCATAAACTTCTTTAAAAGTGATGGTGTCATGATGTAGATCATAAGGATCTTTGTTATAATCAGCCAGTGCAGTCAAAGCTTCCTGCCGGGTGGCATAGTAGCCTACAAATTGATAGATCGGGTAGGATTTTCCTTTTTCTTCATTGTAAGTCCACCCAACGGTCTTTCTGGCTGCCCAGGGTCTGCGTCTTTTTCCGGATAGTTTGTAGACACTACCGAAACCATTTGGTAACTTCATATATCACACCTCCTGAATTTGGGTATAAAAAATACACCTATACAGGTGCCAGGAATTTGTGATATAATCAACTTGTCTGGGGTTGGTTATATCGGTCCTGGTACCGTATAAATCAATTCTTCGGTCGCTCCCACGCCAATGAGAGCGACCACTTTTTATTTCTTAGACAGTCTCTTTTGCTCTTTTTCGATTTGTTTAATACTTTTTGAAGGAGTAGGCAAATCTTCAGGCATTGTACCACCAAGCTCCTGTATGGTCTGACGAACTTTTTTACCAACATCATAATGCGTTTGGTTAGCCTTATCTTTACCAGTAATATGCTCGCGTTTTAATTTAGCTTCTGTCTGGGTTGCACGGAAGAGATTTGCAGCCAATTCCTCATATCCCATGTAGTCAAGAATCTGCTGATTTCCAGACAATCCTTTTCTTGCCTTAATATCCTTTGCCTTTAATCCACCATACAATCCCATATATCCATGATTTTGGAAAATGGCATATTCTAAAGTGGTTTCTACACCAGCATCTTTGGCAGCAGCAACAAGAAGCTTATTATGTTCAGCCATTTCCTTTCGGATAGCTAAACGTTTTTGATCTTCATTGAGTTGTTCATAGTTCTCAATAAGTTCTTGTTGGCGTGTTTTTACTGCAAAGTAGGTCTGACCGAGGGCAATGATCGGTTTGCTGCTGTCACCATTCATTACGATTAAGTAACAGGCATATCTTGATAATTGGTAACTTGGAAAACCTCTTTTTGCATTAGAACCGATTGGAACCATCTCGGTGCATTCACCGAAATGGTCAGAAATTTCGTTTTTACTATTGCGGCAGGCATCCATTGCTTTAAAAATGGTTAATTCAAAATTTCTGAAATCCTTATATTCTAAAACTTTTGAAAGCTCTCTTGCATACCAGAATTCCTGTCCGTATTCATTAATATGCTTAATTGATTCGAAAAGAGATTCCGTATAAGTATTATTGAGTGCTTGCTTTTGATCAGTACCAGTTTCTGTTGAATCTGTAGTATCTGTATCTTCATCATAAAAGAAAAACATAATAATCATATCCTTTCTGATTGCGCCGGCGCAATTCATTTTAAAATTTAGCTCTAAGTTCTCTGACTTTCCCTAGGATAGTAACAGGTTTTTCAACGATATCTTTATTTGAAAAGTACATTGGTTCATATAAAGGATTGTTGGATACAAGAGCGATTCCTTCGGCATATTTTTTTAATCTTTTGCATACTGCATCATCTCCATTTACCATAGCAATGACGAGATCTCCATCATCTGCATCGGATTGCTTGCGGACAATGACAACATCTCCATTGCTGATTTTAGGCTCCATGGAGTCTCCAGATATTTTCAATGCAAAGTATTCTCCATCTGAAGCCATTTTTTGAGAGATTTCCTCTGTATCAATAATTTCCTCAATAGCATCCAGGGGAATGCCGGCGGCAACGCGGCCAAGAACATTTATAACAATGGCTGTTGAAGAAGGAATATTTTTTAAATGACGTTCCATAGGAACATCATTGCCCATCAACCATGATTCGCTTACGTTGAGTGCTTTGGAAATTAGATAAATATTATTTTGCTTTGGTACATAACGACCTGAAATATATGAACTTAATGCACCTTTACTTATACCAGTTTTTTCAACTAAATCTGATTGTTTAAATCCACGAATTTCCATTCCTTCTTTAATTCTGTCTGCAGTAGTTTTCATGTACTCACCTCGCTTTACAGTAATAATATCATATATGTTTAGAAAACACAACAAAAAATAAAAAATATAAAAGAAGATGTTTAGAAAACTAAATAATGGTATTGACAGAAAACAAAATGATTGATATGATGAAAGTGGTTTAGAAAACTAAACAAAAAGGAGGAAATAAAGTGGCATACGATTATAGAAAGCTGAGAGGAAGAATAAAAGAAGTATGTGGAACTCAGAATTCATTTTCAAAAGAGCTTGGAATAGGGAGAGTATCGTTAAGTCAAAGGCTTAATAATCAGCTGGAATTTTCACAGGATGAAATGATTAGAGCTTGTGAAATACTAAAAATTGAGAAAGAGGAAATTCCAACTTATTTTTTTTGCGTGAGTAGTTTAGAAAACTAAACGACAATAAATAGGAGATAGGACGAATGGAGAAGAGAGGTGAGGAAGATGCCAGTATGGATAGCATATTTGATAGTTTGGGTTACGGCAGCGATATGTATATGCATAATGAGAAAAATATCGCCCGAAGAAAAGTGGTACATTGCTTGGGCGATATTAGTAAGTGTGGTAGTTACTATTTGGATAATGATTTACGTACGAATTCAGATAGCTTATTAAGGTCAGAAAGAGCGTCAATACCGTTTCTTTTAACTATAGAGTCATTAATTAGAATTAGGCTGTCTTTATATTCGTGTGGAAAGTAGATTAGCGCAAGGGCGTAGCTTTCTGCATAATCGTGAAGAGATTGGGTATCAGGTTCATGTAAACATTTCATAGCGTTTTTTAAATAGTTTTCATAAATATTGCGGTGGTAAAACAAATCTTCTTTTCGTGCTTCCTCCCGTAGTTCAAGTAATTTCATTTTTTGCTGATGCCTGTTGTTTATAAGGGAAGTACAAATAGGGGAAATAAGTGCACAGACGGCAAGAATAACAGAAATTGTGATTGTTAAATCAACATTTACAATTGGAGTCGATTCGACAGTTTGATTGGCAAGTGTAGATAACATTTGAAATGTAGGTACATACATGAGTCAAAATCCTTTCTTTTTAGTAATTGGTCTTGGTAAGAACTGGTAGTTTAAGTATAGGAGTAAAAGATAAAAAAAGCAAGAGAGAGAAGAGCGGTGAGAAAGATGGAAAAAAAAGAGTGGTTCTTTTTTGCGGTAAGCATGATAGGGTTGATCCTTGCAATCATGAATAAGTTTCAACTTTGGTAAGGGTGTTTACCAGTAGAGGCAGATGCGATTGATTAGCAATTCGGAAAATGATGGGGAGAAATACTGCGTAATGGCAGCGGATTTCGAAGAGACGTATTCAGAGGAATAAGAAAGGAGAGAGGTAAGAGCGTGAAAAAAGAGGTAATTGAGGAAATGAATAATTTTGCTATTCGGGTTTTAAAAGGAGGTAATAAAGTGAGCCCACAGGAAACGGCAATACTTCCAAGTATATTAAAAATTCTGAAATCTTTTCCAAATACAGACGAAACAGAAAAAGGGCCTCAACAAATGGATGAAGCCCTTGCCGAGATCTGCAAGAGATCTACTTGTCAGAGATGATTCCTTCTTCTACAAGAAGTTCAATAGTTTCATGCATTGCAGTTGATATAGCTGTTTTCATTACATTTTCATTGATAAAGTCATTGAGCAAAGTGAATGAAGGTTCTAGTTCTTTTTCTTCTACATATTTGTCATATGCAGCAACAGCTTCATCTTTGACTTTGTTATAGAAATCATAAGAAGAAAACAAAGCATTTACACGTTGATCAATCTTGGTTAGTAATTCTGCTTTGGTCATATGAATACTCCTTTCTTTAGAACTCAGCTCTGGCGGGAGCCTGTGATTAAAGTATAGGAGAAATCGTAGAAAAAGACAATAGACGAAAGGTGGTGGAATGAGTGAGTAATAGATTATCAATCAAAGAGGCAGCTGCTCTTATGAATGTAAGTGAGCAGTTTATCCGGGTGGGAATGCAGAGAAATTTGTTGCCATTTGGATTTGCTGTTAAGAACAAATCAAAGTGGTGTTATTACATATCACCAGTGAAATTTACTGAAGCAACTGGAATCAAATTGCAGGGGGAAGATGGAAATGAAGAAGAAAAAGATTAAAAGACATGTAAGAAATGGAATTCTTATTGGAATTACTTTAATGGTATCGTATCTGGTATTTACCAGTGTTGGAATTATTGAGCTTCCGGAATGGGATTCTACCTGGTATCCAGTTCAGATCTGCATGTTCGTTGTAGGAATGGCATGGCTGATTCTTTTTGGGGTAGCAAATGGAGAATTCGATAGTAATGAAGAAAATGAGGAGGATGATGAAGCGTGGGATATTTAGCTGCATTTTTAGGAGGAGCTTTTTTAGGAGCAATGACTGTTATTGTATGGACGTTGGCAGCAGTACAGAAAGAAGATAAAGAGTGAAGAAAACGGCACTCTCTGTGGTGGTTCACAGGTTCGGCCGGTTCGACTCCGGCAGAGTGCAATCAGTAGATGTGGCAGTCTGCAGATGTGCGGCAGCAAGCCAATAGCTGCGGTGCAGGTACCATGAATAGATGGCGGCGGGTACACCGGCCAGAGAGTGTATGGATGGTTAACAGGTTTTCGGAGTCTTTTTAAGGTGAAAAGACCAACGTGGTACACATGCCGAAGAGGAGAGTGGTGGAATGATCAGAGGGCCACCGGAAAGGAAGCGTATGCAAAGAATTCAAAAGGAAAATCCAGTGAAAATTATCAGATGGTCAAAGGCGATACCTTTTGAAGATGGAATTATGAGCAACATGAAGTGCATGGGTGGATCATTGGAAGAGGTTCGTAGATATGCGGAACAGGTTGCCAAAGAGAATGACACAAATGTGGAAGTTATCGTATGACAGGATAAATAAAAAAGCTGACATCTGCAAATGTCAGCTGGTCCATAGGAACTATGGAAAATATTCGTTGAAATCATAGTACCATCATGGACCTGAAAAGTCAAGAAAAACGGGGCAGACAAGCACCCGTTTACCACTTGATAAAGATATTAAAGATAGGACCAGGAGACTATGGCAGTAAAGAGAAAAACATACAGGTATAGAGGTGGAACGGTCATTGATGTGGAGGAGTTCCATGATGGGAGATATGGCGCTCCAGGCAAGCAGAGAACCAAGAGAGCAAAACCGACAGAGGAACAGATGAGAAAGGTCAATGCAATTAATAAAGCCAGAAGATGTCGGATGAGATTGCTGGAATATTTTGATGCTGGGGACTGCTTCGCTACATGGACATATGAAACAAGGAACAGACCGCCAACGATGCAGGATGCCATGAAAGATTTTCAAAAGGCAATTCGGATTGTAAGGAAGGAGTATAAAAAGAGAGGACGGGAGCTGTTCTGGATCAGGAACATAGAAAGAGGTACCAAGGGTGCATGGCATATACATCTGGTCATCAATGAGATAGGAGATACTGCCAGCATTATAAAAAAAGCATGGCCACATGGAGGCACATGGGTATCAGGGATTAGGCTGAATGATTTGGTTTATGATGAGGATTTTACTAAGCTGGCCAATTATATGACTAAGGATGAGCATACAACCTATAAAAAGGAAGATGGCACTGAGGGAAAGCCAAGATTGAAAGAAGCCAGTTACAGTACATCACGGAATATGCCTTTGCCGGAACCGAAACCGGACAAGCTGATTCGGTGGAAAGCAACACCGAAACCGAAGAAAGGATATCGTATTGTGCGGATCTATGAGGGCATCAATCCAGTGACTGGATACAAGTATAGACGGTACACCATGATCAGAACGGTGAGGAGGGAATAAATTGTATCAGACAAAGATTTACATAACAGTAGATAGCAGCTCTCCGAGACCAACAGAAAAATATTATGGATATGTGCTGGAATGCATGGTGTATGGACAAGCAAAGACCAGAGAGGGATTTGGAAAAGTTACAGGTACATATCATCAGGCCATATTGACGGCACTGGCGGAGGCCCTGGACAGGTTTAATCAATCATGTGAGATTTGCATCTGTACAGAGGATGAGTTTGTCATCAATATGCTGGAACGAAATCTGGCCATCTGGGCCGGAAATGAATTTCTGACAAGTAAGCATAAGCCGGTAGCGAACCAGGAGGAGTGGATGAGGATATGGAGCCTGTCAAACAAACATCTCATTTTGACAGAACCGGGAAAGCATGAATACACTGGATGGCTACAGGGGGAAATACAAAAACGAAAGGAGCAAGAAAATGTTTGAGAAGTTTGGAGAATTCAATTCTTTTGGAGAAATTAATGAGCTGGCAGAGAATCTGTTTAATGAGGGGGACACAGAGAGTCTGAAAGCTATGGCAGAAGAGAACGGGATACAGAGGGATTTTGTGAAGATGTATCTGCAGGGAGATATTCCAGAGCTGTGCGACGCATTGACGGCAGCACTGGGAAAGATTGATGTAGAAGTAGCAGAACTAAAACCTAAGGAGATTATGGAGGATTGGGTGGAATACTTAAGAGGGCAGTGCATGGAAAATGAGGTCCTGGCCCATCAGGTACGGAAGAAAGGCAAGAGCCTGAAAGGCTGCATTGCAGCTCTCTTGTCTTGGTCATTCAAGAATCAGCAGACTGTGAATAAAGATATCATCAAGGCAGCAGGCGTGTCCGCCGGCAAGGTTACACTGGGTATCCCTGGCATGGGTAGAGCAAAGAGAATCATTTCGGATTACTACATGGAGGGCACAAGGAAATGATACGAAAAAAAGAGATTGAAAAACTACCAGTATTGCCGGCGAAAGCCCAGGGAACAGAAAATTGGATAGGTAGAATACGCATGGCAGGGGATGTGATTGTCATGGATGTGTATGATGCCAGACGGATCATGTGCCCTGAGGGAGAGGAAAAAGATACAGAGATAAGTTTCCGCTGGGTATGTGACAAAAAGAATTTTTATACATACAAGTTTCAAAGCAAGACATGGGTGCAGCAAGGAATATACTGGGCTACACATGGATATACAGGGTGGTGCAGTAGTATAAACATCAAGGTGGATCAGGAAAGTCAGAAAGTCACAGAGAAATTTCTGGAGGGATACAAGAAAAAAAGATATTGGTACCGTAGTGATGCGGCAAATTTGCTCCTGGAGTTGGAGGAGGATATCCGGGGAGAAAAGAGAGACCGGAAATACAACCAGAGAAAGGAACGGATTAAAGCAAGGCAGGAAGCAAGAAAACCTCTGCCAAAAGACTGGGATAGATGGCTGAAAAACCATGTTTTCAAAGAAGAGCGTTATTTGTTCTATGATGCCAAGAAAAGAAAGCAAGGGAATTGTGCATATTGCGGAGCAACAGTGGAATTGGATGGAACGCAGAAACATAATGCACATGGAAAATGCCCAGCTTGTAGCAGCAAAGTACAGTTTAAGGCCATAGGCAAAGCAGGAAGTATGCGCGATAGAAAGCAGACTATTTATCTGCAGAGAACAGATGAGGGATTTCTGACCAGGTACATTATAGCGGAGAAATTCAGTTCTCCGAAAGGAGAAAAATATAAGAGCTATGATTGTGTACTGGCCACATGGAACGGAAAAAAGACCTGGTATGACTATTGTGTGGTTTCTGGCCTGACAGGAGTGGAATACTGGGATGACAGCAGACCAGCAGATATGAGCGCATGGAAAGCTAAAGGGCACCTTTATACCAGAAATGTAAAGCAGGCATTAAAAGGCACCGTTTTCCAATATGCTCCACTGGCGGAGTGGATGCGGCATGAGGGAAAAGAAATTCCATTTTGTGATTTTATGGCCAAGTATGAGAATAGTCCGTTTTTGGAGTTTTTCATCAAGGCAGGTCTTTTCAGACTGACAGCTGAATATGTGACAGGATACTACAAATGGACCGGAAAGAATCCTCAGGAAATCCTGGGAATAGATAAACAGAGAATTAGCAGATTGATAAAAATAGATGGTGGAATAATCGCTCTGGGGTGGCTGAAATATGAGCAGGAGAGTGGAATAGCCATCAAAGATGAGTTGATAGGATGGATGCAGGAAAACAAAATCTATGCAGATAACTGTAAAAACATTCTGAAAAGCCTGGGAAGTGTGATCAGGATGGTCAACTACATGAAAAAGCAAAGTATTACACCTGCCGAGGTCATAACTACCTGGGAGGACTATCTCCGAATGGCAAAGGCCCAGGGAATGGATACAGCGGATGACATTGTAAGGTTTCCAAAGAATCTGAGGCAGCGGCATGACCAGTTGGTAGACATAGCCAATGAAAAGAAAGACCAGGAACGCTTGAAAGAATATGCTCCGCTGGATCAGAAAATCAGAGAACGGATTCCAGATGCCGCAAGATATTACTGGGAGAATGAAAAATATATGATAATTCCTGCCGGTGCCTGTATCGAACTGATAAAAGAGGGAAGATCACTCCATCATTGTGTGGGCCGAGATGATAATTACATGAAGAAAATGGCAGCAGGCACCAGCTGGATTCTTTTCCTCCGTAAAAAAGAGGATGTGGATACACCGTGGTACACCATTGCTTGAGTTTCCGCAAACTGTAATTTCAAAATGAATATAGTCTATCAAAGTACCAATCTGCCCAACTTTTGAAAAGATATAGAGTGGCAGCTTTAT